>JBEVIJ010000163.1:0-6463 GCA_040510745.1 Xanthobacteraceae bacterium
TCAATCACCCCATAAATATCGTGGCCGTCGATGCTTGCCACAGGCCGCTCGCCCCAGCGATCAGCAAGGCCCTTGGGGATTATTGAAAGTGCTGGGGGCTGCAGGCCGAGCAATCGCGCCAACTCCTCCCAGCGTCGCACCTTGACGCTGGCGTGCATCTCAATGAAGCCACGCGCTGCGCCTGCAAACGTATTCGCGGCTGCGTGCTGGTCTGCAACGCGGCGGACAGCGAGCTGCTTTGCATGTTCGGCGGCAGGGTCGCGGCCTTGGGCGATTTCATGCTTGAGAGCTGTCACAAGCCGGTGCGCCGCTGCCAGCGTGAGGTGACCGCCAATTTACGCTTTGCGGCCCGACCGCTCCGGGTAACGCCGCAAAATCGGCGGTTTGCTTTGCAATCCGTAAACTGACACCTTGGGGATCGATTCCTCGTCCGGTCCAAGCGATGGCGGCTCTTTTCCTGACACCACTGACCTCGGCGTTTGCCGTGCTGTTGATGACGGCAGCGCAAGCCGCCGCGCAGCCCGCGCCCGTCAACATCGTCGCGATCGGCGCCAGCAACACCTGGGGCTGGGGCTTGACCGGCCGCCGCGCATACCCGGAGCAGTTAGAGGATATGCTGCGCGCCGCGGGCTACGATGCCCGCGTGGTCAACGCCGGCGTCGTGCTGGATACCACCGCCGGGATGCTGCAGCGCGTCGACGCCGCCGTGCCCGACGGCACCCACATCGTCATCCTGCAGCCCGGCGGCAACGACCGACGTCTCTTCCGCAGCAAGGAGCGGCGCGCCGCCAACATTGACGCGATGGTGCAGCGGATCTCTGCGCGCAAGATTCTGGTGATCGTCTATGACCCGGTGTTCCCGCCGGACTATTACCAGTGGGACCGCATCCACCTGACCGCCGAGGCACATGCCAAGATCGCCGCCGAGCTGCTGCCGCAGGTGACGCACATCATCAAGCCGAAAGAAGACAAGAAAGCGCCGGCCAAGCGCCGCTGACGGCGGGGTTCCGGCGCACGGCCGCGTTTGCTATCGTCGCCGCGCTTCCGCACCGAGCGAGGGGAAAACAATGCGCGCGATCACGCTGGATCAAGCCGTCACCGTCATCAACGAGACCTTCGCCGAGGCGAAGCGGCGCAACGCCTATCCCCTCACCGCGGTGCTGCTCGACGCCGGCGGGCGGATGAAGTGCGCCATGAAGCAGGACGGCGCCTCGCTGCTGCGCTTCGAAGTGTCTTACGGCAAGGCCTACGCCGCGCTGGCCATGGGCCGGCAGTCGCGCCTCGTGCTGCAGAAGGCCAAGGAGAAGCCGCTGTTCATGGATTCCTTCCTCGATCTGGCGGACGGCCCGATGTTCCTGGAAGGCGGCGGCCAGCTCATCCGCGACGACGAAGGCGAAGTGATCGGCGCCATCGCCACCACCGGCGACACCAACGAGGTCGACGACCTGTGCGCCATTGCCGGCATTCGCGCCGCCGGCTTCAAGACCGACGACGATTTCGACGCCAAGGACATGCGGCGGCTCAACATCAAGCGCGGCCCGCCGATCAAGGACCCGCAGAAGGTCGAGAGCAAGCCGCCGACGCGCCTGCCGCGCCGCGCCTAGTATTCGGACGAACTTCCGAACCGCGTCCATACCCCAGAGCCGTTCGTTCTGAACAATCCGGTTCCCAAAATGGAACCGGAACCAGCGGCACACGTTGAAGGGCCGAGCCACGGGCGCAAACGGCGTCAGGTCTGGCCGCTTCGCGGCCTCGCGCATTTGAACAAAGGAATACCGGCATGTCGGCCCTTATCAGCATTCTGATCACCTTTTTGGTCGTCGTCCTCGTTCTGTATCTCGTCAACATGCTGCCGATCGACGGCCGTGCCAAACAGATCGTGCGGATCATCGTCATCATCATCGGCATTCTTTCGCTGCTGAAATTCCTTGGCGTCTGGCTGTAGGAGACCGGAAGGAGTGGATTGATGGCCACCCTTCGTTCGATTCCTCCCACGGAAGCTGCGGACAATCCGAAAGCCGCGGACAGCCAGCCGCAGAAACGCGGACCGCGCTCATGGCTGGAAGGTCTGGCCCTGGACACGCGCGATGTCTCGCCGCTTCCGGACGCCGCACTGTTCTGGCGCGCAATCGCGCAGGCCGCCACCGTCTTGATGGCGATCCTGGCGTTCGGCGTCTTTCTCTTCTTTGCCGGCAAGCTGGTGGTACCGGTCCTCGCTGCCATCGCGGTGGGGATGACGTTCGGTCCCGTGATCCGTTTCACCAACAGCCGCGGCGTGCCCGACTGGGTGATGGCGCTCGTGGTCCTGCTGTTGCTGATCGGAGCCTTGAATACCGCCATCATCATGCTGGCGGCTCCCGTTACGGAACTGATGGGACGCGCGCCGGAGCTGGGCACCGCGATCAAGGAGAAGCTGCACGTGCTGGATCGCCCGCTCGCGGCGCTGTACGAGCTGCAGGCCGTGCTGGGTTTCGGCCTGAGCGGGCGCGGTGTCGACGTCAGCAACTCGCGCGTCATCGAGGGAGTGGTGACGGTGGTGACGCCCGCCGCCATCCAGCTCTTGATGCAACTCGTGCTGTTCTTCGGCACCCTGTTCTTCTTCATCATCGGCCGCACCGAGTTTCGCAAGTACGCGCTCAACTGGTGCGCGTCGCGCGAGTCGCGGCTGCGGGCGTTGAAGATCCTCAACGACATCGAGGACAACCTGGGCGGCTACCTCATTGTGGTCACGGCGATCAACCTGTCGCTCGGCGTCGTCACGACCATCATGGCCTATCTGATCGGCCTGCCCGCGCCGCTGCTGTGGGGCACGCTCGCGTTCGGGCTGAACTACATCCCATACGTCGGGCCCGCGATCATGTACGTCCTGCTGTTCGTGATCGGACTGATGACTTATCCGACCATTCTCGGTGCATTGCTGCCGCCCGGCATCTACATGGCGCTTACGCTGGTCGAAGGACAATTCCTGGCGCCGGCGATCATCGGCCGGCAGGTGCTCTCGATCCATCCGCTGTCGATCTTTCTCGGCATCGCGTTCTGGGCCTGGATGTGGGGGCCGATGGGAGCGTTCCTGGCGACGCCGATCCTGATCGCCGGCCGCGTGGTGTACAACCACGTCTATCCACAGCAGGACCCCGACCTGCCCGGCTGACCCCTGCCTCTGCAATGGACTAGAATTCTCCCTACCGTCATGACCTCGGGAGGATTCCAATGCAGGACATCAGCCGCCGCCACTGGCTCGCCGGCTCGGCCGCAGCGGCCGCGCTGGCAACCGCACCCGCGATGGCCGCGGCGCCGACCGCCGGAGTGCAAAGCCCGGGCGTCTACCGTCAGAAGCTCGGCAACTTCGAGGTCACCGCGCTCTACGACGGCACCTGGTTCCGCAAGATCGACGAGAAGTTCGTGCGCAATGCCGGCCCCGATCAGGTCAACAAGGCGCTCAGCGATTCATTCCTGCAGCCCGGCATCGTCCCGACCTCGTTCACCGCGCTGCTGGTCAACACCGGCTCCAAGCTCATCCTGATCGACACCGGCACCGGCGGCCAGCTTGGACCGACCACCGGCCACATGCCCGGCGCGCTGGCCGCCGCCGGCGTGAAACCCGAAGCGATCGACACCATCGCGATCTCGCATTTCCATCCCGACCACATCAACGGCATCAAGGACAAGGACGGCAAGAAGGTCTTCGCCAATGCGGAGATCCAGGTTCCGGCGCCGGAGTGGGCGTTCTGGATGGACGACGCCAACATGGGCGCGGCGCCCGAAGCGATGCGGCCGCTGTTCCTCAACGTGCGCCGCATCTTCCGCGACATCGCAGGCGAAGTGAAGCGCTTCGAGCCCGGCGCGGAGCTGGCGCCGGGCGTCGGCACGATTCCCGCCTACGGCCACACGCCGGGACACACCGCTTTCACGGTCAACTCAGGCAACCAGTCGCTGCTCGTGCTCAGCGACACCACCAACCATCCGTGGCTGTTCGCCCGCAATCCGGAATGGCAGGGCATCTTCGACATGGACGGCCCGATGGCCGTGGACAATCGCAAGCGCATGCTCGACCGCGCCGCGGCCGACCGCCTGCAAGTCGCGGGTTACCATTTCCCGTTCCCGGCGACCGGCTTCATCTTGAAATCCGGCACCGGTTACGAGGTGGTGCCGGCGATGTGGCAGCCAATATGACGGCGTAGAGCGGCCGGCGTTGCCGCCTGCGGCCGCTTCCATCAGGGCAATTTCACGCCTGCCCGCACCAGGTAGGTCCGGCCCGGCTGCGGGTACGCATTGTAGACGCCGATCGCGCTGTCAAACCCGAACGGGAATGGGCTCGCGACCGCGTAGTCGAAGTAGCTGGTGTCGAACAGATTCTGCACCGAGAACGACCAGAAGAACCGGTCGATCTCGCCGCCCAGCCGGACGTCGACAAGATAGAACGCCGGAATCAGCGGCTGGACGTTGAGCTGGTCGTTGTCCATCCGCCGGCTGCCGACGTAGCGCACCACGCCGTCAAACGTCAGCCATTGCGGCAGCACGTCCCAGGACACGGCCGCGCTGCCGGTCCAAGTCGACACCAGCGGCACGTCGTCGCCAGCCAGCAGGCCTTCGCGGAACACCGCTCGCGTGTACGCAAAGCCGCCCTTGAAGCGCAGCCGGTCGCTGACCCGCAGGCTTGCCATCGTCTCACTGCCATAGCGGCGGGTTGGATCGAGATTGATGTTCTTGCTTTCGAAGTTCGGTAGGAAGCGGAAGTGGATCTCATCCGTCAAACGCATGTCGTAGTAGCTCGTCTGCATATTAAACGGCCCGACGTGAATGCGAATGCCGCCTTCATAGTCGCGCGACTTCTGCGTTCGCAGATCGAAGTTGGTAGGATCGACGCCCAGGGGCGTCGCCATGCCGACGCGCTCATCGACGTTCGGGACGCGGAAGCTCTGCGCCGTGCGGCCGAACACGGCGAAGTTCGAAGTGAAGCGGTGTTCGGCCCCGACATGGTATGCGCGGTTATCCTGACTGCTATCGAGCGGCACCGGAGCCACACCGGCGGGGAAGCATCCAAAAAACGGATCGCAGAACGACCCTCCTGGAGCATCGGGGTTGAACGTGCCGCTCGCGCGCAGGCTCGTTCGCTGCCCCCGGAATCCTGCCGACAGGTCGGTGGTCGGCAGCACCGACGCCGTGTGCTGGTAGTAGTAGCCGAGCGATGACTGCATCAAGTTGTAACGATTGATCGGCAGCGCACCAAGAAACTGCGAGCGGTCGGATGCGTACGACGAAAGATAGTAATCGATGCCGGTTGTCGCGTTCCACGGAATGCCGGCGGTGATGCCATTGAGCCTGAAACGTGGTGTCAGCGACGACGTCTGGAGCGTGGTATCGACCGCGCTGAGCGGGTTGAGGGTCGCGACCATCGGCGTCGCAAAATAGAACTGCGCCTGCTGCTTTTTCTCTCGCGTCCCGCCATCGACGATCAGCTCGACGCCCGGTGCCAGCATGCGGGTGATACCGCCCGTTACACTTGCGCCCTGCTTGCCCGCGAAGTCGTAAGGGGTCGTCGCACCGCGCCGGTTGGTGATGAGTTGGTTCATCCCGACTCTGGGATCGACGCGCCGCGCGCCTGGCAATCCGATGTCCTGGTCATCACCCGACAGATTGAGGTAGGCGCTGCCTTCCTGGACGGTGTAACGGAAGTCGCCGACTCCGCTGAGCTGCTTGTAATTGTTGTTCTCTCGGTAACCATCGGAGTTCATCGCCAAGCCATAGACGCTTGCCGACCACGGCCCGCTCGATCCGCTGAACGACGCGTTTCCTTCGCGCTGCCTGAACGATCCGAATGCACCCTCGAACCGTGCCTTCGTCGGCAGCCCAACGCCCGACTTGGTCACGATGTTGATCACTCCGCCGACCGCGCCGTCGCCGTAGAGCACTGCGCCGCTGTTGCCGCGCGTGATTTCGATGCGCTCGATGCTATCGCGCGGGATGGCCGCGAGATCGACCGCGACCAGATCGAGGTCGTTGATGCGGCGGCCGTTGATCAGGATCAACGAGTTCGACGCGGCTGCAGCGCCGAAACCGCGCATGTCAACCGTGCTGCCGACGCCGTTCACGCCACCGAACAGGTTGGTCACTTGGATGCCGGGCTCGCGGGACAGGATGTCCTGCAGAGTCGCGCTGGGCGACCGCGCGATCTCCTCGGCGGTGATGATGGAGGTCGAGGTGCCGACGATGCCCCGCCCGAGCCGGCTCGACGTCACGTCAATTCCGGGGAGCGGAATGGTCTGCTGTGCCTGCGCGGTGGTGGCGAAAATTCCCGCGATGGCGGTGGTGACGGCCAATGGGCCGGCGAAACGGCGTATTGATGAAGCCCCCATGACAAACTCCTTCGTTCGCGCCCGTCGTCCAAGGACGAGCGTGTCGGTGAGACCAAGTCCGACGCGAAGGCACGCAAGCGTTGTGACGCGCTGCGGCGTCCGACGTT
>JBEVIJ010000164.1:0-9745 GCA_040510745.1 Xanthobacteraceae bacterium
GGCTTCCCGAACCGGATCACGAGAATGCAGAACGGCACCAGCACGAACCAGATCGAGACCATCAGGATGGCGTGGTAGTCCCAGCGCGCTGGGATCGTTCGCTCCAAGAAATCCAGATAAACCTCCGTTGGAATGTGGGGCTGAATTGCGCTCATCTTCAATTCCTCTTCAGGTCCGCACCCGTAGCCCGCCGCGGACGGTCCTTGCGAGATATACAACAGCAAGGACGTTTCCGGCCATCCGGGCGCCCCGGCCTGTGCATTTTGGTTTGATAAAAACAATCGATGGGAGGAAAGCATGGCTCGTAAGATCATCGACATCTCGATTCCTCTCGAGAACGACGTGGCTGCCGATCCGCCCGGCTACGGCCCAAACATCAAATACGAGAACCACAAGCAGACCGCACCGGAGGTGCTGAAATTCTTCCCCGGCTTGCGCGAGCAGGATCTGCCCGACGGCGAAGGCTGGGCGATCGAATGGATTTCGCTCGCCACCCACAGCGGCACGCACCTCGACGCGCCCTACCACTTCTCCTCCACAATGGACCGCGGCAAGCGCGCCATTACCATCGACGAGGTGCCGCTGGACTGGTGCATGCAGCCCGGCATCAAGCTTGACTTCCGGCATTTCCCGAACGGCTACGTTGCCACCGCCAAGGACGTCGAGGACGAACTCACGCGCATCGGCCACACGCTCGCGCCGCTGGAGATCGTCCTGGTGAACACCGCGGCAGGCAAACGCTACGGCCAGCCGGACTACGTCGCCACCGGCTGCGGCATGGGCCGCGAGGCGACGCTCTATCTTCTCGAACGCGGCGTGCGCGTCACCGGCATCGACGGCTGGAGCTGGGACGCGCCGTTCGTCTACACCAAGGAGAAGTATGCCAAGACCGGCGACGCGGGCTTGATCTGGGAGGGCCACCGCGCCGGCCGCGAGATCGGCTATTGCCACCTGGAGAAACTACACAATCTCGAAGCGCTGCCATCGAAGGGTTTCACCGTGAGCTGCTTCCCGGTGAAAATTCGCGCCGCCTCCGGCGGCTGGACGCGGGCGGTTGCGATCGTGGAGTAATCCTGCGACGCCGTGACAACGGCGCGAGGTTGCCCAATCTGTCCGCCCTCGCTACCATCCCCGCCGCATCAACGAGGGGCGATCGGTCAACAAACGCCGGCGCTAAAAGGCGCAGGAACGCGCCGCTTCGCCATGGAGGAAACAATGGATAGACGCAACTTCGTCGTGGGCTCTGTCGCGACTGCCGCCACGCTCGCCACCGGGCCTTCGTTCAGCCAAGCCGCCTATCCAACCCAGCCGGTGCTTCTGATCAATCCGTTTCCTCCCGGTGGGGCGGCCGACGTGGTGGGCCGGCCATTTGCCGCCGCGATCGAACCTTTGCTCAAGCAACCGGTGAAGATCGAGACCAAGGCGGGGGCAGCCGGCGCGGTCGGCGCGCAATTCGCCTCTACCGCCAAGCCGGACGGCTACACGCTTCTGCTCCACATCGTTTCGATCTCGGGCTTTGCCGAGGCGGACCGGATCAACGGTCGCCAGCCCAAGTTCACGCTCGATGATTTCATTCCGATCGCGCGCTTCACGACCGGACCCGTGGTGCTCTACACCAACGACCAGACGCCCTACAAATCGCTGAAGGAGCTGGTCGAGGACGCCAAGAAAAATCCCGACAAGCTGATTTTCAGCTCTTCGGGCATTTACGGCGCGCTGCATCTGCCGACGCAGTTGTTCCTGCAAGCCGCCGGCATCACGATGAAGCATCTACCGACCAACGGGGGCGGGCCGGCGCTGACAGCGCTGCTCGGTAACAACGCGCAAATCCTAGCGTCGTCGGTTGCGGCGGCGAGCGGGCAACAAAAGGCCGGCAAGGTGCGTCCGTTGGCGTACTACGGCGCGAAGCGTCTCGCCTCGATGCCGGACGTGCCGACCATGAAAGAACTCGGCTACGACATCGAGTTCTACCTCTGGGTCGGACTGTTCGCGCCGAAGGGCACGCCTGCTCCGGTCGTCGCCAAGCTGCGCGAAGAGTCAAAAAAGGCGGTCGTCAGCGACGCGTTCAAGCAGGCCATGACGAACATTAACGACGAAGTCACCTATATGGACCAGCCCGACTTCGCCAAGTTCCTGGAGGCCGACGCCAAGCGCGTAGAGGGCGCCGTTCGCCAGATCGGCAAGCTGCAATCATGATCGCCGCCCGGGCCTCGTACCCGGAGCCGCGAACGTGATCCTTCGCAGGGACCATATCGCCGGCGGTGCGTTCGTCGCCGCCGGCGTTCTCATCCTGGCCGTCAGCCACGACCTGCCGTTCGGCAGGCTCGCCTCTCCCGGCGCCGGCATGCTACCGATGCTCGTCATTGCGCTGATGATCCTATTTGGGCTGATCCTTGTCCTGCAGGCTGGCGCGAGCCAGCCGATTGCCGAAATTTCATGGCACGACTTGCCGCACGCCGCTCGGGTCACGGCGGTCGCCGCCGCGGCCGCCTCGCTCTACACGACGCTGGGTTTCGTCATCACCATGGCGCTTCTGCTTTTCACACTGGTGTACGTCATCGAGCGGCGCGGATTGCTTGCCGCCCTTGCCTTCAGCATCCCAATTCCGCTCGTCACCTATTTGGCGTTCGAACATGCGCTCAAGACCCCGCTGGAGCGGGGTCTGCTCTGGTTCTGATCCTCCGTGGAAACCACATTTGACTCGCTGCTGCTCGGGTTCTCGGTTGCGTTGCAGCCCAGCGTGCTGTGGTACGCCTTCCTCGGCTGCCTGGTCGGCACCCTGGTCGGAATGCTGCCGGGCATCGGCCCGCTCGCCGGCATCAGCATCCTGCTGCCGGTGACCTACGGTCTGGAGCCCACCAAAGCGATCGTGATGCTGGCCGGCATCTACTACGGCTCCCAGTACGGTGGATCGACCACCTCGATCCTGATGCGGATACCAGGCGAAGCGGCCTCGGTGATGACATGCATCGACGGCTACGCCATGGCCCAGAAGGGCCGGGCCGGCGCAGCACTCTGCATCGCCGCGGTCGGCTCCTTCATCGCTGGAACGCTGAGCGTGATCGCACTCACCGTGGTGGCGCCCCCGCTGGCCAATTTCGCGCTGCGGTTCGGCCCGCCCGAATACACCGCGCTGCTCGTGCTTGGCCTGATCTTCCTGGCCTACATGTCGTCGACGTCGCTGGTGCGGACGCTGCTGATGGCATCGGTCGGGCTGCTGCTCGGCACCATCGGCATCGATGTAATGACCGGGCACTTCCGCTACAGCTTCGACATCAAAGAGCTCGGCGACGGCATCGGCATCGTGCCCGTCGCGGTCGGCCTGTTCGGGCTTGGCGAGATTCTTTCCAAGGCCAGCAAGGACGTGACCGGAGACGTGATCCGCCCCAAGCTGCGCGAACTGCTGCCAAGTCGTGAAGAGTGGCGTCAATCGGCCATGCCGATCACGCGCGGCACGGTGCTGGGCTTCCTGATCGGGATCGTGCCGGGGTCCGCGCACATCATTTCAAGCTTCCTGTCCTACGCGATCGAAAAACGCATCGCCAACCACCCGGAGGAGTTCGGCAAAGGCGCGGTGGCCGGGGTGGCTGGACCGGAATCTGCGAACAACGCCGCGTCAACCGGCGCGTTCGTGCCGATGCTGGCGCTCGGCATTCCGACCGGGCCGGTGACGGCGGTGCTGATCGCCGCGCTGCTGCTGCACGGCATCCCGGCAGGACCGATGCTGGTCAACGAGCATCCACAGGTGTTCTGGGGCTTCGTCGCCTCGATGTATGTCGGCAACCTGATGCTGCTGGCGCTCAACCTGCCGCTGGTCGGCATGTTCGTGAACGTGTTGCGGATCAAATATTACTATCTTTATCCGCTGATCATCATGTTCTGCATCATCGGTGTCTATGAGGTAAACAATTCCATTATCGACGTCTGGATCATGCTGATCATGGGCGTGTTTGGCTACTTGCTGCGCAAGTTCGACTTCGATCCTGCCCCGCTGGTGCTCGGTCTGGTCATCACGCCCACCTTCGAGCTGAGCTTGCGGCAGTCGCTGGTGATGTCGAGCGGCGACTGGACGATCTTCTTCCAGCGCCCAATCGCCGCGACGCTGTTCGCGGTTTCGGCGATCTTGTTGCTGCTTGCCGCTTACTCCGCGTTTTCGCGTCGGGACTGGCGCGCCAAGCTCGCCGAAGTGGAAGCGGCCGACAAGGGCTGACCACCCGGCCGCGATGCTGCATACTCGTCCCCAAATACTCGTCCCCAAGTCTCAGGATCAGTGAGGGTGGCATGATTCCCCTCCGTCGATTTCTGCAGCTTGCGGGAAGCGCCGCGCTGGCAGCCGCGCCGCAATCCGCCCGCGCGCAGTCCTATCCGTCACGTCCCATCACCATCATGGTTTTCGTCGGCGCCGGCGGCGCGCCCGACATCATCGCCCGCCTGATCGGCCAAGGGCTGTCCCAGCGAATCGGTCAGCCAGTCGTCATCGAGAACCGGCCGGGCGGCGGCGGCAATCTGTCCTTGCAGGCAGTCGCGCGGGCGCCGGCTGACGGGCACACGCTGCTCCTCATTGCCACACCGCACGCCATCAACGTGACGCTCTACGAAAAGCTCAACGTCAACGTCATACGCGACATCGCACCGGTGGCCAGCATCAACAACGATTCGTTCGTCATGCTGGTCAATCCATCGTCGCCCGTAAAGTCCGTCGCCGAATTCATCGTTCATGCGAAGTCCAACCCCGGGAAGGTGAACCTGACCTCGAGCGGCAACGGCAATCTCACCCATCTATCCGGCGAGTTGTTCCGCATGGCCTCCGGGATCGATCTGGTTCATGTGCCATACCGCAACACACCGGCCGCGCTCACCGCACTGATGGCCGGCGACGTCCACGTGATCTTCGATGCGCTGCCTTCGGCGATGCCGCATGTGAAGGCTGGCAGCCTGCGACCGCTGGGCGTCACCGCTCCCGCGCGGGTCAAGGCGCTGCCGGACGTGCCCTCCATATCGGACACGGTGCCCGGCTATGCCGTGACGGGATGGCTCGGGATCGGCGCACCTCACGGCACACCGGCGGAAATCATCGCGAAACTCAACAAGGACATCAACGCCGTGGTTTCAGATCCTGAGATCGCCGCGCGGCTCGCCAGCTTCGGCAGCGATCCGTTCACCAGCACGCCTGCCAGTTTCGGCAAGCTCATCGCGGCCGAGACCGAGAAGTGGGAAAAGGTGGTCCGGTTCGCCGGCTTGAAGATCGAGTAAGCGAACTTCTTATTTGAGCATGATCTTGTCCGAAAACCGGCTTCCACTTTTCGGGATCATGCTCTAACGCGACGCGGCGTAGTGGGCGAGCGCCGCGAGGTCGGCGTCGGATAGGCCCGCGACCGGCACGCTCATGTTGGTGTCGGCGCCTTGCCGCGTGCCATCGCCGAACTCCTTCAAGGACTTTGTCAGGTAGTCGATCCGCTGCTTGGCAACGCGCGGGATCTGCTCCTGACCGCCCAGGTTCGCCGCGTGGCAGGACACGCACCGCTTGGCGCTCGCGATCTCCTCGCCACGTTTGACCAGCGCTGGATCGACAGGCTCGGCGCTCGCTTTCGGCTCGAGCTTGGCGAAGTGCGCGGCCAGCGCCCGGATATCGTCGTCCTTGAGGTCCTTCACGAACGGCACCATCGCCTCGACCTGCCGGACATTCTCGCGCATCAGGACCAGTTGATTGAGAATGAAGAATTCCGGCTGGCCGGCCAGCGAGGGAATGTTCTCCATCTTGGAGTTGCCGTCCTCGCCGTGACAGGCGTTGCAGGCCTGGATGCGTTCGGCCAGCGGCGTGCCTTGTGCGAATGCCTCACCTGAAAGCAAAGCGACCGCCAGTCCAAGGACTGGCGGTCGCCAATATTTGCGGACGAGTCCCATCAGGACCTTACCGGCTCGCAGTCTTGCCCGCGCTCTTCGCCTGATAGGTGATGCGATAGATCGCGCCATTCTGCTCGTCCGATACCAGCAGCGAGCCATCCTTCATCTGATGGACGTAGACCGGCCGGCCGCTGAACGCATTGCCCTTCTCATCGAGGAAGCCGCTCAGGAACGGCTCCAGCTTGGCCTTGCCGCCGGAGGTCCGGGCCACAATCACGTCGTAGCCGAACTTCTGCTCGCGGTTCCAGGAGCCGCGCCGCGCAATGAACGCGACGTTCTGGTAGCTCTTGGGGAACATGTTGCCGGTGTAGAACCGGATGCCAAGACCGGCGGAGTGCGGTCCCGTCGTCACAGCCGGCAACGTCACGCCGGCGCACGGATTCGGAATCTTCACGTCCGGATCGGGTACGCCATTGGCGTGGCAATACGGGAAGCCGAAAAACGAGCCTTCCTTGCCTTTGGCGACCACATTCAGCTCGTCTTCGGGTCCGCCGTTGCCGGCCCAGTCGCGGCCGTTGTCGGTGAACCACAGCTCCTTGGTGACAGGGTGCCAGTCGAAGCCGACCGTGTTGCGAACGCCGCGCGCCACGATCTCCATTCCCGAACCGTCCGGGTTATAGCGGCGGATCTGACCGTGGATGCCGTTATTGATCTCGCAGATATTGCAGTTCGCGCCGACCTGGATGTAGAGCTTGCCGTCCGGCCCGAAGTCCGCGTACTTCCAATTATGATGCACCGTATCCGGCAGGTTGAACTTGTCGGTCAGCTCGACGCCGGTGCCCGGCTTGTCCAGATTGTCTTCGATATTGTCGAAGCGGAACACCTTGTTGATCGCCAGCACGTAGAGCGCGCCGTCCTTGACGGCGAGGCCGTTGGGCTGGGTGAGGCCTTGCAACAGAACCTTCACCTCGCGCTTGCCGTCCTTGTTGGTGATCGCATAGACGCGGCCGAGTTGGCGCGTGCCCATGAAGATCGTACCCTTCGGCCCTTCGACCATGGTGCGGGCACCCGGATGACCGCTCGACCAGACCTCGGCCTTGAAGCCAGCCGGCAGCTTGAGCTTGTCGACCGGCAGCTTGTCGGTGGGAGCCGCCATCGGCGGCGTGGCATGCGGCTTGAGGTTGGTGTCCTGCTTGCTCGCCGCCGGATTTGATTTGTCGAGCGGGCTAAAGCCCGCCTGCGCGAACGCCGACGAGCTGCCTGCGGCAATCAGTGCAAATGAGCCGGCGATCAACAGCCCAAGCCGGCACGGAATCAAGTTGATCATCTTTGACCTCCCTCTAAAAAGCCGTCCTTGTTGCGCCGGTAAACCGGTCTTCGACGGCGGCTTTGTGGCCAGTGTCCGACATTTCCCCGGCCTGCTGCAACGGGGTCGTAAGGCTAACGGCGGTAAACGTACGGCGCATC
This sequence comes from Xanthobacteraceae bacterium, assembly GCA_040510745.1. Lineage (GTDB taxonomy): Bacteria > Pseudomonadota > Alphaproteobacteria > Rhizobiales > Xanthobacteraceae > Z2-YC6860. The sequence continues at coordinate 7,312 of JBEVIJ010000164.1, forward strand.
GGCGTGAATTTCCGCCATGCCTGCAACCAGTTCGTGCGCGGGGGAAAGGTGGCACACCGGATCGGTCGCCCGCGCATCACCGGTGAGGGCGAAGGCTTGGCAACGGCAGCCGCCGAAGTCGATCTCGCGCCGCTCGCAACTCGCGCAGGGCTCCGGCAGGTAGTCCGTGCCGCGGAACGCGTTGAACGCGGGCGACGACGCCCAGATGTCCGCCAGTGAATGGTCCCGCACGTTCCAGAACTCCAGGCCCGGAATGGTTTCCGCGGCGTGGCAGGGCAGCACCTTTCCTGAAGGCGTTACGTTCAGCGAGCGCCGCCCCCATCCCCCGACGCAGGGCTTGGGAAAGCGCGCGTGATAGTCGGGCACCACGGCGTCGATCACGATGCGGCCCTGGTGTCGCCGGCGCAACGCCTCAACTTCGTCGGCGGCGCGCTCGACCTGCTCGCGGGTCGGCATCAGCGCACCGCGGTTCTTAAGCGCCCAGCCGTAGTACTGCACGTGTGCGATCTCGATCCGGCTGGCCTTGAGCGCCAAGGCCAGATCGACCATCGCGCCAATCCGCTCGATGTTGGCGCGGTGGACTACCAGATTGACGGTCAGCATCAGGCCGAGCCGCACCGCTTCGGCGGCAAGCGCATGCTTGCGCTGGAACGCGCCCTTGTAGCCGGCGATGTGGTCGGCCGACACCGCATCCGAATCCTGGATCGAGACCTGGATGTGGTCGAGCCCCGCCTCCCAAAGGTCGCGCATGGTCCGCGTGGGGACGCCGACGCCCGACGTGATCAGGTTGGTGTAGAGCCCCGCCTCGCGCGCCGATGCGGCGATCTCGACGAGGTCGCGCCGCGCACCGGGCTCGCCGCCGGACAGATGCACCTGCAGCACACCGAGCCCAGCCGCCTCACCAAACACACGCGCCCAGGTCGCAGTGTCCAGTTCGTCGTCGCGCTTCTCGAGCGCCAGCGGATTGGAGCAATATGGACAGCCGAGCGGACAGCGGTGCGTCAACTCGGCAAGCAGGCCGAGCGGCTTGGTCAGGCTGGCGGTAGCCGCCACGTCAGAGCTCCAGCAGTTTCTTCTCGGCGAGATCCCCGAGCAGCTTTGTCACGTCGGCATGGATGCGCTCGCGGGGCGCTTTGAAGGTTGCCGCCAGGTCGTCGACGATGGTCTCGAACGTCGCCTCGCCGGTGCAGCGCTTGAGAATCTCCACCGCGATGGCGTCGGCCTTGAAGATACGCTCCGGCGCCAGCAGCATCCAGCCGCCCTGCGCTTCGTTATGCGTGAGCCGCACGCCACGCGGCAGGCGCGGCCTGGCGTCGGCCGCTATCGCATGTCCTTCGCTCAAGCGGCCTCCAATCGCGGTTTATGTCGCAGTTTGCGCCGTCAATGGGCGTGTTATACGACAAATACCGGGCAAGAAACTCTCCCGAAGACATCGGAGGAATAGATGAAACTGCAATGGATGACGGCGCTGGGCATGGCCGCGGCGGCGATGATCGCGAGCGGAGCCGCCCAGGCGCAGGACTATCCGAACAAGCCGGTCACGTTCATCACGCCGGCAGCGGCCGGCAACAGCCCTGATGTGGTGACGCGCATCGTCGTCGAAAAGCTGTCGCAAATGTGGAAGCAGCAAGGCGTGGTGCTCAATCGCCCCGGCGCAGGCGGCCTGATCGCGGCGCAGGCCGCGGCCGCCAGCAGCGTCGAGAAGGACGGCTACACCCTCTACATGACGCAGGCGTCGACTTTCACCGTTCTGCCGATCCAACAGGAAGGCAAAATGCCGATCGACCTGCAAAAGGCGTTCGCGCCGGTCGGCATGGTCGGCGAACAGCCGATCGCGATCGCGGTCAACAAGGACGTGCCGGCGAACAGCGTAAAGGAACTGATCGAACTCGCCAACAAGAACAAGGACGGCATGCTGTTCGGCGCGACCAACCGCGGCGGTCAATCGCACCTCACCGGCGAACTGTTCCGCGACAAGTCCAAGGCCAACATCTCGTTCGTCCATGCGGCGGGCGCGGCGGTATCGCTCAACGACGTGATCGCGGGCCGAATCCCGATCATGTTCGAAGGTTTAGCAGGCCTCGCACCGGGGCTGCAGGGCGGCGGCGTGCGCGCGCTCGGCGTCGCCGCGCAGAAGCGGCTGCCCAACGTGCCGAACCTCCCGGCGATCAACGAAACCGTGCCCGGCGTGGTGTCGAGCGGCTGGATCGTGCTAATGGCGCCGGCCGGCGTACCCGATGCGATCATCCAGAAGCTCAACGCCGACCTGCGCAAGGTGGTCGCGATGCCGGACGTTATCGAACGCTTCCACGCGCTCGGCACGTACTCGCGCGACTACACGCCGGCGCAGACTGGTGAGTTCATGCGCAGCGAAGAGAAGCTATGGTGGCCGATCGTGCGCCAGATCAACAAGGAGCAGGCAAAGTAAGCCGCT
>JBEVIJ010000165.1:0-23089 GCA_040510745.1 Xanthobacteraceae bacterium
TTGAACGCCATGTCGGCGTGCGGCGTGTAGTGCATCACCAGGATGATGCCGGTGACAATCTGGGCGCCGAGCAGGAACGCCAGGATGCCGCCGAACGTCCACCAGTAGTTGAGATTGCGCGGGACCGGATAGACGATGAACGAGGAATAGACCAGCCCGGCGATCGGCAGCCGGCGCTCCATCCACTTCATGAACGCGCTTTGCGGCTGGTAGGTGGAGTGTCCGCTCATGATCGAACCTGCAAATCGGAATTCATCGGAGAGACGTCAGCCGATGCGAATTCTGGTGTCGGAAACGAACTCGTAGGGCGGCAGCGGCAGGTTGGCCGGTGCCGGGCCCTGCCGGATGCGGCCGGAGGTGTCGTAGACCGAGCCGTGGCACGGGCAGAAGTAGCCGTTGTACTCACCCGAATGCGCGAGCGGGATGCAGCCGAGATGCGTGCAGATGCCGATCAGCACCTGCCACTGCGGCTTGCCTTCCTTGACGCGCTTGTCGTCGGGCTGCGGGTCGGGAAGGCTGGCGAGATTGACGTTGCGCGCCTCCTCGATTTCCTTCTTGGTGCGGTGATTGATGAAGATCGGCTTGCCGCGCCAGAACACCTTGATCACCTGGCCCTCGGTGATCGGGCTGATGTCCACCTCGACGGGGGCGCCGGCCGCAATCGTCGAAGCGTCGGGGTTCATCTGCGCGATCAACGGCACCAGCGCCGCCGCCGCACCGACCGCACCCACGGAAGCGGTCGCGATGTAGAGGAAATCGCGGCGTGTCGGCTCTGCCGAAGTGGTTGTCACGGGCTTCAGGTCCCTCGTTAATATCGTCCAGCCCATCCGCGCGGAGACCGTGAACGCGAAGCATCCAACGGGGCGGACAAACCAGCCGCCCTGGCCCTGGGGAAGGGCAAATGCGGCGATCCGGCGGCGTTTATTGGCACCCTTACAAAGAGAGCGCAAGCCCGCCGGGGTGCTAATGACCAAAGGCCGCACAATTCGTTTGCGGACCCCGACTTTCGGGTCATTCTGGGGCCATGCGGATCGCCCTTTATGAGCCGGACATTCCGCAGAATACCGGCACCATCTTGCGCCTTACCGCCTGCCTGGGATTGGAGACGCATATCATCGAGCCAACCGGGTTCCCCTCCTCCGACCGCGCCTTCCGCCGCGCCGGCATGGACTATCTCGATAAGGTGTCATTGACCCGGCACGTCTCGTGGTCCGCGTTCGACGCCTGGCGGCAGGCCGAACGGCTGCGCCTTGTGCTGTTCACTACCTCGGCGGAGCGCTCTTACCTCGACCACACGTACCAACGCGACGACGTACTGCTGTTCGGCCGCGAATCGTCCGGCGTGCCGCCCGAGGTGCACGAGGCCGCCGACGTCCGGCTGAAAATCCCGATCCGCGAGGGCTTGCGCTCACTCAATATCGCTGTGGCTGCCGCGATGGCGGCCGGCGAGATGGTGCGGCAGATGGGCTAGTCCTTCGACGGCTCGAGCTTCCTCGACCACAGCAAGACGTCATCGATGTCCTTGAGCGAAACCGTCATCACCCCGCTCGCGCCGTCGATCGAGACGTGGCCGAAGAACTGCATGCCGTAGCTCGGGCCGTGATTGATCCGGCTCTCGGGCGGCGGGCCCTTGCTGAACACGACCTGCGGCCCGAATGTCTCGTCCGGAGGCAGCACCCGCCCGGTTCCGGCATGGAGCGGACCGGCAACGAACTCCCAGAACGGGTCGAAATCCTGGAACGCGGCCTTGTTCGGATCGTAATGGTGCGCCGCTGCGTAGTGCACGTCGGCGGTGATCCATACCGTGTTGCGGATCTTCTCACGCTTGATGAAGGAGAGAATGCCGGCGAGCTCAAGCTCCCGTCCGCGCGGCGGGCCATGATCGCCCTGCGACAGCGATTCCTGGCCCCAACGCCGATCCGAATCGTAGGTGCGATTCAAGGCAAGCGGCATGTCGCAGGCGATCACCTTCCACTCCGCCTGTGAAGCCTTCAACTGCCGCTTGAGCCATTCGACCTGGGCCGGCGCGAAGAAGTACGCGGACGGTCCGTAGCTGTGCTCCATGTTCTCGGCATTCGGGCCGCGATAGCTGCGCGTGTCGAGCATGACGACGTCGAGCAGCGGCCCATATGAAAGCTTGCGGTAGATACGGTTGACCTCCGCGAGCGTTGCACGGATCGGCATGTATTCGTGGAAAGCTTTGGCGCCGCGCGCGGCAAGCGTGAGCATGCTCTTGGCGGCGTACTTCTTGCGCTGGTGCTCGCCGCGCCCAATCGGCTCCTCCGGCCACCAGTTGTTGGTGACCTCGTGGTCGTCCCACTGCGCGAAGACGGGAATCTCCGCGTTCATCGCCAGCACGTTCTTGTCGGTCAGATTGTATTTGTAGTTGTCGCGATACTCGTCGAGCGTCTCGGCGGCCTTCGACTTCGCCTCGGTTACGACGTTCTTCCAGATGGTGCCGTCGGCAAGTTTCACCTCGGCAAGAAGCGGCGCGTCGGAGTAGATGGTGTCGCCGGAATGCACGAAAAAATCGGGACGGCTCTTCTGCATCGTCGCAAACATGCGCATGCCGCCGCGCGCCTCGTCGATGCCCCAGCCCTGACCGCAGACGTCGCCGCCCCACACGAACGACACCGTGCGCCTGTGCGCCGGCGCGGTGCGGAAGCGACCGACCGCGGGCTCGCTGAGGATCGTCGGCGAGGAATGATCCTGGAAACGCACTCGGTAGAAAATGTCCTGGCCCGGCGGCAGATCCTCGACCAGCGCCTTGGCGGTAAAATCGGCATGCGGCAGCGCATCGACGAAAACTCCCCGGCGCACGTCGCGGAAGCTTTCAGTCGTTGCAATCTCGATCTGCATGCGCGCCGGCCGGTCGGTGCGCGCCCAGATCACGCCGCTATCAAGCCCGACATCGCCGGACTGCACGCCATGGGTGATCAGCGGCCGGTCGTTGGCTCGGCTGATGTACGGCCGGGCGACGCTCAAAGCCGCGGCCGAGGTGGAAACGGTCAGGAATTTTCGGCGGGTCAGAAATGCGTGCATGGCGGCCTTCCTGGCTACGGAGACATTATAGCCGGACAAGCAAAAGTTCGCTGCACGCGATGACGATCGCATGACACCGTCATTGCGCTATAGTTAGGCTATGGATTCTGGCCTGATCGAAACTCGGAAGGCGCGAGCGCGGACATGGTTCGAGCGGCTGCGTGATGAAATTTGCGCCGCGCTGGAGGCGATCGAAGCTGCGCTCCCCGCGTTCGCGCCGCTCGCCGATCAAACACCCGGTTCATTCGTCCGCACGCCGTGGCAGCGCACCGATCACGGCGGCGCCCCCGGCGGCGGCGGCATCATGGCGATGATGCGCGGCCGCGTGTTCGAGAAGGTCGGCGTGCATGCCTCGACCGTGCACGGCGAGTTCGCGCCGGAGTTTCGCAAGGAAATTCCCGGTGCCGACGCCGATCCACAATTCTGGGCCTCGGGCATTTCGCTGATCGCACACCCGCAGAACCCGCATGTGCCGGCCGTGCATATGAACACGCGGTTCGTGGTCACCTCGAAGGCCTGGTTCGGCGGCGGCGCTGATCTGACGCCCGTGCTCGACAAGCGGCGCACCCAGGACGATCCGGATACGAAAGCGTTTTATGCGGCCCTGAATGCCGCCTGCGACGCGCATGCGGCCGTCGCGCCCTACGATAAATACAAGAAATGGTGCGACGAGTATTTTTATCTGAAGCACCGCAACGAGATGCGCGGCGTGGGCGGCATCTTCTACGACTATCTAGAAACCGATTGGGACGGCACCTTCGCGTTCACGCAAGACGTCGGCCGCGCGTTCCTGAGCGTTTACCCGGAGCTGGTGCGCGCAAACTTCACCAAGCCCTGGACCGAAGCGGAGCGCAACGAGCAACTGGTGCGGCGCGGCCGCTACGTCGAATTCAATCTGCTGTACGACCGCGGCACCATCTTCGGGCTGCGCACTGGCGGCAACGTGGAGTCGATCCTCTCGTCCATGCCGCCGGTGGTGAAGTGGCCGTGAGCTGCGCCGGGAGAACGCATTGACGCTCCCGCTCAATGCAGGTGTAGTGAGAAGAGAAAAACAAGGACCGCCGGGAGGAATTCCGTGCATCGTCGAGCAGCGTTCGTACTCGCCATCGCAGCGTGCCTTTCTCCGCTGAGCGCGGCGGCGCAAAGCTGGCCGGCCCGCACCGTCACCCTGGTGGTGCCGTTCGCCGCCGGCGGCGGCACCGATGCGATCGGCCGCGTGATTGCAGAAAAGCTCAGCGCCCGGCTGGGCCAACCCGTGGTGGTGGAGAACAAGGCAGGCGCTGCCAGCGCGATCGGCACCGCGTATGTGGCGAAGGCGGCGCCCGACGGTTACACGCTGCTGATGACCACCAACAGCGCGCTGGTCATCCTGCCGCTGATCCAACCGGCGGGCTCGCTCAACTACGACCGCAACGATTTCAGCTTGATCGGCCTCACCGGCATCCTGCCCAACATCCTGATCGTCAGCCCCAAGGTGCCCGCCAACTCCACCGCCGAGCTGATCGCCTACGCGAAGGAGCGGCCCGGACAACTGTCATTTGCTTCGAGCGGCGCCGGAACCATCACCCACCTGATCGGCGAGCTGTTCAAGGCGCGCACCGGTATTGACGTCGTGCATGTCCCGTACAAGACCGGCGTGCAGGCCGCGCCCGACGTGATGGAAGGCCGCGTGCAATACATCTTCGACAACATCATCTGGTCGCTGCCTCAGATCCGCGCCGGCAAGCTGAAAGGCCTCGCCATCACGACGAAGCAGCGCTCGCCGCTCGCTCCCGATATCCCGACGGTCGCGGAATCCGGGGTGCCGGGTTTCGAAGGCATAACCTGGCTTGGCCTCGCCGCACCCGCCAAGACTCCGGACGCAATCGTCGCGCGGCTCGATACCGAGCTGCGCGCTGTGCTCGCGGAGCCCGAGGTCGTCGCCAAGCTGGCCGCGACTGGCGCGGAGCCGCCGACCGCGCCGGGACCGGCCGGAATGCGCGCGCTCCTCGGCGAGGACATCGCGCGATGGCAAGGCATCCTCGGCGAAGGAAAGATCAAGCTGCAATGAGCTTCCACCAACTGGTGAAAAGCGAGCGCCCGCTGATCCTGGCGGGCGCGTTCGACGCGCTCAGCGCGCGCCTGATCAAGCGCGCCGGTTTCAAGGCCTACTTCACCGGCGGATTTCCCACCATCGGCGCGCGCTGGGGGCTGCCTGACATCGGCCTCGTTGCGCTCGGCGAAATCTCCTCCGCCGTCACCGACATCATGGCGGCTTGCGACCTCCCGGTCATGGTGGATGGCGACAACGGCTACGGCGACGTGAAAAACATCGTCCATGTGCTGCACAGCTACGAGCGGATGGGTGTGTCGGCGATCATGTTTGAGGATCAACTCGCGCCGAAGCGGTGCGGACACATCGCCGGCAAGGACGTGATCCCCGCCGCCGAAATGGCCGCCAAGATCCGCGCGGTGAGCACGGAGAAGGTCAACCGCGACACCTTCATCCTGGCGCGCACCGATGCGCGCGACGTGCTCGGCCTCGACGAAGCATTCCGTCGCGCGGACCAATATCTGGCGGCCGGAGCCGACGGCATCTTCATCGAGTCGCCCCACGACGTCGCCGAGCTGGAGTTGATCGGCCGGAAGTTCGACGTGCCGCAGATGGCGAACATGCTAGAAGGCGGACGCACGCCGATCCTTTCCCCTGCCGAGCTTGCCGAGATGGGCTTCGAGATCGCGATCTACGGCATTTCGCTGATGATGCACTCGGTGCGCACCATGCAGGACGTGCTGGCGAAGCTTGCCAAGGGCGACATGAGCTTCGTCGGCAAGGGCGTCGGCTTCGAGGAGTACAAATCGATCGTGGGATTCGACGACTGGGCGAAGGTCGAGGATCGCTTTCGCCCATCGTGAGCGGATCACCGCGCCAGCCCGCCGATCACCATAGCAGCGCCGCCGGTCAGCACCACGTGGAGTCGATCCTCTCCTCGCCGCTGGAAGTAATTAGGGTCAGACCGGCCTACACCGAAAATTGAAGGACTGTTTTTCGTTTTTGCAGACCTCGATGATCGTGGCTTCCCATCGAGCGGATCTCGGCGACTAACCGCGGCTCAGCGCGCCTACCACCATCACCACACCGCCGACCAGCACCACCGCGTCGAGGATCGCGGTGTGGACGCGCACCGGCAGGCGCTCGACGAATGCCTTGGCCAGGAACGCGCCGGTGAAGCCGACGACACCGATGAGAAGGCCGAACGCGACGACCTGTGTGGTGATGACGCCCGTGTAACCGAACACCGATAGCCGCACGATGCCTACCACAATGGAGATGACCGCGTCGGTCGCGATCACCGCCGCGCCTTGCAAACCCGCCGACATCAGGATGGACAGCAGAATCACGCCGGCGCCGACCGTGCCGCCCATCACCGCGCCGTAGCCCATCGAGCTGAACAGAAGTCCGCCGTCGCCGAGCACGGTCGCGCGGCGGCGCATCGCGTAACGCAGAGGCACCGTGAGGATCAACATCACGCCAATCAGGATCTGCACCGCCTTGCCGGTGAGAAGCGTGAAGCCGTAGGCGGAGACGATCACAAAAGGGACCGCGCCGATGAGCGCGATCGCGGCGCGCCGCCAGTCGACCAGCCGCAGGAACGCGAACACGCGGCCGGAATTGGTGAGCAACCCCGAAATCGCGATGATCGGCACCACCGGCTCGGGGCCGAGGATCGGCACCAGCACCAGCGGCATCAGCGCGCCGGTGCCGTAGCCGGCGACGCCTCCGATGATGGAGCCGGTCAACGCCACGGCGGCGACCAGCAAAAGCTGGAGGAAGGAAATGTCGGCGAAAACGGCGGTCACGCCGCAGGGTAGACGTGCGCTATCGCGATTGGAAGGCGAGATCGGCCGGCGAAATCAGCACGCCGGACTGTTCGCACCAGATCACGACGCTCGCGTATTTCTTCAGGTCGACGCCGGCCGGGATGGCGTAGGCTGACTGCCCTTGAAGGCGCGCAGCCGTCCGAGGTCGACGAACATGGAGCCCTTCACGTGCGCTTCGTCGCGCACCTTCGCGTTCGGTACCAGATAGACGTGATACTTGGGACCGGGTCCGACTTCGAAGTCAGGCTCCAGGAACACCGCGCTGTGATAGACGCCGACCTTGCCCCTCCCCCAATGAACTGGATCGGACGGGTTGGCGTGGATGAAGTTTCCGGTCGCGACCAGCGCGGCGCGGTCGGCCTCGCTCAACTGCTCGGTGGCCGGTGGAGGTGGAAACACAAATGGAAACAGGAAGAAGCCCAGCGCGACGCCGAAGCCGGTGCCGAGCACGCCGCCGAGCGAAAAAATCAGAACGCCGCGCCAGAAGCGCCGCATGAGTCTTTCCTCCAAAGCGCAATTTACCGGCGGCGAAACGAAATCGAATTCACGACAACGTCAGAAGATTTTACGTTTTTGCAGCCGTGTCGGCTATCGCCGCGATAGCCGCCGGATCGGCCGGGAAATCCGCGGCGATCCAGGCCTCTTCCGCGGCGCGCAAGGCCACGCCGAGCGCCGGGCCCTTGGCGAGGCCGTGCTTGAGGAAATCGTCGGCCTTGAGCGGGAACGTGGGCGCTGTCCAGCGCTGCGGTAGCGTTGCCAGCGAGTACCAGGCAGAATCCGCCGATGACGCCAGCGACCGCGTCCAGGCCAGCAGCACGCGATCAACGAAGCGCTCCGGCCCGAGCCGATAGAGCAGCGCTCGCGCGTTCTTGTCATTGCCCGGCGCCACGCGCCACCACGCGCTCGCCATATAGGCGAGCCGATCATGTTCCGCGTTGGCCAGCCGCAGCCGTTGCCACAGCCGCACTGCGTCCTCGGCAATGCGCACGCCGAGCGCGCCAAGCCGGCGTATTGGATCGGGCGCAAGGCCCAGGGCCGTCTCGATCTTCGCCATGTTGGAGAAGCTGGCGAGATCGGGCACCCCGCCGAGCACGGTGATCAGCAGCCCGGCCTCCGCCATGACGCCCATTGCCGGAACGGCATGCCGCACGACCACAAGCTTCATCAACTCCATGCGGACGCGCTCGCGCGACAAGTGATCGAGACCGGCGCGGCCGGCGATGCAGGCAGCAAGACCTTCCGCGTCCGGCGCGCCCTGCCCGTATGCCGCGTGAAAGCGGAAGAAGCGCAGGATGCGCAGATAGTCCTCCGCGATACGCCTTCCGGCATCGCCGATGAAGCGGACGCGGCGCTCATGCAGATCGGTGAGTCCACCGACATAGTCATGCACCGTGCCGTTGGCCGACGCCGACAGCGCGTTCATGGTGAAGTCGCGGCGCTCGGCGTCGGCCCTCCAGTCGCGCCCGAATGCCACCTTGGCGTGACGGCCGAACGTCTCGATGTCCTTGCGTAGTGTGGTGACTTCGTACGAGCGGCCGTCGAGGACAGCGGTGACCGTGCCATGCTCGATGCCGGTCGGCACGACGCGGAAGCCGGCTGCGGCGGCGCGGCGGCTCACCTCGTCGGGCAGCGCCGTGGTTGCAAGATCAACCTCCCCAACAGGCTCGCCGATCAGCGCGTTGCGGACCGCGCCGCCGACCACGCGCGCCTCCTCGCCGTCGCGATTGAGCGTGTCCAGGAGCTTCGACAGCAGCGGCTCGCGCAGCCAGGCGGCGTCCACGATCCGGGGCTCAGTCACTTGAATTGCCCCGGCACAAAATTGCCATCCTTGTCGAAATGCGCCGGGATGTAGTCGACGCCCGGTAGCGCGCCGGAAAAGTGCGAGAGGTAGATGAAGCTTCCGATCATCAGGATGAGTGCGACGACCGCCAGGCTCGCCAGAGTCTTGGGCGGCCACGAACTGCGCTCCAGCACCGCTGTCTTGGTGACCCAAAGAAAGACCGCATAGGCGACGAACGGCGCTACGAACAATGCAATCTCGGTGAGAACGGGGCGGATCATCGCTCGTAAATCCGCTCGTACAGGTTCCGCAGGATACCCGCGGTGATGCCCCAGATGTAGCGCTCGCCGAACGGCATGGCGTAATAGTGCCGCTCTATCCCTTCCTTCCAGACCCGGCTGTGTCGCTTGTGGTTGTCCGGCTGCATCAGGAACTCCATCGGCACCTCAAACGCCTCCACCACTTCTGCCGGATTGATAGTGAGGCGGTAATCGGGACTGACGCGCGCGACCACGGGTAGGATGCGGAAGCCCGAGAACGTCAGGTAGAGATCGAGATAGCCGATCGGGTCGATCAGTTGGCGGTCGAGCCCGATCTCCTCATCGGCCTCGCGCAACGCGGCGTCGAGCGGGCTGGCGTCACTCGCGTCGATCTTACCGCCGGGAAACGCGATCTGCCCGGAATGGCTTTTGAGGTCGGGCGTGCGCAGCGTGAGCAGCACCATGGGCTCGGCGCGCTCGACCACGGGTACCAGCACCGCCGCGGGTTTGGTCGCCTGTACGCCGGCTTTTTTCCACAGCTCGTCGTCAAGATCGAGGTCGCCGCGCACCGCGGTCGCCGTGTGGTCGTCGAGCGCCGCCGGCACGTCGAGCGTCAGCCGCTGTCGCGCGCGCGCCATGAACTCCCGTCCGGTAAAGTGCGGCACGCCAAGCTGGTCGACCGGAGCCCCGGATTCCATCAGGCGAATTCCTTGAGGCTGTCGGCTGGCGCCATCACGAAAAATTCCCCCGCCGACGCGACGCCGAACATGCGCTGGCCCGCAACGTCGCGCTCCTCGCCAAGCTCGACAAGATCGTAGAACAGCGCCCGCGACACCTTGGCCCACAAGTCCCGGCGAACGTGCAGGTACGGCTTGAGCCCGCCGGTGCCGGATTCGGTCTCGAACCGTAGCGCATGATCGCCGTCGCAGGCGACCCAGTCGTCCACATTGGTACGGAAGTGGAGGATGCGGCCTTGTGCGCCATCTTCGACCTTCATCTCGACCGCGAGGAACGGTGCGTCGTCAACCGTGATGCCGACCTTTTCGACCGGCGTAACGAGGAAATAACGATCGCCCTCGCGCTTGAGCACCGAGGCAAACAGCTTGACCAGGGCATGCCGGCCAATCGGCGTCTTCAGATAGAACCAAGCTCCGTCGGTGGCGATCCGGATGTCGAGATCGCCGCAAAATGGAGGATTCCACAGGTGCACGGGCGGTGGGCTTTTCGCACCCTCGCGCTTCGCCACCTGCGCGATACCGTCCAACCCACTCGATTGCCTTTCGTTCGCCATGGTTGACCTTAGGTATAGCGCCTCGGGGAGAAGCCGGCTCGCGCCTTCGTGAACGCGCGAATTTGCACCCCTCCTATTCCCCAGAAATAGCGGGGGTTTCGGGCTAAAAATGAGATACCGCCTCGGGAATCGAGGATAATGGCTCTGGCATGAATATTGTCTCGTTGGGTGGTGGGGCGAACGCCAAACGGCGGCAATTTCCGCGCAACAGGAGTGCATGATGGCGAGCGGCGAAGTCGAGAAGCTGGAAGACATGATCGTTCGCGCTGCGGAGACCACGGCCGCGCACGTCGCCGCGGCCAAGAACAGCATCGGCGCGGTGATTTTCGGCCAGGAGCAGGTGGTGGAGCAAACGCTCATCACCGTCCTGTCCGGCGGCCACGGCATGCTGGTCGGCGTCCCCGGTCTTGCCAAGACCAAGCTGGTCGAGGCACTCGGCACCGTGCTCGGCCTCGACGCCAAGCGCATTCAGTTCACGCCGGACTTGATGCCCTCCGACATTGTCGGCAGCGAAGTCCTGGAAGAAGGCGTCGGCGGCAAGCGCGCCTTTCGATTCATCCCCGGCCCAATCTTCGGCCAGTTGCTGATGGCGGACGAAATCAACCGTGCCAGCCCGCGCACGCAGTCCGCGCTCTTACAGGCGATGCAGGAGCAGCACGTCACCGTCGCCGGCACGCGGCACGACGTGCCCAAGCCCTTCCATGTGCTTGCGACACAGAACCCGATCGAGCAGGAGGGCACCTACCCGCTCCCGGAAGCCCAGCTCGACCGCTTCCTGATGCAGATCGACGTCGACTATCCCGACCAGGCCGCCGAACGGCGCATCGTTTTCGAGACGACCGGCGTCGAGGAAACCAAGGCAAAGGTGGCGATGACAGCCGACGACCTGATTGCGGCGCAACGTCTGGTGCGCCGCCTTCCTGTCGGCGAATCCGTGGTCGACGCCATCCTCAAGCTGGTGCGCTCGGCCCGGCCCGGCCCCGACGCAGGCGACCTCGGCAAGCTGATCTCCTGGGGACCGAGCCCGCGCGCCTCGCAGGCGCTGATGCTGGTCGCGCGCGCACGTGCGTTGCTCGACGGCCGGCTGGCGCCGTCGATCGACGACGTGATCGCGCTCGCCGAGCCGGTGCTCAAGCACCGCATGGCGCTCACCTTCGCCGCGCGCGCCGATGGCGAAACCGTCACAGGCGTGATTGGCAAGCTCGCCGCACGGCTCGGATAACAATTGAATGGCGGTTGACCGACCAGGGGGCCGCGACGAGATCAAGGCGACGCGGCGCGCCACGGAAGGCGCCCGCGCGCTGGCTGCGGTCATGCCACGGCTCATCCTGGAATCGCGCCGCATCGCCGCGACCGTCATCCACGGCCTGCATGGCCGCCGGCGCGCCGGCTCCGGCGAGAATTTCTGGCAGTTCCGCCGCTACGTGTCCGGCGAGGAAGCGCGCCGGATCGACTGGCGCCGCTCCGCGCGCGGCGATGAGCTTTATGTGCGCGAAAAGGAGTGGGAGGCCGCGCACACGGTCTGGATCTGGCCGGATCGTTCGCCCTCGATGAAATTCTCGTCGCGCACCGCGCTGGAGAGCAAGCTCGAGCGCACCTTGGTGATCTCGCTCGCGCTTGCCGAAGTGCTGGTCGATGCTGGCGAACGGGTCGGCGTTCCCGGCCTGATGCGTCCGACCGGCAGCCGCGCCGTGATCGACCGCATGGCCGACGCCATCACGCACGATCCCAACGAGCGCGCCAGCCTGCCGCAGGGCTTTGCGCCAGCCCCGCTCGCCGAGATCGTGGTGATCTCGGACCTGTGGAGCCCGGTCGAGGAAATCCGCACGACGCTGTCACAATTGTCGGCGAATGGCGCGCATGGCCATCTGGTGCAGATCGTCGATCCCGCCGAGGAAACCTTCCCTTATTCCGGCCGCGTCGAATTCATCGAGCCGGAAGGCGCAGGCGAGATCACCGTCGGCCGCGCCGAGAACTGGCGCCCGGACTACGAAGCGCGGCTCGCGCGCCACCGCGCCGAAATCCGCGCCGTGACCGACAAGCTTGGCTGGAGCTTCATCATCCACCGCACCGACCGGCAGCCGAACGAATTGCTGCTGGCGCTTCACGTCCGCATCGGTGAAGGCAATGCCGCCGTCGCTCTGGCGCGCGGCACCGCCGGACGTCCCAGGAGAAGCGCATGAGGAGGTCCGCATGATGGGCCTGCCGCTCGGCTTTGCCAGCCCGCTTGTGCTGCTCGGCCTGCTCAGCCTGCCCGTGCTGTGGTGGCTGCTGCGGCTGATCCCGCCGCGCCCCAGGCGCATCGAATTTCCGCCGACGCGGCTCCTGTTCGACATCAAGCCGAAGGAAGACACGCCCTCGCGCACGCCGTGGTGGCTGACGCTGCTGCGCCTCACCCTCGCGACGCTGGTCATCCTCGCTGCGGCCGGGCCGCTGTGGAACCCACCCACGGCAACCACCACCGGCGCGACGGCGATCGCGCTGCTGATCGACGACGGCTTTTCCGCCGCGGCGAGCTGGGACGCGCGGGTACGGACGGCCGACGATCTGATCGCGCGCGCCGAGGCCGACAATCGCGGCATTGCGCTCATCTCGCTGGGCGAGGCTGGGCGCGACATCTCGTTGCAAACTCCGGCCGCGGCACGAGTGGCGCTCAACCGAATGAAGCCCAAGCCGCATGCGATCGAGCGTGTCGATGCGCTGCCGGGTATCGTGCGTCTGCTCACCGCCACGCCGAACATGGAAATCATCTGGCTGTCCGACGGCGTCGATCTCGGCCGCGGCTCGGAATTCGTCGAGGGCTTGGCCAAGGCGGTCGAAGGCCGCCCTGTCAGCGTGGTCGCCGGCGGCCTGCCGACCGCGCATGCGCTTGCCGCCGCCGACAACGCCGCCGGAGCGCTGACCGTGAAGGTGTTGCGCGCCACCACCGCGGGAACTGAGCAAGGGTTGATCCGCGCGCTCGATCTCAAGGGCCTGCCGCTCGGCGAATCCCGCTTTGCCTTCAAGGACGGCGAACGCGAGGCCGACGCCGAGCTCAACCTGCCGGTCGAGATCCGCAACGACATTGCCCGCGTGGAAATTCCGGCCGAAAAATCCGCGGGCACCGTGCAATTGCTCGACAAGCGCTGGCGGCGGCGCACCGTCGGCATCGTCACCGGCGCCACCGCGGAGACCGCGCAACCGCTGCTTGCCTCCACGTTCTATCTTGGACGCGCGCTCAATCCGTTTGCCGACGTGCGGCTGGCCGAGCCCGGCGCGCCCGCCGAAGCGGTGCGCCGATTCATCGAGCAGAACGTGCCGATGATCATCCTGGCCGACGTCGGCAACGTCGCCGGCGAAGCGCGCGACCGTCTCTCCGCCTGGGTCGACGGCGGCGGCATGCTGGTCCGCTTCGCGGGCCCCCGCCTCGCCGGTTCCGACGACGATCTGGTGCCGGTGAAGCTGCGCCGCGGTGGCCGTATCCTGGGCGGCAGCCTGAGCTGGGATCAGCCTCAGCAACTCACGGCGTTCTCGCGCGAAGGCCCGTTCGGCAGCATGCCGGTGCCCAACGACGTGACCGTCACGCGTCAGGTGCTGGCGGAACCGGAGGCCGGGCTGATCGACCGCACCTGGGCGACGCTTGCCGACGGAACGCCACTCGTCACCGCGGTGAAGCGGGGCAAGGGCATGATCGTTCTCTTCCACGTCACCGCCGACACGCGCTGGTCCGACCTGCCGCTGTCCGGTGCGTTCGTCGATATGCTCAGGCGAATCGCGGCGCTTTCCGCTTCAAGCGCAGCCGCAGAGAACAGCGACAATCCCACCGCACGCGAGATGGTGCCGCCGACCCGCCTGCTCGACGGCTTCGGTGCGTTCGGTCCACCGCCGCCGACCGCGCGGCCGGTGGCCGCGGGCTATGCGGCGCGCGCGACGTCTGATCATCCGCCGGGCTTTTATGGACCACCGGACGGATTGCTCGCGGTCAATACGCTCGCACCGGCTGATCGGCTGGTAACGCTGGACTATTCAAAGCTCAACGCGCGGCTGGCGGCCTATCAGGTGGGCGAGCCGCTCGACCTGCGCGGCCCGGTGTTCCTGGCGGCGCTGGGGCTGCTCGCGCTCGATGCGATCGTGGTGTTCTTCCTGGCCGGCGGGTTCGCGCAATTGTTCCGCGGCCGGCCGCGGCGCGCCGCGGCGGCGGTGCTCGCGCTCGTCGCGGCCGGCGGCCTGCTCATGGCAGCGACCCAGGCATCGGCGCAGCAGCGTCCGCCGCAGCAGCAGCGCGCCACGACCACGCCACCCGCCGACCAGAGCGCCGATGCCTTCGCGATGCGCGCGACGCTTGACACCCGGCTCGCCTACGTGGCGACCGGCGACGCCGAGGCCGACAACGTCAGCCGGGCGGGCCTGCAGAGCCTCACGGTTTTCCTGGCGCAGCGCACCGCGCTCGAAGCCGGCGAACCCGTCGCGCTCGACATCGCGCGCGACGAGCTGTCGTTCTTCCCGCTGATCTACTGGCCGGTGGTGCCGGGCGCGGCGAAGCCGTCGCCGCAGGCGCTCGCCCGCATCGACGCCTACATGAAACAGGGCGGCACCGTGCTGTTCGACACCCGCGACGCCATCATGGCGCCGCCGGGACCGGGCGGCGAAGCCCGCGCACCGGGCATGGTGGCGCTGCGCACCATACTTTCTTCACTCGACATTCCTGAGCTCGAACCGGTGCCGCGCGACCACGTGCTGACCAAGACGTTCTTTCTGTTGAAGGACTTCCCCGGCCGCTTCAATTACGGCCAGCTCTGGGTCGAAGCCACGCAGACCGCCAAGGACGACGAAGACGAAAGCAAGCGCCCGGCCCGTGCCGGCGACGGCGTGTCCTCGATCATCATCACCTCGAACGACTTCGCCGGCGCATGGGCAACGCGCGGCGACGGCCAGGCCTTGCTGCCGATGGTGCCCGGCGAGCCGCGCCAGCGCGAGTTCGCGTTTCGCGCCGGCGTCAACATCGTGATGTACACGCTGACCGGCAACTACAAGGCCGATCAGGTCCACGTTCCGGCGCTGCTGGAACGGCTCGGACAATAGGAGCAAGTGGTGGGTTTTGGCGTCGCATTCACTCCGCTGGTTCCGGCCTATCTGCTGTGGGCCGCGTGCGGCGTTGCACTGCTGCTGGCGGTGATGCTGTTCGTGGTGAGGAGCCGCGGCGCCTGGGTGCGCTCGCTGGCGCTGGCGCTGATGGTTCTTGCGCTCGCCAATCCCTCGTTCACCCGCGAGGACCGCGAGCCGCTCTCCTCCGTCGCCGTCGTAGTCGTCGACAAGAGCCCGAGCCAGAACTTCGGCGACCGGCTGAGGCAGACCGAGCAGGCCCGCGCCGCGCTGGCCGAGCGGCTCGGCCGCATCCCGAACCTCGACGTGCGTTTTGTCGAAGCCGGCGAGGCGGATGGCGAGACTGACGGCACACGGCTGTTCGCGGCGCTCGGCGCGGCGCTCGCCGACGTGCCGCCCGACCGGGTCGCCGGTGCGATTTTCCTGACCGACGGCCGCGTCCACGACGTGCCCGAGGACGCCGCCGCGCTCGGCTTCGCTGCGCCGGTGCACGGACTGATCACCGGGACCGCCAATGAGCGCGACCGCCGCGTCGTGCTGGTGACCACGCCACGGTTCGGCATCGTCGGCCAGTCGCAGACCATCGTCTATCGGGTCGACGATCAGGGCGTGCGCGGCACGCCGGCCCAGGTCACGGTGCGCCGCGACGGCGAGGTGCTGGAGCGCCGCACGGTCACGCCGGGCAACACGATCAACGCGCAGATCCCCATCGCGCACGCCGGACCCAACATCGTCGAGATCGAGGCATCCCCGATCGAGGGCGAGCTGACCACGGTCAACAACCGTGCCGTCGTCTCGATCGACGGCGTGCGCGACAAGCTGCGCGTGCTGCTGGTGTCGGGCGAGCCGCATGCCGGCGAGCGCTCCTGGCGCAACCTGCTGAAGTCCGACGCCAGCGTCGACCTGGTGCACTTCACCATTCTGCGTCCGCCGGAGAAGCAGGACGGCACGCCGATCAACGAGCTCTCGCTGATCGCGTTCCCGACCCGCGAGCTGTTCCAGCAGAAAATCAACGAGTTTCACCTCATCATTTTCGACCGCTACGCGCGACAGGGCGTGCTGCCGATCATCTATTTCGACAACATCGCGCGTTATGTGCGCGATGGCGGCGCCGTGCTGGTGGCGGCCGGTCCCGACTACGCCAGCCCGACCAGCCTGTGGCGCACCCCGCTGGATCAGATCCTCCCCGCAGAGCCCAGTGGCCTCACGACGGAAACCGCGTTCCGCGCCGCGCTGACCAATCCCGGCAAACGCCATCCAGTGACTCGCGGCCTGGAAGGCTCCGACAGCACGCCGGCGAAATGGAGCCGCTGGTTCCGCCTGGTCGACACCAAGACCAACAACGGCACCAGCGTCATGGAAGGCCCGGAGAGCAAGCCGCTGCTCGTGCTCTCCCGCGAAGGGGAAGGCCGCGTCGGCCTCCTGCTCTCGGATCACGTCTGGCTGTGGGCGCGCGGCTTCGAGGGCGGCGGCCCGCATCTCGACCTGATGCGCCGGCTGTCGCACTGGCTGATGAAGCAGCCCGACCTCGAGGAAGAGGCGCTGCGCCTGATCGGGCGCGGCCGCGATCTCGTAATCGAGCGGCAAACCATGGCCGACACCGTGAACGACGTCACGCTGACGCTGCCATCCGGCGGCACCCGCACCATCACGCTAACCGCCGGCGAGCCCGGCCTGTGGCGCGGAACGTTGCGCGCGACCGAACTCGGTCTGTGGCGGGCCAACGACGGCAAGCTCACCGCGCTGGTCAACGTCGGTCCCGCCAATCCGCGCGAATTTGCCGAGGTGACGTCGACCACCGACGTGCTTCGCCCGCTCGCGGCCGCGACCGGCGGCGACGTGAAGCGCCTCGCCGACGCGGGCGGCGTGAACCTGCCGCGCATCGTCGCGATGCGCTCGGCCGATACGTTCCGGGGCGACGACTGGATCGGCCTGAAGATGCGGGAGGCCAGCGTGGTGCGCGGCATCGGCGTGCTGCCTGTGTTCGCCGGCCTGCTGGGCTTGCTGCTCTTGGTCGGCGCGCTGGCCGCGACTTGGGCTCGAGAAGGCCGCTGACGCGGCCGTTGGGCTCGAGAAGGCCGCTAAGGCGGCCGTTGGGCGCGCGCGAGCTAGCTGTTGGCGCGATAGTCCGGCCGGATCAGCCCTGACACGCCATTGAAGGCCCCTTCGACCACCTCGGCCACCAGGAGCCGTGCCGGATCGACCGGCCCCTGCATCGTCGCGGTGCCTTTGGGAATTCTCTTGAAGCCGACCTTGCCGTAGTACGGCTCGTCGCCCACCAGCACCACCAGCCGGTGGCCCTTCGCCTTCGCCTCCTTTAGCGCCCACTCCAGCAACGCCTTGCCGATGCCGCGGTCGCGGAACGGCGGCTCGACGGTAAGCGGGCCGAGCAGAAGCGCCGGCGTCTCCCCGATACGAATCGGCGACAACCGCACCGAGCCGACCATCAGGGTGCCAATCCGCGCGGTGAATGAGAGGTCGATACGGTGGGGAATCTCCTCCCGGATGCGGAAGGCGGTGCGCGCATAGCGTCCAGGACCGAACGTGCGCTCATGCAAGCGGTCGATCGCCTCCGCGTCCTCAAAAGTTTCGGACAGGATGGTCAGTGATAGGTCGGTCATCGCTCTGCCCGCCGCGCTCCGGCAAACCGTAGGAACGCGCCCCTGCGCGATTAGCACGCCGGACAACGCTACGGAAGCAATCGGATCTATTCAGCGGTAATGCCGAGCTTCGTGATCTGCGGACCCCAGAACGCCACGTCTTTCGCGAGCTTCTGCGCGAAGCCCTTGCTGTCGAGCCCGCCGGCCACCCCGCCGGCAGCGAGACGCGCCGAGACGGTCGGGCTTTTCATCGCTTCGAGCATCGCCTTTTCCAGCGCGTCCTTGACGTCTGCCGGGATGCCGGCGGGCGCCAGCATGGCGTACCAGTTGCCCATCAGCATGCCGGGATAGCCAAGTTCGGCGGCGGTCGGCAGGTCCGGGAGCAGCGACGAACGTTCGGCCGCAAACAGCGCCAGCGCACGCACCTTGCCGCTTTTCACCAGCGGTTCCAGCACCGGCAGGTCGGCGCTGAGCAGCTGGATGTGCCCGCCGATCAGGTCGGTGAGCGCGGGCGCAACGCCTTTGTAGGGCACATGCGTGGTCTTGATGCCCGCCTCGGAATTGATCACCTCACCGATGATGTGCATCGTCGAGCCGGCGCCGGCGGAAGCGTAGCTCAGCTTTTCGGCCTTGGCCTTGGCGACCAGATCGGCAAGCGTCTTGACCGTAGAGTCCGGGCTCACGATGACAAGCATCGGCACCGCGCCCGCGAAGGCGATTGGCGTGAACGACTTCACCGGATCGTAGCTGAGCTGCCCGCTGCGCAACGCCGCACTGATGACATGCGAGCCGGAGCTTGCGAACAGCAGCGTCTTGCCGTCAGCCGGCGCGCGCGCCACCTGCTCGGTCGCCAGCACGCCTCCGGCTCCGCCGCGATTCTCGATCACGATGTCCGCCTTCAACCGCGGCGCCATGTCCGAGGTAATGAGCCGCGCCAATGTGTCGACCGGTCCGCCGGCCGCGAACGGCACCACCACCTTGATGGTCTGGGCGCTTGCGCCAGTCGAACAGGCGAAGGCCAGACCGGCGAGCGCGGCGAGCAACTTGTGCATCGGCATTTCCCCTCGATGTTGTTTCAGCCAGCGTAGCGCCGCAGGTCCGCCGATGACAACGCCCCCAATGCAGCTACCAGACCGCGGCGGCGCGCGTCCCGTTGAGCACTTCGGCAATGCGGGCGCGCGTACCCTTTGTGGTGCCCTCAGGAAGCGCGTCGACCGGGAAGAAGCCGTGCTCGACGATCTCGCGGTCCGGCACCGGCTGCGCTGTCTGGCGAAACTGCCGGATCACATAAAGCGCGACATGGTCGCGGCGCGAATAGACCGGATGGAAATACATCGCGTGCAGCACGGGTGGCGCGGTCAGCTCGATGTTGCCCTCCTCGGCAAGCTCGCGCGTCAGGGCCTCGAGCATGGTCTCGCCGGATTCGACACCGCCGCCCGGCATGTGCCAGCCATCGACGTAGCTGTGCTTGATGAGAAAGACGCGGCCCTCGCCATCGAGCACCATGCCGCGCACGCCGAGCGTCATGGCTCGGGCAAAACGCCAATAGAAGTGGATCAGTCGGCCGAACCAGGGCGTGCGGCGGAAAAGGCTTGCCATCGGCCGTTCCTTCTTGGAAGGGTCTGAATAGCCGGTTTGCGAGGCCGACATAAGCGCATTACCGAATGTTCCTGCTGGCGCACATCTCCGACGTTCACCTCGCGCCGCTACCAAGCCCCGCGCTGGGCGATCTCATGAGCAAGCGTGGGCTCGGCTACCTCAACTGGCTGCGCAAGCGGCGCGCCATTCACCGGCCGGAGGTGTTGGCCGCAATCGTCACCGATCTGAACGCACAGCAGCCCGACCACGTCGCGGTGACTGGCGACCTGGTGAACCTCTCGTTGAGCAATGAATTCGGTCCGGCGCGCGCATGGCTCGACGCATTCGGCTCGCCGCACGAGACGACGTTCGTGCCCGGCAACCATGACGCCTATGTCCGCGCAGCCGCAGGCCGGGCCGCGCAGGATTGGGGCGACTACATGCGCGGCGATGCCGGCGAAACCTTCCCGTTCGTGCGCCGTCGGGGAAAAGTGGCGCTGATCGGATTGTCCACCTCCCTGCCGACGCTGCCGCTCGCGGCAACCGGACGGCTCGGCAATGAGCAACTTGCAAGGCTGGGCGATGCTCTCGCCGCGCTGAAAAAGGAGGAGCTGTTTCGCGTTATCCTGATCCATCACCCGCCGATCCCAGGCGTCAGCCGCTTTCGCCGGCTTCATGACGCTGCGGAGCTTCGCCAGGTGCTGCGAAAGCATGGCGCCGAGCTGCTGCTGCACGGCCACCTCCACGAGAGCTCGCTGATCTGGATTTCAGGACCGCGCGAGAGCATTCCCTGCATCGGCGCGCCCTCGGCCTCGGGCTCGCCGCACTACAATGACGACCCTGCAGGCTACAACCTGCTTGAGATCGACGGTGAGCCGGGCGACTGGCATTGCCAGGTGATCGCGCGCGGCATGAGCCGCGAAGATGGCACGATCGGCGAAGTGAGCCGGCAAATGCTGACGGGTTAGGTGATTACTTTGCAATCCGCGAGGCGACGATCCACAGCGCCGCGAACAGCGAAACGCAGCCGATGATCAACCCGAACAGGAAGGCACGGACCATGCGCCAGCGCCGGCGGCGCAGCACGAATTGCATGTCGTTGCGCAGCTCGACTGCCTGCGTGGCGGAGTCTTCCGAAAGCGCCCGCGAACGCTCGACCATCCGCGCGGCCACATAGTGCGTGATTGCCGAGACGATTTTTTCGATCTCGGGGGATTCCGCCAGCACCTTGCGGCCATAACGCGTGTCCTGCACGAAACGATACTCGCGCTTGTCGCGCCCCATCACCACATGCGCGACCACGTCGATCCACAGCCGCGGCTGATCGCCACGGCTGATGCCGCGATCGAACAGGTCGACGTCCGCCGGGATTTCGGTGAACAACGGATCGAGCGTCTCGTTGAGCATCTCAAGACGCGCAAGCTCGGCGTCGCGCAATTCGACGACGACGCTGGTACGCTCCGCAGTCTCGATGCGCGCCTGCCGGACCGCCTGCTTGAGAGCAGTCGGCTCGGCCTCGGACGCGGCTTCTGCGGCGGTCTTGCGCTTGCGGCCCCACATGGCAGCAAAATCTATCAGCTAGCCCGGGAACGCGACAGCTAAATCATTGTTTTCAATAGGCTATGTCACAGCTTTGTCGGCGCGATGCCGTAGGGCTTGGCCCAAACGAGGCCATCCTCGGTCCTGGCGCGGGGTCGGTATTCGCACGCCACCCAGCCGTCCCAGCCGAGCCGGTCGAGCGCCTTGAAGATTTCCGGGTGGTTGATCTCGCCCTCGTCGGGCTCATGGCGCGAGGGAACCGCCGCAACCTGGACGTGGCCGACCAGCGGCTGGTGCTTTTCGAACCGCTTGATCAGGTCGCCGCTCACGATCTGCACGTGATAGAAATCGAATTGGATCTTGACGTTCGGCCGGCCGACCTTGGCGATGATGTCGGCGGCGTGCTCCACCCGGCTCAGGAAATAGTCCGGCCGGTCGCGCTGGTTGATCGGCTCGATCAGCAGCGTGATGTTGTGCGCCTTGGCGAGATCGGCGGCGCGGGTCAGGTTGGCGACGAAGGTCTTTTCCGCGGCAGGGCGGTCGTTCGGCGGTACCGGACCGGTCATGCAGTGGATCGCGCTGCCACCGATCGCGACGATGTAATCGAGCGCCTGCTTGAACCGCGCGTCCCACTCCGCCTCCTTGCCCGGAATTGCGGCGACGCCTGACGTGTCCTTGCCGCTGCCGGGCGGCGTGTTGACGCCAAGCTGGGTCAGGCCATGCTTGGTCAGCTCGGCCTTGATGGCCGACGGCGCGTGGTCATAGGGGAATTGCAACTCCACCGCCTTGAAGCCGCACGCGGCGGCCGCGGCAAACCGCTCGATCAGCGGACGTTCGGTGAAGAGGTAGGCGACATTGGCGGCGAGACGCATGATGATTTCCGGCTTGCGTGGAGGGGGCGCAGTCTATTGATTAGCGCACTTCCCGCCCCTCGCACCATCCGGCTCTAACATGCTCGCCAACGACGCCTTCCACATCGCGGTCCTTCCCGGCGACGGCATCGGACCGGAGGTAATGAACCCAGCGCTCGAAGTGCTGAAGACAATCGAGGCGACCACGCCGGGCCTGAAATTCCGCTTCACCGAGGCTGCAGCCGGCGCCATGCACTACAAGGAAACCGGCAAGTCGATGCCGGACTCCACCATCAAACTCTGCGAGGAGGCCGACGCCATCCTGCTCGGCGCCTGCGGCATGCCCTCGATCCGCTATCCCGACAACACCGAGATCATGCCGCAGGTCGAATTGCGCTTCATCTTCGACCTCTACGCGGGCGTGCGGCCGTGCCGGCTCATTCCCGGCGTGCCCTCGCCGATCGTCGGCGCCGAGCGGAACGGCATCGACCTGGTGGTGATCCGCGAATCCACCGAGGGATTGTTCGCTTCGATGGGCAAGGGCGTGGTGACGCACGACGAAGGCCGCGAGACGCTGGTGATCACCCGCAAGACCTCGGGGCGGCTGTTCGACTTCTCGTTCCGCTACGCGGCGCGCCGGAAATCGCGTGGGCCGAACAAGGGCCGGCTCACCTGCGTCGACAAGGCCAATGCCTTTAAGGCCTACGCATTCTTCCGGCAGATGTTCGACGAGCAAGCCGCGAAGTTTCCCGGAGTACCGGCCGACCATCTCTACGTCGATGCATGTTCGGCGATGCTCGTTCGCCGGCCTTGGGACTTCGACGTCATGGTCATGGAGAATATGTTCGGCGACATCCTGTCCGACCTCACCGCCGGGTTGATCGGCGGCATGGGGATGGCGCCGTCCGCCGACATCGGCGACAAGCACGCGGTGTTCCAGCCGTGCCACGGCACCGCCCCGGACATCATGGGCCAGGGCAAGGCCAACCCGTCCGCGATGAACCTGTCCGCTGCGCTGATGCTCGACTGGCTCGCCGACAAGCACGGCCACGAGGGCGCGGCGCAGGCTGCGGCGCGGATCGAGCGCGCGGTCGATGTGGCCTACTCCACCGGCATCAAGCCGTTCGAATTCGGCGGCCGCGACGGCACGGTGGCAATTACAAGCGCGGTGCTGAACGCGCTCTGAAGCACAAACTACTGATTTT
>JBEVIJ010000166.1:0-27635 GCA_040510745.1 Xanthobacteraceae bacterium
TGCTGGTTCGGGAATCTCTCCATTTGCGGGCCATGGCGCGGCGTTTCAACCTGTGCGCGTCGCCCAAATAGCAGCCCGCAACGTCTTCGCAGCGCACCCTACCCCGAACGTGCGATCGGCTTCCGGTCAGAGCGGCTGAACGCTCTGCTCCGAGGTCCGATTGAGCTGCCTTCACCGAGTGTCGCTGAAGGCGAACGTCCCTCCCACTAGTCAGTCCGTTGATGTGATCCGCGCGTAACGGCCAGGCGGCGGTGCCGCCATCCGTTTCACCGAACTTCCAGTCAACCCGTCGAACTCCCGAAAGAAACCAAGAAATGACAACCACCGATCTAGAGCGTTGGGAGCGCGTCAAGAACAGGCTTCGTGCAGAAGTTGGCGAAGAAATTTTCCAGAGCTGGTTCGCCCGCATGGAGCTGGAGCGGATTCAAGATGGGATGGCGCATCTGTCGGTGCCGACCCGCTTCCTAAAGAGCTGGATCCAGTCGCACTACATCGAGCGGCTGCTGACCTGCTGGCAGGGCGAACACTCGGAAATCCTGAAGCTCGACGTCAGCGTGCGCAGCGCGGTGATCCGTACGGCGCTGCCGAAGGCCAAGCAGGTCGAGGCGATCGAGTTCGGGCGCGATCCGCGCGGCAAACTCGAGGGCGGTGAAACGCGCACAGCGTTCGGCCCGGTGGCGAGCGGCCACGACGCGCTCGGCGGCTCGCCACTCGACCTGCGGCTGACCTTCGACACCTTCGTGGTGGGGCGTTCCAACACGCTGGCGCACGCGGCCGCCAAGCAGGTCGCTGCCGCGCGGCGCGGCGACCCGGTGATGTTCAATCCGCTCTACATCCATGCCGGTGTGGGGCTCGGCAAGACGCACCTTCTCCAGGCGACCACCTGGGCCGGCAACAACGGCTCCGAGCGCAAGGTGCTCTATCTCACCGCCGAAAAATTCATGTACGGCTTCGTCTCGGCGTTGCGCACTCAAACCGCGCTCGCATTCAAGGAAGCACTGCGCGGAATCGACGTGCTGGTGATCGACGACCTGCAGTTCCTGCAGGGCAAGTCGACCCAGGCCGAGTTCTGCCACACCCTGAACGCACTGATCGACGCTGGCCGCCAAGTGGTGATCGCCAGCGACCGCCCGCCAACCGACCTGGAAAGCCTCGACGACCGCGTGCGCTCGCGGCTGGCCGGCGGGCTGGTGGTCGAGATGGGGCCGCTCGGCGAGGAACTGCGGCTCGAGATCCTGAAATTCCGCGTCGCTGCGGCGCGCCAGTATCATCCGAGCTTCGACGTGCCAGCTCCCGTGCTGGCCTATATCGCCAAGACCGTCACCCATAACGGCCGGGACCTCGAAGGTGCGATCAACCGCCTGCTCGCCCACAACAAGCTCACCGGCCAGCCGGTCACGATGGAGATGGCGGAGCGCGAGGTGCGCGACCTGATCCGGCCGCAGGAACCCAAGCGGGTCAAGATCGAGGACATCCAGCGCATCGTGGCGCGGCAATACAACGTGAGCCGCTCCGACCTGCTTTCTTCGCGCCGCACCGCCAACGTGGTGCGCCCGCGGCAGGTGGCGATGTACCTTGCGAAAACGCTGACGCTGCGTTCGCTGCCCGAGATCGGCCGCAGGTTCGGTGGGCGCGACCACACAACTGTGCTGCACGCGGTACGCAAGATCGAAGGGTTGGTCGGCAACGACTCGATGCTGGCGGACGAGATCGAAATCCTAAAGCGGCAGCTTCAAGAGTGATCCCGTATTCAACGCATGGCCCGGTGCTTCGGCGCCGGGCCGACTTGTACGCCGTCGTCTAGAGGCGGTGAATGGCCGGGATAACCCGGCGGTAAAAGCCCTCGGCCCTTGCGAAAACCGAGCATCCACGCCAGTTTTGATGCCCCTCCGAGGAACGGGCGCTGCCATGAAGGTCACCGTCGAACGCGCAGAATTGCTGAAATCGCTGGGCCACGTGCATCGCGTGGTCGAGCGCCGCAACACCATTCCGATCCTCGGCAACGTTCTGATGCGGGCCGAAAAGTCGGCGCTCAACCTCAAGGCCACCGACCTCGACCTTGAAGTGATCGAAACGATCGCGGCCGAAGTGGCGCCGGGTGGCTCGACAACCGTGCCGGCGCATATGTTCTACGAAATCGTGCGCAAGTTGCCCGAAGGCTCGCAGGTGGTGCTGGAAGCCTCCGGCGACCGCGCCATGATGGTGATCCGCGCCGGGCGCTCGCGCTTCACGCTGCAGACCTTGCCGGAGAGCGATTTTCCCGATCTCGCCGCCGGCGACATGACGCACAAGTTCAAAATTCCAGCCAACGAGCTGAAGCGGCTGCTCGACAAGACGCACTTCGCGATCTCGACCGAAGAAACGCGCTATTACCTCAACGGAATCTACCTGCACATCGCCGGCTCGGGAAAGAACGCGACGCTGCGCGCGGTGGCGACCGATGGACACCGGCTCGCGCAGGCCGAGCTCGCGGTGCCGGCCGGCGCCAACGGCATGCCGGGCATCATCATACCGCGCAAGACCGTCAACGAGGTGCAGCGCCTGGTCGAAGGCAGCGACGCCGGGGTCGGCATCGAAGTGTCCTCCGCCAAGATCCGTTTCACGTTGGGCGACGTGGTGCTCACGTCAAAGCTGATCGACGGCACCTTCCCGGACTACGGCCGCGTCATCCCGAGTGGCAACGACAAGCTGCTCACGGTCGACAAGAAGGACTTCGAGGCCGCGGTGGACCGCGTCTCGACCGTGTCGAGCGAGCGGGGCCGCGCGGTCAAGCTCTCGCTGTCCAGCGGACGGCTGGTGCTCTCGGTCACCAATCCGGATTCGGGCAGCGCGACCGAGGAGATCGAGGTCGACTACGACGGCGACCCGATCGATATCGGATTCAACTCGCGTTACCTGCTCGATATCGCGTCGCAGCTCGACGGCGAAGTCGCCCTGCTCAAGCTGGCCGACCCCGGCTCGCCGACGCTCATCGAGGACAAGGACGCTAAGGGCGCGCTCTACGTCCTGATGCCGATGCGGGTGTGATACCCTCACGGCTTGCATGACCGCCGCAGCGATCCGCCGTTTCACGCTGAGCAATTTCCGCAGCTACCACGCGGCAAGCCTGGAAGCCGGCGGCAATCTTGTCGTGCTCATCGGACCGAACGGCGCCGGCAAGACCAATCTGATCGAAGCGGTGTCCTTCCTGATGCCCGGCCGGGGCTTGCGGCGCGCGACCCTTGAGGAGGTCGCCTTTTCAGAGGGCGAAGGCGCCTGGGCGGTTGCCGCCGAGGTCGAGGGCATGCTGGGCCTCGCCACGCTCGGCACCGGCATCGAGCCGCCCGGACCGGAGGATACGGCACGCTTCCGCCAATGCAGGATCGACCGCGAGCCGGTCTCCTCAGCGGCGGCCTTTGCCGACCATCTGCGTGTCATATGGCTTACGCCGGCGATGGATCAGCTTTTTATGGGGCCGGGATCCGAGCGCCGCCGCTTTCTCGACCGGCTGGTGCTCGCGGTCGATGCCGAGCACACCGGCCGCGTCAACGCTCTGGAGCGCTCGTTGCGATCGCGCAACCGCCTGCTCGAAGAGCCGCGGCCCGACAAGCACTGGCTCGATGCCGTCGAGCACGAGACAGCCGAACTTGCGGTCGCAGTCGCGGCGATGCGCGCCGAGACAGTGCGGCGGCTGCAAGGCGCGCTTGCCGTGCGCAAGGACGACGCCTTTCCCTCCGCCGAGATCGCGCTCGACGGCTGGATGGAGCGCTTGGTCAGCGACCATCCCGCCGTCGAGATCGAGGACCGCTACCGCACGGTGCTGCGCGACAACCGCCTGCGCGACGCGGCAGCCGGCCGCACGCTGGACGGGCCGCACCTGACCGACCTCTCAGTGACCTTTCCGCTCAAGAACATCCGGGCCGCCGAAGCCTCGACGGGCGAGCAGAAGGCGCTACTGATCGGATTGGTGCTGGCGCACGCCGGACTGCTCGCCGACATGACAAGTTTTGCACCGGTGCTGCTGCTCGACGAGTTGGTCGCGCATCTCGATCCGGGGCGCCGCACGGCGCTCTACGAAGCGCTTCGCAAGCTCGACGCGCAGGTCTGGATGACGGGCGCGGACCCGGCGGCCTTCGCCGAGATTGCGTCGCAGGCCGACATGTTTGCTGTGACACCAGGCAGCGTTGCGCGCCAAAGCTGACGCGAGAGCGTCTCCAGGCGCAAAAGTTCCACGCGAAAGTGATACGAGCCAACGATCGATGCAGGAACTTCGGTCTTCTCAAAGGCTTAACTTGATGTGCTGTGCTCACGAGGAGGCGGCGCCAGAGGACCAAAGATGGAGGCCGCAAGAACGCCAATCGCCTCGCGGAGTGGACCAAGGAGCCAACAATGTCTGCCATCGAGCCGGCGGGGGAGAAAATCGTCAGGAATCTGCAGCAGGCCGTGGATCGCCTGCAGGATGATATAGCGCGCGTGGAACTGTGGGCTGGCGCGCTCGGCTGCTTCACCAAGCCGATCCCGGACTACGGCCACGGCCAGACCCGGTTTGATTTGCCCATGCTACACGAGCAGCCGATGCCACAAGAGCAATCGGCAAATCTCCCGCCCGATGTTCCGCCGCATCGAAACGCGGCGTCTCGGACGGCAACGCCGTCCGGAAATCAAGCGAAAAAGAGCTAGGCGCGAGAGCCCGTTCTGGCGCACCGCGGAGGCGCTTTCCGAAGCCGTTTTTTACCCGTTCGGACCTTCAAAAACCGTCACCGAATCAACATATTAGGGCGGTCTACTTTGCGCTGTACGGCACATCGTTTTTCGTGCCAAATCAATCGCTGATTCTCGCGCAAAATTTCGCTTTCAATTCGAGGCAATTGCATGGCCGAACCCGCACGCAAGACCACGGCTGAAACCGACTACGGCGCAGAGTCGATCAAGGTTCTCAAGGGCCTTGATGCGGTGCGCAAGCGGCCGGGCATGTACATCGGCGACACCGACGACGGCTCCGGCCTGCATCACATGGTTTACGAAGTCGTCGACAACGCGATCGACGAAGCGCTGGCCGGCCATGCCACCGCAGTCACCGTGACGCTCAATCCCGACGGTTCCTGCACGGTGCGCGACGACGGCCGTGGCATCCCGACCGACATCCATAAGGGCGAGGGGATGTCGGCCGCTCAAGTTATCATGACCCAGCTCCACGCCGGCGGAAAATTCGACCAGAACTCCTACAAGGTTTCCGGCGGCTTGCACGGCGTCGGCGTCTCGGTTGTCAACGCGCTCTCGACTTGGCTCAAGCTGACCATATGGCGTGACGGTAAAGAGCACACCATGGAGTTCCGCGATGGCGATGCCGTCGCGGATCTCGCGGTCACAGGCGATTCCGGCGGTAAGCGCGGCACCGAGGTGACGTTCCTGCCCGCCAAGACGACCTTCACCATGACCGAGTTCGACTTCGCGACGCTGGAGCACCGGCTGCGCGAGCTCGCCTTCCTGAACTCCGGCGTCACCGTCGTTCTCTCCGACATGCGCCATGCGGTCGAGAAACGCGAGGAGATGCGCTATGAGGGCGGAGTCGAGGAGTTCGTTAAATACCTCGACCGCAACAAGAACGGGCTGATTCCTACGCCGATCACGCTCAAATCGGAGCGCGAGGGCGTCTCCGTCGAGTGCGCGCTGACCTGGAACGACAGCTATCACGAGACCGTTCTCTGCTTCACCAACAACATCCCGCAGCGTGACGGCGGTACGCATCTCGCCGGCTTCCGCGGCGCGCTGACCCGCCAGGTCACCGGCTATGCCGAAACGCTCGGCGGCGCGCGCAAGGAAAAGGTCGATCTGTCCGGCGACGATTGCCGCGAAGGACTGACCTGCGTGCTTTCGATCAAGGTTGCCGATCCCAAGTTCTCGTCGCAGACCAAGGACAAGCTCGTCTCTTCCGAAGTGCGGCCGGCAGTCGAGAACATCGTCAACGACCGGCTGGCCGCCTGGTTCGAGCAGCACCCCGGCGAAGCCAAAGCAATCGTCGGCAAGGTGATCGAGGCGGCCGCCGCCCGAGAAGCCGCCCGCAAGGCCCGCGAACTCACCCGTCGTAAAGGCGCGCTCGACGTAAATTCGCTGCCCGGCAAGCTTGCCGACTGCCAGGAGCGCGATCCAGCCAAGTCCGAGCTGTTTATCGTCGAGGGTGACAGCGCCGGCGGCTCCGCCAAGCAGGGCCGCAATCGCGAATTCCAGGCGGTGCTGCCGTTGCGCGGCAAAATCCTCAACGTGGAGCGTGCGCGCTTCGACAAGATGCTGGGAAGCCAGGAGATCGGCACGCTGATCACTGCGCTGGGGACCGGCATCGGCCGTGAGGAGTTCAACGCCGACAAGCTGCGCTACCACAAGATCATCATCATGACGGACGCCGACGTCGACGGCGCACACATCCGCACCCTGCTGCTGACGTTCTTCTACCGGCAAATGCCGGAACTGATCGATCGCGGTCACCTTTTCATTGCCCAACCGCCGCTCTACAAGGTCAACCGTGGCAAATCCGAGCAGTACCTCAAGGACGAGCGCGCGCTCGAGGACTACCTGATCGCGACCGGGCTGCAAGATACGGTGTTCAAGCTGTATTCCGGCGCCGAACGCGCCGGCGTCGATTTGCACGATCTGGTCGAGCAGGCCCGCGTGATCCGAAACGTGCTGGCCAACATCCACAGCCGCTACAACAGGAAAGTCGTCGAGCAGGCTGCCATCCTCGGCGTGCTCAACGCCGAGATATTCGGCGATCCGCAGAAGGCCGGGGCGGCCGCGCCCTACATCGCGCAGCGTCTCGACGCGCTCGAAGACGAGACCGAGCGCGGCTGGCAGGGCAAATTCGTCGAAGGCGACGGGTTCCTGTTCGAGCGCACCGTGCGCGGCGTGAAGGAGGTCGCAATCATCGATCATGCGCTGCTCAACTCGGCCGATGCGCGCAAGCTCGACGA
Organism: Xanthobacteraceae bacterium; assembly: GCA_040510745.1. Taxonomy (GTDB): domain Bacteria; phylum Pseudomonadota; class Alphaproteobacteria; order Rhizobiales; family Xanthobacteraceae; genus Z2-YC6860. The sequence goes on from JBEVIJ010000166.1 coordinate 6,945, forward strand.
GTATGCCGCCTCCTTGCAGGAGGCCTACGCGCGATCCGGTGCCCTTCGCCGCAAGGGCGACGAGGAGCCGATCAAGATTCATGGGCCTGTGAGCCTGTTCGAAGCGATCACCAGTGCCGCCCGCAAGGGGCTTACGCTGCAGCGCTACAAAGGCCTCGGCGAGATGAACCCCGGTCAGCTTTGGGAAACCACGCTCGACGTGGACGCGCGTTCCCTGCTCCAGGTGAAGGTCAAGGAGATCGACGAAGCGAGCGACATCTTCGCCAAGCTGATGGGCGATGAGGTCGAACCGCGCCGCGCCTTCATCCAGGACAACGCGCTCGCCGCCAGCGTCGACGCTTAAGTTTATTGCTGAAAAGAAATACGCGGCCCGCTTGCGCGGGCCGCGTCACTTTTGCCGACAACGTCAGGCCTCCGTGCGCCGCGCTCTCACGCGACGCGCGTGACGTCGTCAGCAGCTGGTCGCTCTGTACCAGGTCCGGCCGTAAGGGATGTAAGCGGTGCGGCAGCCACCGTAGTAGCCGTTGCCGTAACCATAGCCGGTGCCATAGCCATAGCCGTTACCGTAGTACCCGGCGGTGACGTAGCCATTGCCGTAATAGCCATTGCCACCGTAATAGCCGTTGCCACCGTAATAGCCGTTACCACCGTAGTAGCCGTTATCGTACCCGCCATTGCAGTAGCCATCGCCGCAACCGTCGCCGTAGTAGGAGCCGCCATAGTAGCGCGGCCCGTAATAGGCACTCCGGTATCCGCCGTAGTAGCCACCCCGGTAGCCATAGCCGCCGCCGTAGTAACCACCACGATAACCGTAGCCACCCCGATAACCGTAGCCGCCGCGATAACCGTAGCCACCGTAGTACGCTGAACGATAACCGCCGTTGTAGCCACCGCGATAGCCGTAGTAGCCGGCCTCAGCCGACGTCGTCGTAAACACACCGATAGAGAGGAACAGCGCAGCAAAAAGCGCGCACGCCGCCGACGCTATACGCAACATGGAAGCCTCCAACACGCTCACCGCATCTGACTTCAATCTAGCCCAAAAATTTCCCGGCGTTAACCATATATGTATTTCCCGACAACGGCATAGCGGCCCCGGGGAGGCGTCACGCCAAGTCGAAATACTCGCGGTGCTCCCAGCTCGTGACGCCAGTGCTGGTTGCTCCACGGGTACCTCCGCTTGTTCCTGCCTCTTTCTCGGCGCGCGCGATCTCAAACCTCTTGATCGCGACGTAGTAGTCGACGAACGCGGCACCGAGCGCGGAACGGAAACACGCGTTTTCTTCCGCTGCTCCGAGCGCTTCCTCGAGGTTCTTCGGGAGACCTTCCGCCGCTTCTACGTTTCCTCCATAGGGCGAATCCGAGGACGGACCGGGGATAAGCTTGCGCGTCACGCCGTCGAGCCCGGCGTGGATCTGCGACGCCATGTAGAGATACGGGTTCGCCAGCGGCTCGCCGACGCGGTTCTCCAGATGCGTCGCAGCATCTCCAGGCTGGCCCATCACGCGCACCATCACACCGCGGTTGTCCCGCGCCCAGACTGCCTGGACCGGCGCCATGGTGTTAACGCCGTGATAGCGCTTGTAGCCGTTGAGCGTCGGCGTACCGAACGCCGCGCCGGCGCGCGCGTTGGCGATCAGCCCGGCGAGAAAGCCGCGGCCGAGCGGCGAAAGAACCTCCGACTTGTCATTCGAGACAAACGCGTTGGCTTTCGTCTTACGATCCACCAGCGACTGATGCAGGTGCCAGCCGCTGGAGAACGCGTTGGGGAATCTCGGCCGGCACATGAAGCTGACCAGATGACCGTGCCGCCGCGCCGCCTGTTTCATCGCCGAGCGGAACAGCACCATGGTGTCGGCCGCGGCAAGGCCCAGCTCCGGCGCGAAGGTGAACTCGTACTGGCTCGGACCGAGCTCGACCTCTTGCGAACGCAGCGGCATGCCGAGACCCAGCATGGTCTGGCGCAGGACGTCCATGATCGGCGCAACCTGGTCGAAGCGGCTCTCGGTCAGGTATTGGAAGCCCTGCGTGGTGTGAGAAACCTCCGGCGGCTCGGGCGGCCAGTTCGCGACCACGTCCAGCTCAAGCTTCGGGTTCTCGATCTTGAACAGATGGAATTCGACCTCGAGCCCGGCGCAATAGTCGAAGCCGGCCTGGGCAAGCTTGGCGAGCGCATCGCGATGGAGCTGTCGCGTCGAGAACGGCACCGGGGCGCCGTTGGTGAAGACGATGTCGCACAGCACCCAGCCGGTGTTGCGCGCCCACGGCAGCACGCGAAACGTCGCTGGATCGGCGACCATGACGAAATCGCCGGCGCCCTGCATCTCCGGCACGTTGAGGCCGCCGCCCGCGGTGAAAACCGGAAACACCGTGCGGTGCGAGGTGTCCTTGGCGAGCAGCGTGGTGGTCATGGTCACGCCGCCGCGCATGGCCGACGGCGCATCCGCCGCCATCAGCGTCTTGCCGCGCAGCGTGCCGTGCTGATCGACGAAGGAAAAGCGAACCAGGTCGAGCTTGTGCCTCTTGATGGCACGATCGACCGCGGACGCGGCGCGGTGCTGCGCCGGCGTCCAGAGGTCGTGGCGCTCGACGAAGGTTCTTTTCGATAGAGATTTGCGTGAAGCCATACTCGGGTCATGCCCCGCGAAAGCGGGGCATCCAGTAATCACCAGCCTCGCGATCGGTGCAACTGTGCATCATCGTGTTTACTGGATCGTCCGCTTTCGCGGACGATGACAGTTGAATTTATTTCGCCCAGCTCGCGGCCTGGCGCTTCGCCGCGTCGGTCTTTTTCCAGTAGCCCTGCCAGTCTTCGGTCGGGCCGATGCCGTCGATCGCGGCGGGGCCCGTCAGGCCCGGCGCATTCTTCGGATCAAGCACCATCGGCGGCTTCTCGCCGTTCTTCGCGGCTTCGATCGCGGTGCGCAGCAAGCGGCGGTACGCATTGATCGCCTTGTCGGACTGCCCGAGGTGCTCGCGGGTGCGGTCCTGGATTTCGCCCATCGACTCGCAGGCCCATTGGTCATGCACGTTGATGTCGGCGCCCATGCCCGTATAGGTCTCGTGTTCCTGCTCGTGCGGGTCGAAGCCGTAGTCGTTGTGCTTGTTCTTGCGCGGCGTGTAGTCGGGCAGCTCATAAAGCTGCAGCCGCTGGCGGCGCATCTCGTCCTTGTCCACCGGGCCGGTGAAGCTGGTGAAGATTGCGTACCAGTAGTGCTTGGTGTCATCGACCGGCACATGCCACTGGGTGATCGTCATCTCCCGGCTCATCGGGATGATGAAGGCGTTGGGGAACATCAGGTTGGTGACGCGGATGTGGGTGTTCCTGTCGCTGATCTGGCGCAGCGTGACGACGCGGAAGCCATAGTCGGTCGGCTCGACCTCGATGCGCGGCACCGGAAACTCGCGCATGATCCTGGTCATCGGCATGTCCGAGTCGCTCGACTTGTCGCGGAACAGCTTGCCGTACTGTTCGCTCGGGTCCTCGTCGTGGAAAAAGCGGTGCAGGAACGAGGTGTGCGCCGGATCGATGCCGACCTCGAGCGATTGCAGCCAGTTGCACTCGATCAGGCCCTTGAACGCGAAGGTGTGCGTCGACGGCGCGATGAAGCTGTCGAAATGCGGGAACGCCGGCGGCTCGCCCGGCCCCATGTAAGCAAAGAGAATCCCACTCTTCTCTACCACCGGGTAGGCCTTCTGCCGGATGTTGGCGCAGAGGTTCGAGCCCTGCGGCTCGGCCGGCGTCTGCAGACATTGGCCCGCGATGTCGAACAGCCAGCCATGGAACGCGCAGCGCAGACCGGCGTCCTCCAGCCGCCCATAGGCGAGATCGGTGCCGCGGTGCGGGCATTTGCGATCGATCAGCCCGTAGCGGCCCGTGTCGTCACGGAACAGCACCAGGTTCTCGCCCATCAGCTTGATCGGCTTCACCGGGCGCTTGGCATCGAGTTCGTCAACCAGCGCCGCCGGCTGCCAGTAGCGCCGCAGCAGCGCCCCGGCGGGGGTGCCAGGTCCGACACGGGTGATGAAGTCGTTCTGTTCCGTGCTCAGCATGGGGCGGGTCCTTGTAATATCGTCGTGATATTGTCGTACCGAATTTTACAGCCTACCGCCGCGACGCGCCATGTTCCGCCGTGATTTTTTGCCGCAAAGCGAATGCCTTAACGCACGCGATTTGAAGCGCTAGGATGAGTTTGTGGCGAGGAAATGCATGAGGCGGCGCGAATTCATCACGCTATTCGGTGGCGCGGTGGCATTGCCGCAGATCGCCCGCGCTCAAAGCAGCCCGAAAATTTCTCGTCTCGGATTTTTAGGCGTGACAGCCGCACCGAGCTGGGCAAGCCGACTAGAGGCCTTGCGATCGGGTCTTCGGAATCTGGGTTATGAGCAAGGCAAGAACATCGTCATCGAGGACCTTTGGGCTGAAGAGCACTACGACCGGCTTCCGAATTTGGCGGCCGAGCTGGTTCGTCGCAAGGTCGAGGTCATTCTGACCTATGGCACTCCGGCGACGCTGGCCGCCAAACGGGCGACCAGGGATATTCCCATCGTTTTTGTGTACGCGGGCGACGCAGTCGCGGCGGGCATTGTCACGAGCCTGTCCCGGCCGGAGGCCAACGTCACCGGGAACACGTATTTTCTGCCGGAGCTTATGGCAAAGCGGCTGGAATTGCTGAAGGACACCATTCCACACATCGCGCGCGTGGCGGTCCTTGTAAAACCCGACAATCCGTTGTTTGAGGCCACGCTGCCCGTTATTCGGCGTGCCGCTGATACGTTGAAAATTGAGTTGCAACAGTTCAACGCGAATGGCCCGGCCGAATTTGAGCCGGCCATCGCTGCGATGGTCAAAAACCATGTTGAAGGGATCGTCATCCAGGAGGATGCAGTCTATTTGACCAATCTAAAACAGATCATCGACCTGGCTACGAAACAATCGCTGCCTATCGCTTCATCTGGCGAGTTTGGCGAGGCAGGCGCGCTCATTACCTATGGCGCGGATTTTCACGCAATGTGTAGACACGCGGCGTTGTACGTGGACAAAATTCTTCGCGGCGTTAAGCCTGCTGAGCTTCCCGTTGACCGGGCCACCAAGTTTGAAACCGTGCTAAATATGAGAGCCGTGAAAGCGCTCGGTCTTTCGGTTCCACCCTTAGCGTTGCTGCGCGCCGACCGCGTCATCGAATGACGCGGGGGTCCGCCTTGGCAGAACACACATCGTAGCGATGCGGCGGACAACACAAAGAAACTCCGGGAACGCGGAGGAAGGCGCCATGACAATCGCTCGCACCATCAGCGCGGCGCTTTTTCTCCTGACCGCCCAACCCGCCCTCGCCCAGCCCGAGGACGCCTCGTCCTATCCCTCCCGGACGGTCCGGATCGTCGTGCCTTCGGCGCCCGGCGGGCCGATCGACGCGGTGGCGCGCATCATGGCCGACGCCTTCCGCGGCGCGTGGCCGGTGCCGGTCGTGGTCGAGAACAAGCCCGGCGCCGGCACCTCGACCGGCGGTGTGTTCGTCGCGCAGTCGGCGCCGGACGGCTACACGCTGCTGGTCAATCCCGACTCCATCGCGGTCAATCCAAGCCTCTATCCCAATCTGGCCTACGATCCGATCAAGAGCTTCGAGCCGGTATCGCTGCTGATGACGGCAACACAGGTGCTGGTGGTGCGGCCCGACCTCGGCGTCAGCAGCCTCAAGGAGTTCATCGAGCTGGCCAAGAGCAAGGACGGCGGCATCAACATCGCGTCGGCCGGCGGCGGCACCATCAGCCATCTGACCGGCGTGCTGCTGGAGCAGCGCGCAAACTTCAAGACCACGCATGTGCCGTTCCGCGGCGCCGCGCCCGCGCTGTCCGCGATGCTGGGCGGCCACGTCGACGGCATGTGGGTGATGCTGGCGCCCGCGGTGCCGCACCTGCGCTCCGGCAAGCTCAAGGCGGTCGCGGTCACGGCGGCGCAACGCGATCCCGAATTGCCGGCGGTGCCGACCGCGGGCGAATCCGGCGTCAGCGATTTTCAGGTCGAGAACTGGCAGGCGCTGTTTGCGCCGGCCGGCACGCCGAAGCCGATCGTCGACAAGATCGCGCAGACCGTTGTTGAAGTGCTCAAAAAGCCCGAGGTCGCGGGCCGCATGCGCACGCTCGGCTTCGAGCCGCGCGGCGACGGCGGGGCGGTGGTGACCGGGCTGATCCGCTCCAGCATGCCGAAATGGGCCGACGTGGTGAAGCGCGCGAACATCCAGGCGCCGCAGTAGATATCCCCGCCGGTCGTCGACGGACTGGGCCGCTGAACGCGATTAGAGCTTGGTTGCCGCGCGAGATAGCAGCTTCCAGTCCCCGCCCTGTTTTTGCCAGTTCATCAGGATGTGGAGTTTGTTGGCGCTTTTTTTGCCATCGGCGACCGCTTCACTTTCGCTCACCCAGTTGAACCGCACGATTGCCGCATTGCCGACGACACGAATTTTGGTGTCCTGGTAGGTAAGCGACAAAAATTTCGTTTTTCTATTGGTGGCGTTGGCGATGAATGTCGCCTTGTCCTCGATCCGAGCGTCGGAGTGGCCGTAGCTAAGCTCGGACGCGCAGAGCGCTTCGAATGCTTTGGCATCGGTCGCCACCTGCGCCGCGCGGAATGCCTCGACGCCCTTCGCCACGGCATCTTCGTCCGCCGAAGCCGCGATGGCCGGAACGATGCTCACGAGTCCAATGGCGAGAGCCGGCAAGACCAACTGACGACGATCGATATTCATCTTTTCCTCCCATTGTTGGTTGAGGAGGAGTCTTGCAGTCACGCTCGTTCTTGTCGAGCACCCGGCCGAGCCACGCGACGATGCCGGTGGCTAAGCACGCACCGATCTCGGATCGCGCGCCGGCCATCGCCCCGCTTCCACCCGCGCGATGAAGTCGGCGACCGCCTCGTTGAACATCGCCGGCTCCTCCTGATTGCAGACGTGGCCGGTCTTCGGGAACACCACCAGGCCCGAGGTCGGGATCCAGTGCTTCATGAGGAAGCTCGGCTCCAGGCACGGCTCGTCCTCGTCGCCGACCACGATCAGCGTCGGCACCGTGAACTTCTTCATCTCGGCCTCGAAGTCGTAGAGCGAGGGCCGCTCGCCCTGGAAACCGCGCATGGTGTTGGCCGATCCCTTGGCGTCGTGCTCGCCGAACATCGCGGTGAATTCCTCGAAGCCGCGCGGGTCCTTCACCAGAAACGGAATGCGCGCCTGCCCCATGCCGTAAGTGCGAGCGACGTGCTCGGACCCCTTCGTCTCGAAAACGCCGGCGGTTTCCAGCGCGTTCTTGCGGAAGCTTTCGATCTCCTTGCGCTCCGAGCCGGAGCCGGCGCCGGCCGCGGTGAGCGACAGCGCGCGCTGCGGATACAGCATGCCGATCGCGATCGTGGTGAAGCCGCCCATCGACAGGCCGACAATATGCGCCTTTTCGATCTTGAGATGATCGAGGATCGCGATCGCGTCGCTCGCCCAGTGCTTGTAGCTGTAGGCGACCGGATCGGGCGGCACGTCGGACGGCTTGTAGCCGCGCGCCGAGTAGGTGATGCAGCGGTGCCGCCTCGAGAAGTACCGCATCTGGAGCTCCCAGTTGCGATAGTCGCCGGCGAATTCGTGGATGAACAGGATCGGCGAGCCGTGGCCTGCCTCTTCGTAGTAGAGGCGAACTTTGTCGGTCGTGGTGGCGTAGGGCATTTGTTGTCCTCAGAGCTTCTTCGATAGCGATGGGATCGTATCTGCTTGCGCCATGCAAGACCTCGTGTTCTGGCCAAGCGAACGCATTGAGCGCGAGCCGGGACACGAGGTAAGGGAGCGAAAATCAATCCTCCTCGAACGGCAGGCCGACGTAGTTCTCCGCAATGGTGGTCTGCGCGGCGTGCGAGCCGAACACGTATTCGAGCTCGGCAAGCTGGATTTGGCGGTCGAACGGCGTCTGGTCCGGCGGGCGGTGCAGCAGCGTCGTCATGTAGGTCGAATAGCGCACCGCCTTCCAGATGCGCTTGAGGCAGGTGTTGGAATAGCGCTCCAGGCGATCCGGCCTGCCCCTGAAGAACTCGATCAACGCGCGCGACAGCACGCGCACGTCGGCGACCGCGAGGTTCAAGCCCTTGGCGCCGGTCGGCGGCACGATGTGGCAGGCGTCGCCCGCCAGAAACAGGCGGCCGTGGCGCATCGGCGTCGAGACGAACGAGCGGCACGGCGTGATGCCCCGTTGCAGAATGCGGCCTTCCTTGATCTCGGTGCGCGCCGCGTCGTCGAGACGGATGTGCAGCTCGTCCCAGAGCTGCGCGTCGGACCAGTTGGCGACGTCGTCGTCGAGCGAGCACTGCACGTAGAGCCGCGATATATGCGGCGAGCGGCGGCTGGCCAGCGCAAAGCCGCGGTCGTGGTTGGCGTATGTCATGTCGGGCAGCGGCGGCGATTCCGACAGGATGCCGAGCCAGCCATAGGGGAATACGCGGTCGTGGGTTTTCAGCAGGTCGGCGGGAATCACGGCGCGGCAGATGCCGTGAAAGCCATCGCAGCCCGCGACGATGTCGCAGGCCAGCGTCTCGTCCTTGCCGTCGTGCTTGAAGCGGATCGTCGGCTTCTCGCCGGTGAGCCCGTCGAGGCCGGTTGCTTCCGCCTCGAACAGGATCGGCAGGCCGTGCGCGAGGTTTGCCGCGATCAGATCCTTCACCACCTCCTGCTGACCGTAGATGTGGACGAGCTTGCCGCCCGAGAGGCCGGGCAGGTTGAGGTGGATCAGCTTGCCCGAGAAGCGGATGTCGAGCGCGTCGTCGATCATGCTCTCGCGGCGCAGGCGGGCATCGACGCCGAGCTCGGCCATCAGGTCGACGGTGCCCTGCTCCAGCACGCCGGCGCGGACGCGGCTTTCGACGTACTCGCGGCTCTTCGCCTCAAGCACCACGCAATCGATGCCGGCTCGCTGCAGCAGCAGCGAGAGGAAGAGCCCTGCGGGTCCCGCGCCGACGATGCCGACCTGCGTGCGCATGATATGCGCCGCGTGAGCGGCGGCTAGTCCTTCTTCTTCAGGAAGGCGGCGAGCGCGCCGGTTTCCTCGTGCGGGCCTTCGTGGTCGGCGGCGATGCGGGTGTAGAATTCGGCGATTGCCTGGTAGGCATCCTGCGCTGCGCCGTCCTCGCTGACGAAGTTGGAGATTTCCTCCATCTCGCCGACGAAGCGGTATGCCTTGTCGAACATGTCGGGCACGGCGCGCTGGAAGCTTGCCAGATACGTCGGATAGCTGCGCCCCAGCTCGACACGCAGCTTGTCGGCCACGCCGGCGCGCGTCGCGGCCAGCATCATCATGGACGCCACCGCCGTGACGCCCTTGGTGATGCCGGCAAAGGACATCTTCAGCGCGGAGGCGGCACCGACCGGCCCCTCGACCACGTTGACCTTGATGCCGAACTCGTTGAGCGCCGCGACCTTGTCCGCCTCGGGACCGGAAACATGCAGAAACGGGCTGTAGCCCTCCTTCGGCGGCAATCCGATGATGCCGCCATCGACGAACGGCGCGCCCGATATAGCAACGACCTCACCGATCCTGACCTTGGTCGGCGGGCTCACGGCGTTGCAGTCGACATAGATCGGCTTCTTGTTGCTCGGCTTGATCAGCGCCGACATCTTCTCGGCGAGCGCCATCGCCTCGCTCGGCGGGCAGATTGACAGGAAGAAATCCGCCTGCGCGCATTCCGCGTCGGAGGCCGCGACCATGCCGGCCGCCCTGGCACGCTTGGCGCTGGCTTCGCTGCGTCCTTCCAGCGAGGTGATGACGGTCAGCCCGCGCTCGACCAGCCGCGCACCAACGCCCGCGCCCATGGCGCCCTGTGCAACCACCGCAACAGTCGGATTCATCGTGACATTCCCTATTGGCCCGGACCGCTATTATAACGACCGGAGAGCCATGCGGGGAACGAAGTGAGCGGACAACAAGACTGCGCGGTCATCATCGTCGGCGGCGGGCCGTGCGGGCTGGTGCTGGCGATCGAGCTGGGCCGCCGCGGGGTGCCCACCATCCTGCTCGAGGAAAAGACCGCGCCGGCCCGTTTCCCCGCCGCCAACGCCACCCAGGCGCGCACCATGGAGCACTACCGGCGGCTCGGTTTCGCCCACAAGCTGCGCGCCCAGGGCCTGCCGGCGGACTATCCGACCGACATCACCTATTTCACACGCTTCTCGACCTACGAGCTGGCGCGCTTCAAGCTGCCGTCGGCGCGCGCCGCGACTGACATGATCAAGACCATGACCGGCTCCTGGAGCGCGGCCGAGCTGCCGCACCGAGTGTCGCAGATGTATGTCGAGGACACGCTGCGCAGCGAAGCCGCGGCGCAGCCGAGCGTGTCGATCCGCTATGGCTGGCGCATGACCGGCGTGAGCCAGGATGACGGCGGCGTCACGATCGAGGCCGAGCGTGCGGACGGCGGCGAGCGCAAGACACTCCGCTCCGCCTACGCGATGGGCGCCGACGGCTCGCGCAGCCCGGTGCGCAAGGCGATGGAGCTGAGCTTCATCGGCGAAGGCGGCGCCATCCGTGACTTCATGGGCGGGCCGATGTCGTCGCTCTGGTTCCGCAGCGGCAAGCTCTACGACCATATTCCACATCCGCGGGCGTGGACCTACTGGACCGTCAACGCCGACCGCCGCTCCTGCCTGTTCGCCATCAACGGCCGCGACGAGTTCCTGTTTCACACCCAGCTCCGCCGGGGCGAGCGTCACGAAGACATCTCCGACGCCGAGGCGCCGGCGCTGTTTCACCGCGCGCTCGGCAAACCGCTCGACATCGAGATCATTTCGCGCGCTACCTGGAACGCCGGCTACACGCTGGTGGCGGACAAGTTCGGACGCGGCCGCGTGTTCCTCGGCGGCGACGCCGCGCATCTGTTCACACCGACCGGCGGGCTTGGCTACAACACCGCGATCGAGGATGCGGTCAATCTCGGATGGAAGCTCGCTGCGGCGCTGAAAGGCTGGGGCGGCCCCGCATTGCTCGACAGCTACCAGACCGAGCGGCAGGCGCTGGCCAAGCGCAACACGGGCTACGCGCGGGGCTTTGCGGATTCGGTCGGGCTGTTCGTGCCGGCGCCCGAGATCGAGGACGACAGTCCGGCCGGCGCGGCGGCGCGCAAGGTTGCCGGCGACCACCTCAATTCGCACGCGCGCACCGAGTTCAACATTCCCGGCATCACGTTTGGCGGCCGCTACGACGGCTCGGCAATCATCGTGCCCGACGGCACCGCGCCGGCGGCGGATTCGGCGAACACCTACGTCGCCACCGCCTGCCCCGGCGGACGCGCGCCGCATATCTGGCTTGGCGACGGCCGCTCGCTCTACGATGCGTTCGGCTTCGAGTTCACGCTGCTGCGGCTCGGTGCGCGTGCCAACGACGCCGCTCCGTTCGCCGCTGCGGCGAAGGCGCAAGGCATGCCGCTCACCATCGTTGACGTGCCGTCAGACGCAGCGCGCGATCTCTATCAGGCCGACCTGGCACTGATCCGGCCGGATCAGATCGTGGCGTGGCGGGGGAACTCGGCTAATGCCGCTGCGAAAGTGCTGCGGCAGGCGGCGGGACACTAATCCAGTAGAGTTCTGTTTTCCGCACTTAGCCCAGCCGCATCAGTGCTAGGCTCTGCTGCGCAGGATGCGTCTTCTGAGGGCACATGCGACGGCGCAAGTTCATCACGCTTGTGGGCGGCTCGGCGGCAATCTCGCTCGCGTGGCCTGCGGTCGCGCGGGCGCAACAGCCGGCGATGCCGGTTGTGGGGTTTCTCGACAACAGATCGTCGGACGCCATGACGAGCCGTCTCGCGGCATTCCGCCGAGGCCCGAAAGAGGTCGGATTTGCCGAGGGCGAGAATGTTAGTCGAATTCCGGTGGGGGGAGAACAAGGCAGACCATCTAGCGGAGATGGCGGCCGAACTCGTCCGCTTGCGGCCTGCAGTGATTATCACGACGGGAGGCCCTTCCGCCGCGCTCGCGGTCAAAGCAGCCACCACCACGATACCCGTCGTATTTCTGATCGGCGAAGACCCGACCCGCCTCGGTCTTGTCAGCAGCCTTAACCGCCCAAGCGGCAATCTCACCGGCATCAATCTGTTCGCCAACGAGTTGGAGGCCAAGCGATTGGCGCTGCTGCATCAACTGGTGCCCCAGGCTGCTGGCGTTGCCATTCTGGTCAACCCAGCCGATATGGTGAACACCGAGACCACCTTGCGCGAAGTAGAACCTGCCGCTCGCATGATCGGCCTGCAAGTCCAGATTCTGAAGGCTCGTACTGCTCGTGAGATCACCGATGCCTTCACAACGATAGGGCAGGATCGGCCCGATGCCCTGTTGGTCGGCGCCTCCGCCTTCTTCAACACCCGGTATGTCCAATTGGCCCAACTGGCGGCGTTCCACCGGGTGCCGGCGACGTACAGCTTCCGTGAAGCGCCGGAAGTTGGTGGATTGATGAGCTATGGACCCAGCATTGCAGATGCCTATCGCCAGTGGGCTGTCTATGCGGGACGTATTCTCAAAGGTGCGAGGCCTGCGGACCTGCCGGTGATGCAGGCGTCGAAGTTCGAGCTCGTCATCAACTTGACGAACGCGAAACTGCTCGGCCTCACCCTGCCGCCGTCGCTGCTCGCCACCGCCGACGAGGTGATCGAGTGAGATTCGGCTGACGGCAACAATCGCGTGGCGGGGAAACTCGGCGGGCGACGCAGCGGAAGTGCTGGAAAAAGCGACGGGACGCCAACCCGGGCATGCGCTCCCAAGGCAGTCGAGTTGTGCTAAAAAGCCGACAGCTGGATTCTACAAGAGGGCCAGGATGCCTCCAATCTCAAAAGTTTTTCGAGCGGCAATGACCCTGGTGTCATTGGTTTTTGCCGATGTTTCATTCGCTCGCGAGGCCGTGAATTTCTCAGGCTCAGAGCCGTCAGGCACCATCGTTGTGCGAACGAACGAGCGTCGTCTTTATCTTGTCACGGGGCCCGGCAGGGCTCTGCGATATCCCGTGGGCGTTGGACGCGCCGGCAAACATTGGTATGGGTCCACGTCCATTGTCCGCATGCAGCTTCAACCCTCATGGTCGCCGCCGGCCGAGATCAGAGGCAACCGGCCCGCATGGGTCGTGCCTTCCGGTTCGCCCAGAAATCCCATGGGTGCGGCGGCTCTCGTCCTTGCGGACAACGAGCTTGCGATCCACGGCACAAACAATCCGGGCTCGATTGGCGGATTTGTCTCGTGGGGATGCATTCGCATGAATAACCGAGACATCATGGAACTCTACGCGCGCGTCGGCGTCGGAACCCGGGTCGTGCTGACGAAGTGATCGCGCCGCAGGGTCAGCGGCTCAAAGCCCGTGCGGCGGTGTTTCCGCAGGCCGGCTCAAGGACACGCTGGTCGAGTTGTTGATCTGCCTCAGATCGTCGATGAATTCCTTGGGCATCTGCAACGACGACGGCGTCTTCAACCCGATCGACTTCGCGATATCGGCAACGAAAGCGTTGCAGTTGTAGAGAACCGCGTGCCAAACCGGCGAACTGTCCTGCAGCTTCTTGATCGAGCTGGTCAGCGCTCGGTATTCGGCCTCCGTCAGCAACACCCGGTAACGCGCGACGATGTACTTATCCTCGGTGTCGCCGTCGCTTGCTCCGGTTTCAGAAGGCACTGGAACAAGATGGCCTATCATCCACGGGATCGAGCTGTCCGTGAACGGATGAAGGCCGGCGACCCGCACCCCCGAACCGAGCTTGCCTCCCACGCGACCATAGACCGCGAACGTGTGTCCGTAGCTCAATGCGCTGCGAGCCCGGAACTCCACGAAATACGGCTTGCTAGCCCTGGTAGCAGCCGGTTTGGGGGCCGTCCGAGCCGCGGTGGTCAAACTCGGCTCCGGGCCGCTCTGCGCCAATGCGGGCGTCCCGATCGCCGCCAATGCGGTCAAGACGACAATCCATCTTGTCATCGACATGGCATACCGTGACATGGGATGCAGGACTCCACCCATTTTCGTCCGCCGCCGCCGATTGCTCTCAGCGACGGCGACGGGCCGGGGCCTCACCGAAGTGAGAACCAACCGGCCGCTCGCCCAATCAACGCGATTGAGGTCTTAGCCCTTGGTGACGACCGGCGGAGGGGCCTTGCCCTTGCCAACGAAGCAACCTGCCAGGCTCAACGAAGCAACAACCAACGCTACTGCAACAGCCAGCTTTTTCATTCCAGCCTCCCGTTTCTATGCAGGCATCAATGCATGGACCAACCCGTCCCTCCAGTGCAAAAATGCCACACGCCACAATTGAATCGGCCGACCGTGGACGGTTCCAAAACGGCCTTCGCTTCAACTGTTTGAAGGTGAACATCTTTTCGCTATGTTCGGGCTGTAATAAGTTTGCGACGTGGAACTTTTTATGCACGGTTTACTCATGCGTAGAGCCTGCTTTCTGACCGCTTGGTTACTGACCGCGCTGGCGTTTCCCACAGGGGCGGCGGCTGTCGAGGAAAACGCCCCTCGCAGTCCTGAGCGCGCATCAACCGCGCAAACCGCAACGCCCTATTACATCGAATTCCGCGTCGCGCGCATCGGGACTTACGGCCACAGCTACGTCGCGTACGGCAGGCTCAACGCGCAAGGTCGACCGGCTGAATCCCGGTACGCCGATCTTCATCCGAGGGGAAACTATGCGTTGATGGCGCTTGGCCACGTGTTGCCGGTGCCTGCGAACACGAAATGGGATCCCGAGGTGCTAACGCTGCCGATCTCCGCGTCGTACCGCCGCAAGCTCACACAGGCTCAATACAAGAAACTCCTGGCGGCCATCCAGCGCTCACAAGCTGAACAGCGATACTGGAATGCGGTCACAAACAACTGCAATCACTATGTTGGAGAACTCGCCCGCGCGGTGGGATTGCGCACACCCGGAAACTTTCAACTGTCCTATGCCTTCATTCCAGCGTTGCGCGATTTGAACGAGTCTCAAGCCGGCAAGGATCAAACACCCGCTGCGTCTTCTACGCCTTGACGCGAGCGAACATGTCGTGTCGCGTGGTGAGTGCTTTCAAATCGTCAGCAATTGCAGTTCTGGTCCTGGCGCTGGCAGCGTGCGCGGGAGGACCTGTCCCGGGTGGTGATTCCAACAAATTAGCCGGCGACGAAAATGGCGGCAAAATCTCGGAAGCGTTGGGCCCGGCGCAATCTCAGTCGATGAAGCTCGTCACGTCCCACTGCGCCATGCACGACAGGAAGGGATTCATCACCAAGATGGACTACGACAGCAACACAATCACGTTCGAGTGCCGCAAGCAGGCGCGCAGCTAAAGACGCTGGCGGCGCCGGTCCGGTCAGTGCCGCTGTGCGAAGCGGCGCAGCAGCGCGGTGCGCTGACCCATCAGCTGCTCGGCGGTGAGCCTCGCCTCGGCGGCCGAGCCTGCGGCGCAGGTGCGGTATTCCAGCTCGCTGATCGGATAGCGCGGCCGCGCGGCGCGGCGGAAGAACGGCCATCCGCGCGAGGTCGGCGGCGGCAGGATGTTGGACAGCGCCTGCGCCACGTTGCCGGCATAGCCGAACGCGACCTGCTCGCCGGACGCGTTATGGCAGACCTCGTATACGCCAGGGCCGATCGGAGCCTCGATGTGCTCGCCATGAAACACGTCAGGAAATCTCTTCCAGGTCGACCAGCGGCCGATCATCGTTTTCTTTCGAACAACAATTTGCGCAAAAAATCCGGCGCCCGCGAACCGAGGCCGGTCAGATTGGCGATGGGATATGACAGGTGGACGGCACAACGCGCCTCAAGCGGCAGGATCGCTCCTGCTATCAACAGAATTTGAGGCTGTTTCTTGGCTTGGGCTAGGCGTTCTTGGGGCCGCCGATCGTCATGCGCGTTCGTTCGAGCATGATCTTTTCCGACCTGCCTCCGCCCACCGAAGCATCAAACCACGATGCTGAACCGCGCCAAGGCTTCGCGCAGGCGGGAAACCGGTTCCCACTTTTCGGGGTCATGCTCTAAAACGCACGCCCGGGCAGGACCCGCATCGTGGGCTTGCCGGGCAGCGTGGTCTTCGACACCACCGTCGTCCCGACGTCGTGGATTGCCGTTTCGAAAGACTTTTCGCGCACCCGGTCCATGAAGCCGCGCAGCGAGTACGTACTGAAGAAGTGCATCGGGATCACCAGCGGCGCTTTCAGCGCCTGCAGCACCTCGATCATGCCGTCGTGGTCGAGCGTCACGCCGCCGTCGACCGGAAACAGCACGACATCGACGCGGCCCATCTCGTTGAGCTGCTGCTGGTTGAGCGTGTGGTGCAGGTGGCCGAGGTGCGCGATGCAGAGGTTGGCGAGCTCGAAGATGAAGATCGAGTTGCCATGCCGCTCGGTGCCGCCACTCATATAGCTGCGGATGTTGGTTGGCACGTTGCGCACCCGCACGTCGCCGGCGTTGAGATCGTGCCGGGCCGGCTTGTCCGGGCTCGAGCCCCAGCCGCGCAGCACGTGCTTGATGCCAGGCTCCGGATTGTCGGTGAAGTGCGTCGAGTGCGCGTAGTTCATGGTGACGATGTCGGGCAGCGCGCGCGGCTTGACGTAATCGTTGTAGTCGGTCGCGATCTTCATGCCGCGCGGGCTTTCGATCAGGAAGGTCGAATGCCCGACGTAATTGATGCGAGCCTCGTCGGATTTCAGCGAAGCGGGAATGGCGTGCGGCATGCCGCGGGCAACGAGGCCGGGGCAGTTCTCCATCATCTCCGGCTTCGCGCCGGGAGTAGGTTGTGCCGGCTGGGCCCGCAGCATGGCGGGCAATGCAAACGCGGCTGCTACCGCAGCCGCTGCCGCGAGCATCATGCGCGCTCTGGCCATTGCACCCTCCTCAAGCCGGCGCAATGAATCTGACACGGAACGGTGGCGCGGGCCACTTGTCATTCCGGGGCGCACGCGCACAAGCGCGTCCATAGCCCGTCGAAGACGGGGCGCGAACGCCCTGAAGGACGCGCTATGCGGGCGCGCCGGAATCCAGTTCCGAGGTTTGAATTTGCGTCTGGATTCCGGGTTCGCGCTTACGCGCGTCCCGGAATGACCGGCGCTAGTAACCCCGCGGCAGGTGATACGCCGGTCGGCGCGGCGGCTCGAGCGAGGAGGTGATGATCCCCTTCGGCGTGGTGACGACGACCTTGCCGTCGACCCGCTTGATGGTTTCGATCTGGCCTACGCCCGGCAGGTTCGATCCAGGCCCGACCTCGTACAGCCTGCCGTTGCGGTTCTCCAGTACGGCGCGCCCGGCGTAATAATCGCGCAGCATCCAGCCCTCGATCACCGGCGGCTTGGACTGCTGCTTTTCGACGCTCGTCACCGATCCCGTGACGTCGGGCGTGGCAGCGGACGCGGTGCGGCGCTCCAGCCGGTCGAGACTTTCGGAAATCTTGGCCAGCTTGGCCGTAGGCTCGATCTGCGCCTTCTCGGCACGATCCAGCCGCTCGCTGATCTTGTTGAGCTGGGTGGCCGAGGTGCGGTTGGCGGCTTCGATGCCGGCCTTCAGGGTGGCAAGCTCGCCGGAGAGCCGAACCACCCTTTCCTGTAACGTGCGAGTCTCATCGGTGAGCGCCACTGCGGCGGCCGGCGCGGCTGGCGGCGCGCCAGACAGCACGGCAGAGACGGCCACGCCGGCGAGTCCGCCCACGATCACGGCGAACGCGAGCGAGGCTGCAAGCAGAGGGAACTTCCGCCGGGCCGGGTCGCCCGCATCCGGTGCAAACCGTTGCTCCGTATTGCCATCGCGTTCGATCGTCTCGGTTTCCGGCGGCTCGATCCTGGTCCCGATCGCAGTGAGGTCGATGGTGATCGTCTTGGCCTCCGCATCGATCAATTGACCATCGAGCGGCAGCGGCTGGTCCGTGGTGCTCGCCTTGGGCTTGTGCGGGCCGATGATCGCGAGCGCGTTTTCGGTGGGCTTGTCCATGTCCACGAATCCCGAATGGGTGAAATTTACCAACCGGTAACCGTGTTCGGCTTACCAATGGGTTAACACCCCGATAGCGCAGAATCTGTGTTTCAGACCGGCAGCCCGTTCTGCTCGGCCAGCTTTTTCAGCGGCACCTCGGGGCGCGCGCCGATGTGCTGGATCACCTCGGCGGCGGCCATGGCGCCGAGCCGGGCCGCGGTCTTGTGGTCGCGGCCGCGCGCCAGCCCGAACAGAAAGCCCGCGGCGAACAGGTCACCGGCGCCGGTCGCATCGACCAGCTTAGCGATCGGCGCCGCCGGCACCACGTCGCTGCCCGACTTGCTGAGCACGACGCAGCCCTTCTCGCTACGCGTCACGACTGCGAGCTTGGCGTCGTTGCGCAGCGACGCCGCCGCGTTGTCGAAGCTCGTTGCTTCATAGAGGCTGAGCAGCTCGCTCTCGTTGGCGAACACCAGATCGACGGTGCCGCCGCGGATGAGATCGAGGAACTCGGCGCGATAGCGGCCGACGCAGAACGCATCCGACAGCGTGAGCGCGACCTGGCGCTTGGCGCCGTGCGCGATCTTTGCCGCTTTGCGGAACGCCTCCTTGGCGTGCGGCGGATCCCACAGATAGCCTTCGAGATAGATGATGCCGGAGGCTGCGACCGTGTCGGCGTCAACGTCGTTCGGATGCAGGTCCTGCGCGGCGCCGAGATAGGTGTTCATGGTGCGCTCGCCGTCCGGCGTGACCATGATGTAACAGCGCGCGGTCGAGGGGCCGTCCGCGGCAGGCGGCGTATCGAACGCAACGCCTGCGGCGCGGATGTCGTGCGCGAACGTGTTGCCGAGCGTGTCGTTCTTTACCTTGCCGACAAAGCCCGCTTTCGCGCCGAAGCCGGCGACGCCGACGATGGTGTTCGCTGCCGAGCCGCCGGAAATTTCCACCGCGGGGCCCATCGCGTCGTAGATCGCCTGCGCGCGCGCTTCGTCGATCAGCGACATGCCGCCCTTGCGCATCTCCTGCTTGGCCAGGAAGGCGTCATCGGCGCGGGCGATCACATCGACGATGGCGTTGCCGAAGCCGAGCACGTCGTAGCGGAGACTGGACATCGTGAAACTCGCGGTTGGCGGGGAATGGCGCGCACTATAGCCACGGACGCCTGCGCGGCAACCCTCGCAGGGGGATAGGCTATTGCGCCGGGCGCGCGACCAGCAAATGCGCTACTTGCGTGTTGCGGTGGCCCGGCTACAAGAAGCTCCCCTAAAGGAGCCCGTCATGGCGGCGTTCAAGCAGCTGGTGTTTTCCGGGGTGCAGCCGACCGGCAATTTGCATCTCGGCAACTACCTCGGCGCGATCGTCAATTTCGTGAAGCTGCAGTCGAACTATGACTGCATCTACTGCGTGGTCGACATGCACGCCATCACGGTGTGGCAGGATCCGGCCGAGCTGACCAAGGCGACGCGTGAGGTGACCGCCGCGTTCATCGCCAGCGGCATCGATCCCAAGAAGCACATCGTGTTCAACCAGAGCCAGGTCGCCGAGCACGCCGAGCTCGCCTGGGTGTTCAACTGCGTGGCGCGATTGGGCTGGCTCAACCGAATGACGCAGTTCAAGGAGAAGGCCGGCAAGGACCGCGAGAACGCCTCAGTCGGGCTGTACGCCTATCCGAACCTGATGGCGGCCGACATCCTGGTCTATCGCGCGACGCACGTGCCTGTCGGCGAGGATCAGAAGCAGCACCTCGAGCTGTCGCGCGACATCGCGCAGAAGTTCAACAACGATTTCGCCGCGACGATCGCTTCGCACGGTTTCGGCGACGCATTTTTTCCGCAGCCCGAGCCGCTGATCCAGGGCCCGGCGACGCGCGTCATGTCACTGCGCGACGGCACGAAGAAAATGTCGAAGTCTGAGCCGTCCGATCAGTCGCGCATCAACCTGACCGACGACGCCGAAACCATCGCGCTGAAGATCCGCCGCGCCAAGACCGATCCCGATCCGCTGCCCGACAACGAGAAGGCGCTGGAGCCGCGCCCCGAGGCCGACAACCTGGTCGGCATCTATGCGGCGCTCGCCGGCGTCAGCAAGGCCGACGTGCTGAAGGAATTCGCCGGTGCGCAGTTCTCCGTGTTCAAGCCGAAGCTCGCCGATCTCCTGGTGGCGAAGCTGTCCCCGGTCACCGCCGAGATGCGCCGACTGCAGAACGAGACCAGCTACATCGACGGCGTGCTCGCCGACGGCTCCGCCCGCGCGCAAGCGATCGCCGCCGAAACCATGAAATCGGTCAAGGACATCGTCGGTTTCGTGCGGCGGTGAAATGTTCCCGGTAATTTTCGCGTAAAAATCGGGCAAGTCCGCCGCTTGTGCCGTGGCCGAACGGCGTGCCACCATTCCCGCTCATGTGCGACGCCAGTGAGGACTCATAATGTCTCGCAGACGCCGTAGCTACGAGGCCGGCCACTCGCCGAAATGGCTGGTCGTCATCGACGACACTCCAGAATGCGACCGCGCGGTCTATTTTGCCTGCCGGCGCGCGGCGCGCGTCGGCGCCGCCGTGGTGATGCTGCGCGTGATCGAGACGCAGGACCGCAACCAGCAGTGGCTCGGTGTCGCCGACATCATGAAGGCGGAAGCGCATGAGCAGGCCAATGCGGATCTCGACCGCGCCTCCGGCCGCGTCAACGGCGTGGCCGCCATCACCGCTGAGCGGGTGATCCGCGAGGGAACTGTGGCGGACGAAATTCTCGGCCTGATCGAGGATGACGAGG
>JBEVIJ010000167.1:0-14922 GCA_040510745.1 Xanthobacteraceae bacterium
TGGTCCACCATCGTGTTCAGCGTTTCCTTGAGCTGAAGGATTTCGCCGCGCACGTCGACGGTGATCTTGCGCGAAAGGTCACCGCCGGCGATGGCGGTCGCCACTTCGGCGATGTTGCGGACTTGCCCCGTCAGATTGCCCGCCATCGAGTTCACGCTGTCGGTCAAATCCTTCCAGGTGCCGGCGACGCCAGGCACCGCGGCCTGGCCGCCGAGCCGGCCTTCGGTGCCGACCTCGCGCGCCACGCGGGTCACCTCGCCGGCGAAACCGTTGAGCTGGTCCACCATTGTGTTCAGCGTTTCCTTTAGCTGAAGGATTTCGCCCGACACGTTCACGGTGATCTTCTTCGAAAGGTCGCCCAGCGCCACGGCGGTCGCCACCTCGGCGATGTTGCGGACCTGGCCGGTGAGGTTCGAGGCCATCGAGTTCACGGAGTCGGTCAAATCCTTCCAGGTGCCGGCCACGCCGCGCACCAACGCCTGGCCGCCGAGCTTGCCCTCGGTGCCGACCTCGCGCGCGACGCGCGTCACTTCGCCGGCGAAGGCGTTGAGCTGGTCCACCATGGTGTTGATGGTGTCCTTGAGCTCGGCGATTTCGCCGCGCACGTCGACCGTGATCTTTTTCGACAAGTCGCCGCCGGCGACGGCGGTCGTCACCTCCGCGATGTTTCGGACCTGAGCGGTCAGGTTCGAGGCCATCGAGTTCACCGAATCGGTCAAATCCTTCCAGGTGCCGGCCACGCCGAGCACGTTCGCCTGGCCGCCGAGCCTGCCTTCGGTGCCGACCTCGCGCGCGACGCGCGTCACTTCGCCGGCGAAGGCGTTGAGCTGGTCCACCATCGTGTTGACGGTTTCCTTGAGCTGCAGGATTTCGCCGCTGGCGGTCACGGTAATCTTCTTCGACAAATCGCCGCCGGCGATGGCAGTCGCCACGTCCGCGATGTTGCGGACTTGAGACGTCAAGTTGCCGGCCATGAAGTTTACGCTGTCAGTCAAGTCCTTCCAGGTGCCGGCGACGCCCGGCACCGCGGCCTGGCCCCCGAGCTTGCCTTCGGTGCCCACCTCGCGCGCCACGCGCGTGACTTCCGAGGCGAAGCCGTTGAGCTGGTCCACCATCGTGTTGATGGTGTCCTTCAATTCCAGAACTTCACCTTTCACGTCCACGGTGATCTTGCGCGACAGGTCGCCGCGCGCGACAGCGGTTGTCACCTGCGCGATATTGCGGACCTGCGTGGTCAGATTGCCCGCCAGCAGATTGACGTTGTCGGTCAAATCCTTCCAGGTTCCGGCGACGCCGGGCACGATCGCCTGACCGCCGAGCTTGCCGTCGGTGCCGACCTCGCGCGCGACGCGCGTCACTTCCGAAGCGAACGAACGGAGCTGGTCCACCATGGTGTTGATGGCTTCCTTGAGCTGAAGAATCTCTCCACGCACGTCCACGGTGATCTTCTTCGACAAATCGCCGTTTGCCACCGCGATCGTCACCTCGGCGAGATTGCGCACCTGACCGGTCAGGTTGGACGCCATCGAGTTCACGCTCTCGGTCAGATCTTTCCAGACGCCGGTCACCTCCGGCACCTGCGCCTGCCCGCCGAGCTTGCCTTCGGTGCCCACTTCGCGCGCGACGCGCGTCACTTCGGACGTGAACACGCTGAGTTGCCGGATCATGGTGTTGACGATGGTGGCCGATTGCAGGAACTCGCCCTGCAGCGGACGGCCGTCGACGTCGAGCCGCACGGTTTGGATGAGGTCGCCCTGCGCCACCGCGGCAACCGCGCGGGTCACTTCTCGGGTCGGCCAGAGCAGGTCTTCGATCAGGGTGTTGACCGAACCTTCCATCTCGCCCCACGCACCTTGCGACAGGCTGAACTTGACGCGGTCCTTCGCTTTGCCTTCGCGGCCGACGCGCTGCCCGACGCGTTCCAGCTGCTGCGCCATCCTTTGATTGGCCGCGACGATTTCGTTGAACGTGTCGGCGATCTTGCCTTCGATGCCGAGCCGGTTACCCGCCATCCGGACCGAGAAGTCGCCGGTGCGCATCGCCTGCAGCGAGGCAAGAAGCTCGTGAAGATTGAAGTCTGCTTCGCCGTTGATTTGCGCCTTGGCCGGCGCCGCAACTCGAGCGCCACGGGGGCCCTTGGGTCTGAGTTCCTCAGCACTAGACATGGCGTTCTCCAATCCGCGCCCGGGGCGCGGAGTGCTCTCTTGAGCAAGCGGATGTATGGCATAGAGGTGGCGGAACGGCGCAAGCAAATGCGCGCGAATAGCGCGCAATGCCGCATGCCGAGAGGCCTTCCAGCATTCTGATTCCCCCGAGCTGTGCGGCCGGCTCGACGACGGTCCGCACCACAACCCAACCATACAATTCATGCGAGTGGTTCCGGTTCCCGGCCGCAGCGGAAAATTGGGCAATCCTGTGTCAATTGACACAATCTTGTATTTTGCGCTGCACAAAATTCTGGCGCGCTGCCCGATTGCAGGCACAGGCGGCGCAGAGCACGGCAAAACGACATAGCTGTTAGTTCGTTGTTTTTATTGATAAATCAACTTCGGCCGAGCCATGGCACGCTGCTTGATGATTGATCAGCTGTTCATGGATCCGACCTTTAAAATTGTCATCGTCGACGAGAACCCGGTGCGGGCGGCGATCCTGGAGGAGGGGTTGCGCGAGGCTGGTCATGTTCATGTCGTTCACATCGACGAGATGTCGCATCTGCTGACCCGCATCTACGCCATCGACCCTGACGTCATCCTGATCGACCTGGAGAACCCGAGCCGCGACGTGCTCGAGCAGATGTTCCAGGTCAGCCGCGCGGTGAAGCGCCCGGTCGCGATGTTCGTCGACCAGAGCGACACCGCGTCGATCCAAGCGTCGGTCGATGCCGGCGTGTCGGCCTATATCGTCGGCAACCTGCAGAAAGAGCGCATCAAGACCATCCTCGATCTGTGCATCTCACGCTTCAACGCGTTTTCCCGCCTCCAGAACGAGCTCGATCGCACCCGCTCCGCGCTGGAAGAGCGCAAGGTGATCGATCGCGCCAAGGGCATCCTCATGAAAGCAAAGAACCTGTCCGAGGACACCGCATATGCGCTGTTACGCAAGACCGCGATGAACGAGAACAAGAAGATCGCCGAGGTCGCGCAGTCGGTCGTCACCGCCGCGGAGCTGTTCAAATGAACCCCAAGCGCCTGCGCATTGGCTTCATCCCGCTGTGCGACGCGACCGCGCTGATCGTCGCGGTCGACAAGGGTTTCGCTGCGGCCGAAGGGCTCGACGTCGAGCTGGTGCGCGAAGTGTCGTGGTCGAACGTGCGCGACAAGCTCAATATCGGCCTGTTCGACGTGGCGCACCTGATCGCGCCGGTGGCGATCGCCTCCAGCCTCGGGCTTGGTCACGTCAAGGTTCCGATCTTGGCGCCGTTCGGTCTCGGCGTGAACGGCAATGCCATCACCGTATCGCCGGAACTCTATGCCGCGCTTGCCGCAACGGCCGACGGCAACATCGCCGATCCTGTCGTGTCAGGCCGCGCGCTCGCCCGGGTGGTGGCGAGCCGCAAGGCGAAGGCACAGGACCCGCTCACGTTCGGCATGACGTACCCGTTCTCGACGCACAACTATCACCTGCGGTTCTGGATGGCAGCCGGCGGCGTCGATCCGGACGAAGACGTGCGCATGATCGTGCTGCCGCCGCCCTACATGGTCGAAAGCCTAGCGAACAAGCACGTCGACGGGTTCTGCGTCGGCGCGCCTTGGAATTCGGTCGCGGTGGATCTCGGCATCGGCTACATCCTGCATTTCGTCTCCGAGATTCTCTCCCGAGCCGCGGAGAAGGTGCTCGCGGTGCGCGCAAGCTGGTCGGCCGAAAATCCCGACATGCTGCGGCGGCTGATCCGCGCGCTGGGCCGTGCCGCGGCCTTTGTCGAGAATCCGGCGAACCGCGACGAAGCGTCTGCGATCCTCGCGGCTCCGAACCGCATCGGCGCGTCCGCCGAAGTCATCCGCCGGACGCTCGACGGCCGCTTGAAGGTCACGCCCGACGGCACCATTCGCACCAGCGACCGCTATCTGCTGGTTGGCCGCAAGGCGGCAGGACGGCCCGACCCGGTCCAGGCAGCGTGGCTCTACGCGCAGATGGTGCGCTGGGGTCAGGCGCCGTATTCGGACGAGATGCTTGCCGCGGCGAAAGCAGTGTTCCGTCCCGACCTTTACGACGCGGCGTTGCCTAGCGAAGCTCCGGATACGGCAGGCGAGCCGGTGGATGGCATCGGCGCATTCACTGGCCCGCCGTTCGACGCCAATGACATCGAGCGCCATCTCGCGGCTTCGAAGATCCGGCGATAGCCGCCTGCCTATTTTTTGCACTGCACAAAATATCCGCAGGGTGCGGTCACGATGGGCATGGCGTCCTTCGTTAACGCTTCGTCAACGTCTGCGGCAATCGACACAAGCCATTGTAAAAATTGAAGAACGTGTCCTCGGCCCAAGCTGGCACGAAGCTTGAATTGATCTAACCCGAGACGGCGCCGCCATGCGTGACGGCATCGGGGTCCAACGACGGGCCAATAAGCAATGCCGCTGACCTGGGGAGGCCACGGAAGGCCCACTTCAGGCTGCGGCTTTTTTGTTGGCGCGAACGAAACACACGGGAAACGCGACGCGGGCGCAACGAAACCAGAGACCAGAGAGGACGACAGACAAAATGACGACGAAGGACACGGGACGGAAGTCCATCGACCGCCGCAAATTTCTCAAGGGCACCGCAAGCACCGCTGCGCTGCTCGGCGCGGTGCAGACGCAATTTCCCGGTGGCGCGTTTGCGCAAGGCGCCGGCCCTGAGGTGAAGGGCGCCAAACTCGGCTTCATCGCGCTTACCGATGCCGGAGCGCTGTTCGTCGCCAAGGACAAGGGCTTTTTCGCCAAACACGGCATGCCCGACACTGAAGTTCTTAAGCAGGCGTCGTGGGGTGCGACGCGCGACAATCTGGTGCTCGGTAGTGAAGGCAACGGCATCGACGGCGCGCATATCCTGACGCCGATGCCGTACCTGATCTCGGCCGGCAAGGTGACGCAGAACAACGTGCCGACCCCGATGTACATCCTGGCGCGGCTCAATCTCGACAGTCAGTGCATTTCGGTCGCCAAGGAATACGAGGATCTGAAAATCGGGCTCGACACTAAGCCGTTCAAGGAGGCGCTGGAAAAGAAGAAGGCCTCCGGCAAGGCGGCGAAGGCTGCCAATACATTCCCCGGCGGCACCCACGATCTCTGGATTCGTTACTGGCTCGCCGCCGGCGGTATCGATCCCGATAAGGACATCGAGACCATCACCGTTCCGCCTCCGCAAATGGTCGCGAACATGAAGGTCGGCACGATGGACTGCTTCTGCGTCTGCGAGCCGTGGAACCTGCAGCTCGTCAACCAGAACATCGGCTACACCGCGATCACCACCGGCGAACTCTGGAACAAGCATCCGGAGAAGTCGCTGGGCATGCGCGCCGCCTGGGTCGACAAATATCCCAACGCTTCGAAGGCGATGCTGATGGCGGTGATGGAAGCGCAGCAGTGGGCCGACAAGCCCGAGAACCACGAAGAGCTCGCGCGCATCATGTCCAAGCGTCAATGGATCAACGCGCCGTACGAGGACATCATCGATCGTACCAAAGGCAAGTTCAATTACGGCATCCCCGGCAAGGTGGTCGAGAACTCGCCGCACATTATGAAGTACTGGATGAACCACGCGTCGTATCCGTTCCAGAGCCACGACCTCTGGTTCATCACCGAAGACATCCGCTGGGCCAAGTTCGAGGCGACGGTCGACGCCAAGGGCCTGATCAAAAAGGTCAACCGCGAAGACATCTGGCGCGAGTCGGCGAAGATGCTGGGCGTGAAGCCGTCCGACATCCCGACTTCGACCTCTCGCGGCAAGGAAACGTTCTTCGACGGCAAGGTGTTCGACCCTGAAAACCCCGCCGCGTATCTCAAGAGCCTCGCGATCAAGCGCGCGGAAATCGGTTGACCTCAGCGGGCCGCCTTCGCGCGGCCCGACCTCTTTCACTGGAGCAATTGCAATGAACATGCCGCTTCGCACGACCGAGACCGTGATGGCGCTGCCTGCAAGCAGCGCCGCGGTGGTGGCGATCCCGACCAAGCAGGTGCCTTTCGCGACACGGCTTCGCACGCACGCGCAAAATATCGCGGTCAACGTCATTCCGCCCGTGCTGGTCATCGCGCTCGTTCTGGTGGTCTGGCAGGTGTTGTGCAGCAAGCCCGGCGCTTCGCTGCCGCCGCCCCTGAAGGTGCTGGACGACACCTGGGAATTGATCATCGATCCGTTCTTCGATCGCGGTGGCCTCGACAAGGGGCTGTTCTGGCACATGTCGGCGAGTCTGCAGCGAGTGGCGTTAGGCTATGCGCTCGCGGCAATCGCCGGCGTTGCGCTCGGCACTCTGGTCGGCCAGTCGACCTGGGCGATGCGCGGCCTCGATCCAATCTTCCAGGTGCTGCGCACCGTGCCGCCGCTTGCCTGGCTGCCGCTGTCGCTCGCGGCGTTCCGCAACGGCCAGCCGTCGGCGATCTTCGTGATCTTCATTACCGCGATCTGGCCGGTCATCATCAACACCGCGGTCGGTATCCGCAACATCCCGCAGGACTATCGCAACGTCGCGCAGGTGCTGCGGCTCAATCATCTCGAGTTCTTCTTCAAGATCATGGTGCCGGCCGCAGCGCCTTACATCTTCACAGGCCTGCGTATCGGCATCGGCTTGTCGTGGCTCGCCATCGTCGCAGCCGAGATGCTGATCGGCGGTGTCGGCATCGGCTTCTTCATCTGGGATGCGTGGAATTCCTCGCGCATCAGCGAAATCATCCTGGCGCTGGTTTACGTCGGCCTGGTCGGCTTCATCCTCGACCGCATCGTCGCCGCCGCCGCCACCATCGTCACCCGCGGCACCGCTGCGAACTAAGGAGAACGGCGATGCCTTATCCCTATCTGAAGATCGACCACGTCGATAAGTCGTTCACGCGTGGCACGACCGAGACGGAAGTCCTCAAGGACATCACGCTCGGCATCGAGAAAGGCGAGTACGTCTCGATCATCGGCCACTCCGGCTGCGGCAAGAGCACGCTGCTCAATCTCGTCGCCGGCCTGCTGCCGGTGTCGGCAGGTTGCGTGCTGCTCGAGAACAAGGAGGTCAACGATCCTGGCCCGGATCGAGCCGTGGTGTTCCAGAACCATTCATTGCTGCCTTGGCTTACCGTTTACGGCAACGTCAAGCTCGCGGTCGACAAGGTGTTCGGCTCGTCAAAATCTCGCGCCGAGCGTCACGCATGGGTCATGCACAACCTCGATCTGGTGCAGATGGGCCACGCCAAAGACAAGCGGCCGGCGGAGATTTCCGGTGGCATGAAGCAGCGCGTCGGCCTTGCCCGCGCGCTCGCCATGGAGCCCAAGGTTCTGCTGCTCGACGAGCCGTTCGGCGCGCTCGACGCGTTGACGCGTGCGCACTTGCAGGACTCGGTGATGGCGATCCACAGCAAGCTTGGCAATACGGTCATGATGATCACGCACGACGTCGACGAAGCTGTGCTGCTGTCCGACCGCATCGTCATGATGACCAACGGCCCAGCCGCGCGGATCGGCGAGGTGCTGGACGTGCCGCTGGCGCGGCCGCGCAAGCGGCTCGCGCTCGCGGCCGATCCCACGTACCTGAAGTGCCGCCAGCGTGTGCTTGAGTTCCTCTACGAGCGGCATCGCTTCGTCGAAGCGGCCTGATATGTCCAGCGACTTCACGCCCGAGCAAAAGCGCTACCTGGAAGGCTTCTCCTCCGGCCTCCAGATTGCGCGGCTCGGGCGTGGAGCGACTGCGCCGGCCAAGCCGAGCGGGCCCGATGCCGAGCATGTCGCGGCGCAGGATCGCGTGCTGGCGGCGGGCAAGAAGCTGTCCGACCAGGAGAAGTTCAAGCGCGATGAGCATCCGTTCGACGCCTACCATCGTCTGCAGGATCAGGCGGCCAAGAACGAGTTTCCCAAGCCCGCGGACAATTTCCGCTGGCGCTATTACGGCCTGTTCTATGTCGCGCCGGCGCAGAACTCCTACATGTGCCGGTTGCGCATCCCGAACGGCATTGTCAAGCATTGGCAGTTGTCGGGTCTCGCCGATCTCGCGGAAAGTTACGGCGGCGGCTACTCGCACGTCACCACGCGGGCGAATTTCCAGATCCGCGAGATCGAGCCGAAGAGCGCGATCGACCTGCTGGAAGCGATCGTCGATCTGGGCCTTTGCTCGAAGGGCGCCGGCGCCGACAACATCCGCAACGTCACCGGGACACCGACCGCCGGGATCGACCCGCAGGAACTGCTCGACACGCGGCCTTATGCGCGAGCCTGGCACCATCACATCCTCAATCAGCGCGCGCTGTACGGCCTGCCGCGCAAGTTCAACGTCGCGTTCGATGGCGCCGGGCTTATCGCGGCACTGGAGGACACCAACGACATCGGCTTCCAGGCGGTCGAGGTGAAGGACGGTTTCGGCGTCGAGCGGGGTGTCTGGTTCCGTCTCGCGCTCGGCGGCATCACCGGCCACCGGGATTTCGCGCGCGACACCGGCGTGGTCTTGCGGCCCGCCGACGCAACCAAGGTGGCGGACGCCATCGTTCGGGTGTTCGCCGCCCACGGCGACCGCACTGACCGCAACAAGGCGCGTTTGAAATACGTGCTCGATGCGATGGGCTTCCAGAAATTTCTGGGGCTGGTGGAGGAGAAACTCGGTGCAAAACTCGTTCGCGTGCCGGCTGAAGCGGTTGCAGCGCGCCCGAAGGCGAATCGCGCGGCTCACATCGGCGTGCACGCGCAGAAGCAGAAGGGCTTGAACTGGATCGGCGTGGTGCTGCCGGTCGGCAAGCTGACAGGCGATCAGATGCGCGGGCTGGCGAAGGTTGCGCAGGATCTCGGCGACGGCGATGTCCGTCTTACCGTGTGGCAGAACCTGCTGATCTCCGGCGTGCCGGAGGACAAGGTTGCACTGGCTGAGGCGGCGATCGAGGCGTTGGGACTTGCGACCAAGGCAAGCGCGATCCGCACCGGGCTGGTGGCTTGCACCGGCAACGTGGGCTGCCGCTTCGCCGCGTCCGACACCAAGGGACATGCCGAACAGATCGCGCGCTGGTGCGAGGCGCGCGTCGAGCTGGATACGCCGGTGAACATCCATCTCACCGGGTGCCATCACTCATGTGCGCAGCATTACATCGGCGACATCGGCCTGATCGCCTGCAAGGTGCCGGTGTCGGAGGAGGACACCGTCGAGGGCTATCATATTCTGATCGGCGGCGGCTCAGGCCCGGAAGCGACGCTGGCGCGCGAATTGTTTCGCGATGTGAAAGCGAACGATGCGCCGCACATCATCGAAGGCATGCTCAAGACCTATCTTTCGCGGCGCATTTCCAGCGATGAGACGTTCCACGCCTTTACCAAGCGCCACGACGATGCTGCGCTCGGCACGCTGTTCGCGGGGTGCCGCTCATGAACTCGCCGCTGCGGACGCCGTTGCCTTCGATCGTGCCGGAGAACGCGCCGTTTACCGCCGATCAGCGCATCTGGCTCAACGGGTTCTTCGCCGGGCTGCTGGACGGCGACGTATCGGCGCTGTCGCCGCAGGATGCGTCCGCGCTGATGCCCGGCGTCAATGTTGGGGGCGAGGCCGACGACGGCGCTCCGTGGCACGATCAGACTTTGCCGCTCGCTGAGCGCATGAAGCTCGCGGACGGCAAGCCGCTGCGCCGCAAGATGATGGCGGCGATGGGCCAGCAGGATTGCGGCCAGTGCGGCTACAACTGCGAGCAATACGCCGACGCGCTGTTCGAGAAGAAGGAAGAGCGGCTAAACCTGTGCGTCCCCGGCGGCAAGGAAACCGCCCGGATGCTGAAGGTGCTGCATGTGGAAATCGGCTCGGCCCCGGCGGCTGCGCAGGCCGGCGAGCCGGCCAAGGTCGTCACCGTTCCGCTCGGCGAGGCCGGACGCTCGCGCGACAACCCGGTCGAGGCGACCTTCGTGTCGCGTGCGCTGCTCAACAAGCTGGGCTCCGAGAAGGAAACCTGGCACATCGAGTTCGACCTGACCGAGAGCGCGCTCGACTACAACGTCGGCGACGCGTTCGGTCTCTACCCCACCAACGACCCGACGCTGGTCGATATGGTGCTGAAGGCGCTCGACGCGCCGGCCGACTTTCCGATCGGCGGCCGCGCGCTGCGCGACGTGCTGACCGACGGCGTGTCGCTGGCGCCCGCGCCCGACATGCTGTTCCAGCTCTACTCCTACATCACCGGCGGCGAGCGCCGGAAGACAGCCAAAGCGCTCGGCAACGGCGAGGATCCGGACGGCGACGCTGCCACGCTCGACGTTCTGGCCGCGATCGAGAAGTTCCCCGGCGTGCGGCCCGATCCGGAAGCCTTCATCGAGGCGCTCGACCCGCTGCAGCCGAGGCTCTATTCGATCTCGTCGTCGCCGAAGGTCAATCTCGGTCGCCTGTCGTTGACGGTCGACACGGTGCGTTACCCGATCAACAAGCGCACGCGGCTCGGCGTCGCCTCGACCTTCCTCGGCGGCCGCGTCAAGCCCGGCGACAAGATCAAGGTCTATGTCCAGAAGGCGCATGCGTTCGGGCTGCCGGCCGATCCGTCGGTGCCGATCATTATGGTCGGCCCGGGCACCGGCATCGCGCCGTTCCGCGCCTTCCTGCACGAGCGCATGGCGACCAAGGCGCCGGGCCGCAACTGGCTGTTCTTCGGCCACCAGCGGCGCGACTGCGACTTCTTCTACGAGGACGAACTCACCGGCATGAAGGCGACCGGCGTGCTGACGCGCCTGTCGCTTGCGTGGTCGCGCGACGGCCACGAGAAGTTCTACGTGCAGAACCGCATGGCCGAGGTGGGCCGCGATCTGTGGTCATGGATCGCCGATGGTGCGCACATCTACGTCTGCGGCGACGCGCAGCGCATGGCGAAGGACGTCGAGCGCGCGCTGGTCGACATCGTCGCGATGCATGGCGCGCGCTCGATCAACGAGGCGGTCACCTTCGTCGCCGAATTGAAGAAGGCGGGCCGCTACCAGACCGATGTGTATTGAGATGCCGCGATGAACGCGCCCGCCACCATTCCGGCAGCCGTGCGGAGCGCTTGTCCGTATTGCGGCGTCGGTTGCGGCGTGCTGGCGCGGCCGAATGCCGAGGGCGGCACGATCGTCATCGGCGATCCCGATCATCCGGCGAATTTCGGCAAGCTGTGCTCCAAGGGCTTCGCGCTTGACGAAACCCTCGGCCTGGAGAGCCGGCTGCTCTATCCCCTACTGCGCCAGGCGGACGGCTCGCACGCGCGGGCAGACTGGGACACCGCGCTCGGCGTGGTGGCGGATGGCTTCAAGCGAATCGCCGCGCAGCACGGGCCAGGCAGCATCGCGTTTTATCTTTCGGGGCAATTGCTGACCGAGGACTATTACGTCGCCAACAAGCTGATGAAGGGCTTCCTCGGCTCGGCGAACGTCGACACCAACTCGCGGCTCTGCATGGCGTCGTCGGTGGCCGGTCATCGCCGCGCGTTCGGCGAAGACATCGTGCCGGGCAACTACGAAGACCTCGATCTTGCCGATCTCATCGTGCTGGTCGGCTCCAACGCCGCCTGGTGCCATCCGATCTTGTTCCAGCGCATGATCCGCAGCCGGCGCGACCGCGGCGCCAAGCTCGTGGTGATCGATCCGCGCCGCACCGCCACGGGCGATGACGCCGATCTGTTCCTGCCGGTTGCGCCGGGCACCGACACGGCGCTGTTCAGCGGCCTGCTGGTGCGAATGGCGGACACCGGACTGCTCGATGACGCTTTCATCAAGGCCAACACCACAGGCTTTGCCGAGGCGCTTCAACGCGCGCGGCAGATTGCCCCGGACGTCGGGGCAACCGCCGCCGCGACCGGCTTGAAGGAGGTCGATGTCGCGCAGTTCTTCAAGCTGTTCGCGGCCAAGCCGCGCACCGTCACCTGCTATTCGCAGGGCGTGAACCAGTCGGCGCAGGGCACCGACAAGGTCAACGCCATCATCAACGTTCATCTCGCCACCGGCCGGATCGGCAAGCCCGGCAGGGGCCCGCTGTCGCTGACCGGCCAGCCTAACGCGATGGGCGGGCGCGAGGTGGGCGGTCTCGCCAATCAACTCGCTGCGCATATGAATTTTACGCCCGATGAAGTCGACCGCGTGCGCCGGTTCTGGAACGCGCCGCGCATGGCTGAGCGCGAAGGCCTTAAGGCCGTGCAGATGTTCGAGGGCGTAGAGCGCGGTCAGGTCAAGGCGCTCTGGGTGATGGCAACGAATCCGGCGACCTCGCTGCCGCGCGCCGCTGCCGTCCGCGCCGCGCTCAAAAAGCTCGAGCTGTTTGTCGTCTCCGACAACGTGCTGAGCAACGACACGATCGATGCGGGTCCGCACGTGCTGCTGCCGGCCGCGGCCTGGGGCGAAAAGGACGGCACCGTCACCAATTCGGAGCGACGCATCTCGCGGCAGCGCAAGTTCCTGCCGCTCTCGGGTGAGGCGCTGCCGGACTGGCGCATCATCGCCGACGTGGCGCATCGCATGGGGTTCGAAGAAGCCTTTTCCTATCGCTCGGTAGCCGACGTGTTCCGGGAGCATGCCGCGCTGTCCGCGTTCGAGAACGATGGCGCGCGGGCATTCGATATCGGCGCGCTGGCGGCGGTCTCGGACCGGGACTACGAGGCGCTGGAGCCGGTGCAGTGGCCGGTCCGTGTGAACGGCAGCGACCCGTCGCGCCTCCTCGGCGACGGTCGCTTCTTTACGCCCGACCGCAAGGCGCGGTTCATCGCGCCGGAGCGGCCGGCGCTGGCGGACGCCGGAAGCGAGGAATTTCCGCTTTGTCTGAACACGGGGCGGCTGCGCGACCAGTGGCACACCATGACGCGCTCGGGCATGAGCCCGACGCTCGGCGCGCACCGGTCGGAGCCGTTCGTCGAAGTGCATCCCGCCGACGCCGAACTGCACGGAGTTCGCCACGACGGCTTCGCTAGCGTCAGCACCGCCTACGGCAGTTGCATCCTCAAGGTGGCGGTCAGTGACGCGCAGCGGCGCGGCTCGATCTTCGCGCCGATCCACTGGAGCGATGCTAACGCCTCGTCGGCGCGCGTCGGCGACCTGGTGACGCCCGCCACCGATCCGTTCTCCGGACAGCCCGAGGCCAAGGCGACGCCGGCCACGATTACGCCGGTCGATTTCGCGTGGCGCGGCTTCGCGCTGTCGCGGCGCCCGCTCGCGCTGCCATCCGGCACTTGGTGGGCGCGGGTCGCGGTCCCGGACGCCTCCGGTTGCACGTTCGCAACCAACGAAGGCTTGATGACGTGGCACGATCTGGCGCCGCGGCTTTTCCCCGATGCGGTGTTGACCGAATACGTCGACCGCCGGCGCGGCATCTACCGCGCCGCGGCCTTTGTCGACGAGCGGCTCGATGGTGCGCTGTTCGTTGGGTCTTCGGACGCGCCGCCGCAATGGAGCGATCTGCGCTCCATGGCCGGCAAGCCCGGCATCGCGTTCAGCGGCCCGGTGGTCTGCGCCTGCTTCGGCGTCGGCATCGATGCGATCCGCGAGGCGCTGACCTCGCGCAAGGCGGCTAGCGCCGAGGAGATCGGTCTCGCGCTACGCGCCGGAACGAAATGCGGAAGCTGCCTGCCTGAACTGCGGAGCATGGTCCATGAATCTCATTCCAGTTGAAACGCGAGCGCCTGCCGAAGTCCGTGCGCCCCGAATGGGCGCGCTGGCGCGATTACCGGTTTTCCTGGCGCTGGAGGGCAAGCGCGTGCTGGTGGCGGGCGGCCCACCAGCCGCGGCCTGGAAGGTAGAACTGCTGCTCGCCGCTGGCGCGAATGTCGATGTCTATGCCGGCGAACCATCGCCGGAGCTGTTGGCCGTCATCGAGGAGGCGCAGCGCGGTAGCGCGACGCTGCATCGCCGGGAATGGCGCGACGCCGACTGCATCGGCGCGGCCATCGCGGTGGGCGCGTTCGAGGACGACGCGCAGGCCACGCGCTTTGCCGGCTCGGCACGCGCCGCCGGCGTGTCGGTCAACGTGATCGACAAGCCGAAGTTCTGCGACTTCAACTTCGGCGCTATCGTCAACCGCTCGCCGCTGGTAATCGGCATCTCGACCGACGGCGCGGCGCCGGTCTTTGCCCAGGCGATCCGCGCCAAGCTAGAGGCGATGATCCCGCGCGGCTTCGGGCAGTGGGTCGAGGCGGCACGGCGCTGGCGCGACAGCGTCAAGGTGTCGGGTTTGTCGTTCAACGGACGACGACGGTTCTGGCAGCTTCTGACCAACGACGCGGTGCGCCGCCCGGATCATGAACCGGACGACGCCGATCTCAGCCGCCTGCTGGACGTGGCGAGGGCGGAAGGTGCGACGGTGGAGCGTGGCTCGGTGACGCTGGTCGGTGCGGGGCCGGGCGACGCAGAATTGCTGACGCTGCGCGCGGTGCGGGCTCTGCAATCCGCCGACATCATCCTGTTCGACGACCTGGTCTCATCGGAGGTGCTCGACTTCGCCCGCCGCGAGGCCAAGAAGATGCTGGTTGGCAAGACCGGGCACGGCCCGTCGTGCAAGCAGTCCGACATCAACGCGCTGACCGTCGAGTTGGCGCGCAATGGCAAGCGCGTGGTGCGGCTCAAGGGCGGCGACCCGATGATTTTCGGCCGCGCCGGCGAAGAGATCGAAGCCTGCCGCAAGGCGGGCATCGCGGTCGAGGTGGTGCCCGGCATCACGGCGGCGCAGGGCGCGGCGAGCCGGCTCGGCGTTTCGCTGACGCAGCGGCACCACGCAAGGCGCGTGCAATATGTCACCGGCCATGCCGGCGACGGCGAGCTGCCGCACGACCTGGACTGGCG
>JBEVIJ010000168.1:0-11249 GCA_040510745.1 Xanthobacteraceae bacterium
GCATCTGATCGACATGGCGCCGCGCCAAGCATGGGCCGACGACTTCGTCGAAGGCGTCGAAACCTGGCAGGCCGGTCCGACCCTGTTCGTGCAGCACTACGCGCTGAAGGAGCCGATGACGCTCAAGGGCGACGGCGGCAACATCACCCCGATCGCCTGCGCCATGCTGTCGACGCCAACGCGGGCGCTACGCATGGGCTACGACTTCGCGCGCGGCGTCGCCAACGTCGAGGAGCCGGTGCTGCTCGCGGTCAGCCCCTCGATCGGCGATCCGAGCCAAGCGCCGCCAAGTCATCACACGCTCAAGATCATCGGCATGCAGCCCTATGAGCTCAAGGAAGGGCCGGCGCATTGGGACAACATCAAGGACGAGGTCGCGCAGGCCAATCTGGACTGGCTGCGCCGCTTCTCGCCCAACCTGACCGACGACAAGATCCTGGCCCGCGTGATCGAAAGCCCGCTCGATCTGGAGCGCCGGAACCCGCACAACTGGCGCGGTTCCTGCCACGGCGGCGCGCAGAATGCGGCGCAGGCCGCGATGCTGCGTCCGGCCGCGGGCTGGGCACAGCATCGCATGCCGATCCCCGGCCTTTATCAGACCGGCTCGACCACCCACCCGGGCGGCTCGATTTCCGGCGGTCCCGGTCGAAATGCCGCTGTGGTGATGCTGAAGGATTTTGGTAGAAGTCTCGACGAGGTGGTGGCGAAAAGGGCCCAGCCGCGCGCCGTCGCGCCAGCCGAATGACGCTAGTGGCAATTCAGGGAGGAATACGATGAGACAAATCGGTCGATGGATGCTCGGGCTGGCCGCCGTCGTGGCTGCCGGGCTCGCAACACCTGCGTCGGCGCAAAGCTGGCCGACCCAGCGCGTCACCATCGTGGTGCCGTTCGGCGCCGGCAGCGTGACCGACATCCTTGCGCGCATCTTCGCCGATGAGATGGGGCGGCGCTGGGGCCAGCAGGTAATCGTCGAGAACCGCCCCGGCCTGGCCGGTACCGCCGCGGTCGCCAAGGCGGCGGCCGATGGCTACACGCTGATGGTGACGTCGAATGGGCACACGGTGGCCGGTCTGGTCGCGAAGGACGTGCCGTTCGATCCGGTGAAGGACTTTGCCGGCATCACCCGGCTTGGCTCCGCGCCGCTGTTCCTGATCTCGCATCCGGACGTTCCGGCGAAGACCCTCAAGGAGGTCATCGACCTCGCCAAGGCGCAGCCCGGCAAGCTCAACTTCTCCTCGCCGGGCCTCGCCAGCACCACGTTCATCGCCGGCGCGCAGTTCCGCCGTGTTGCTGCCATCGACATCGTCCATGTGCCGTTCCGCAGCGCGCCGGACGCGGTGACCGCGGTGATCCGCGGCGACGCGCAGTTTTACTTCGCTCCGATCAACCTGGCGCGCGACCAGTCGCAGGCCGGCAAGGTCCGCGCCATCGCGGCGGCGACCGCGCAGCGCATTCCGGAACTGCCGGATACGCCGACCTTCACCGAGGCCGGCCTTAAGTTCGTCTACGACTCCTGGTTCGGGCTGATGACGCAAGCCGCCGTCCCGCAGGCGATCCGCGACAAGATCAGCAAGGATTGGGCCGACGCGATCAAGACGCCGGACATCCAGAACAAGCTCAAGGCGCAGTTCTTGATCGGCGTCACCGACACGCCGGCGGCGATGGATAAGGTCGTTCGCGACGAGACGGCGCAACTCACCGAGACGTTCAAGGCGGCGGGGATTGGTTCGCAATAGCCGCTTCGACGGCACAGTGGAACGGCCGGCAGCCCCGCGCTGCCGGCCGTTTTTGTTTGAAGCCCTCTAGGAAAGCGGCAAGTTCGGCGCGACACTCGCTGCCAGAGCCAAACCCAGGGGGACCGCATGTACGCGCACCGCATCGCTGGTTTCGCAGCAGCGGCCTGGATCGCCGGGACCGGGCTCGCTTGGTGCCAGGATGGCTATCCCAACCAGACCGTGCGCATCGTCGTGCCGTTCTCGGCCGGCAGCAGCACCGACAGCCTTGCCCGGGTCCTCTCCGACGAACTGACCAGGCTCTGGAAGCAGACCGTGGTGGTGGATAACCGTCCCGGCATCGCCGGCACCAACAGCGTGGCGAAATCAGTGGCCGATGGCTATACGCTGATGCTGACTTCGAACGGCCACACCATCGGCGCGGTGGTGAACCCCAACCTGCCGTTCGACCCGGCGAACGATTTCACCGGCGTCACGCCGGTGGCGAGCGTGCCGCAGGCGCTGATCGTGCCGCCCAGCTTGCCGGCCAAGAACCTGCCTGAGTTCATCGGACTTGCCCGCGCCGAGCCGGGCAAGATGAACTTCTCGTCGGCCGGCCTCGCCAGCACGTCTTATCTCGGCGCGGAGA
Source organism: Xanthobacteraceae bacterium (assembly GCA_040510745.1). Taxonomy (GTDB): domain Bacteria; phylum Pseudomonadota; class Alphaproteobacteria; order Rhizobiales; family Xanthobacteraceae; genus Z2-YC6860. The sequence goes on from JBEVIJ010000168.1 coordinate 2,362, forward strand.
TCCTCAAGCAGACCGCCAAGATCAATATCGTTCACATTCCCCAGAAGGGCGCGCCGGAGGCGGTGACCAGCGTGATGCGCGGCGATTCTCAGCTTTTTTTCCTCAGCGTTCATCTGGCGACCGAGCTTCACGAGAGCGGCAAGGTGCGCGCGATTGCGATCGCCAAGGACAAGCGGACGTCCGTGCTGCCGAACGTTCCGACCATCGCGGAGTCGGGCCTGCCGGAATACCAGTACGACTCCTGGTTCGGCGTGCTGGCGCCGGCCGGAACGCCGAAGCCGATCCTGGATAAGGTGAGCGCCGACATCGCCCGGGTGCTTCAGGAGCCGGCTCTTGCGGCGCGGCTGACCAAGCAGGGCGTCGAAATCAGCGTGACGACGCCGGATGTGTTCGACAGGCAGCTCAAGGATGAAGTGAAGCGCAATTCGGCGATGCTGCGGGCCGCGGGAATCGGGAAATAAGATCAGCGCCGCGGCTCCGCATGCCCGATCACCCGCTTGATCGACGGCGCGCGGCGGCGTAGCGCGCGCTCTACCTCATCCACCTTCTCATGCACCACTTGAACGGTCAGCGCCGGGTCGACCCGGCAATGGAAATTGACGATCTCGCCTTCGTCGGTCTCGCGCACCCGCACATTGTGAATGTCGCTAACCACGCCGCCCTCGGCGGCGATCTCGGCCAGCGTCTGCTGCACCGCCCGGATGCGCTCGGGGAGCGCTTCGCGCCCCGCGGCGTCGGCCTGCAGCGGCTCGATGTGGGTTTCGACCTCCACGTCGGTGCCGAGTTCCTCGCGTAGCGCCGCTTCCAGCCGGTCGGCGATGTCGTGCGCGCCACCAAGCGGCAGCTTGCGGTCGACCTCGAGATCGAGCGAGACCGACAGCTTGCCGTGGATGTCGTGCACGGTGACGTGATGCACGGCCAGCGCCTGATTGCGCGCGATCACCATGACGCGCTCGATCACCGACTCGTTGTCGACCGCGCGCGAGGTGGTGGCGACGCTGACCTCGGCGCGTGGCAGGGCGGCGCGAACCGCATCGGCGACCTCGCGCTTGAGCAATTCCACGCGGTCGAGCGGTAGCGTGCGGCTCACTGCCACGACGAGTTCGACGAATCGCTTGTCGCCGACCGGCCGCACCCGGACCTGCTCGACCGCGACCACGCCGCGCACTCGCGCGGTGGCGTTGCTGACCGCGTCGGCTGAGCCCACGGGCGCCGCATCGGTCAGCGTGTCGATGGTGCGCCGGCCGAGCCGCCAGCCGGCGACGCAGACGAACACGGCGACGACCAGCGCCGCAGCGGAATCCGCCCACGGAAAGCCTGCCACGAGTCCACAGAGCCCGATCAGGACCGCGATCGACGACCACATGTCGGAGCCGAAATGCAGTGCGTCGGCTTCCAGCGCTTCGCTCGCGGTTTCATGCGCCACCCGGTAGAGCAGCCGCGCCCGAAAGAAATCGACCACGATCGATACGACAACCACACCGAACGCCCAGAGCGTCGCTTCGACCGCGTGGCCGTGACCGCTGAACAGCCGGGATGCCGCCTCCCAGATCACCACGCCGGACAGCCCGAACAACAGCGCGGTCTCGGCGAGCGCGGTCACGCTTTCGACCTTGCCATGGCCATAGTGATGCTCGGCGTCGGCCGGCTTGCCGGAAATTCGCACGGCGAAGTAGGTCATGATGGTGGCGAGACAGTCGATTGCCGAATGTGCGGCCTCCGACAGCAGCGCCAGCGACCCGGAGAGAAAGCCGACCACGGCCTTGGCCACGGTCAAGCCCGCCGATATGGCGATCGACGTCAGCGCGACCTTTTCCTTCTCGCTTTGCATGCGCTGTAGCTAGGCCCGAACAACGATTGCGTCCAGCTTTGATGCGGCAATTGCAACTGAGTAGCGGTCTGAAATGGGCTTGTTCGGGACCTGTCGTGCACCTAATGTGAGGACAGAAAATCTGAGGGATGACTTCGATGGCTTGGTTGTCGCGCTGCGCGGTTGCCGCGCTTTCACTTCTGACAATCACTCTTAGTTCGCCGGCGCAGGCCAAGGGCTACCCGTCCCGGAACATCACCATCGTCGTAGCGCTTGGGCCGGGCAGCGGCATGGATGTGCTGGTGCGGCTGTATGCGGAGAAGCTGTCGCAGGCGCTCGGCAAGCCGGTGATCGTTGAGAATAAGCCTGGCGGGGCGACGATGATTGCCGCCGCACAAATCGCGACCTCGCAACCCGACGGCCACACGCTCGGTGTGCTCACGAGCTCGGCGCTGGCGATCAACCAGCATCTCTACAAGCAGATGAACTACAGCCCGGACAACGATTTCACGCCGATCTCGCTCTACGTGAAGTCGCCTTTGATCCTGGTGGTCAATCCCAGCTCGCCGGCGAAGACGGTGCCGGAGTTCCTCGATCTCGCCAAGAAGTCCAACCCGCCGCTGACCTACGCCTCGCTCGGCGCCGGCGTGTTCCAGCACATCGCCATGGAGTTGACCAAACAGCGGTTCGGGTTCGACGCAACGCATGTCCCCTACAAGGCCACCGGCCAGTCCGTGACCGACCTGGTTGCCGGTCATGTTGCGACCGGCTTCGTCGAGGCCGGTGCGTCGATCCCGGTGATCAGGGACAACAAGCTGCGCGCGCTCGCGGTTTCGTCCACGACCCCGCTGCCGCTGCTTCCCGAGGTGCCGCCGTTCGCCAAGGTCTCCGGCGCTGCCGATTTCGAGGCGGTGTCCTGGCATACGCTGCTGGTGCCGTCGAAGACGCCGAAGGAGGTCGTCGATCGGCTGCATGCCGAGATGAAGGAGATCATGAGCGATCCCGAGATGATTAAGCGTGCAGCCGACATCGGGCTGATCCCGATCGAGACGCCGTCGGTCGCCGGCATCAACGACTACATCAAGTCGGAGCGCGTGAAGTGGGGTGCGCTGGTCGACAGGATCGGACTGCGGGGGTCGCAGTAAGCGGGAGTGTGACAACTCGCATGGCTGGAAGGCTGCAAGACAAGGTTGCGCTGATCACCGGTGCGGGTTGCGTCGGTCCCGGATGGGGCAACGGCCGCGCCACGGCGGTCCGCTTCGCCCAGGAAGGCGCAAAAATCTTCGCGGCGGACAAAAGCCCGAAGACCATGGAAGAAACCGTCGCGAGATGCCGCGAGGTGAGCGAGGAAGTCGTAACTTTTGAGGGGGATGTGACCGACAACGCCTCGGTCATAGCGATGGTCGAGGCCTGCATGAAGGCGTTCGGCCGCATCGAGATTCTCGTCAATAATGTCGGCGGTTCCGCCGCCGGTGGCCCGGTGGAAATGGCGGAGGAGGTGTTCGACGCGCAGCTCGACTACAACCTCAAGAGCGTGTTCCTGACCTGCAAGCACGTGCTGCCGATCATGGAACGGCAAAACGGCGGTTCGATTATCAATCTGGCGTCCACCTCAGGCACCCGCTGGACCGGCTCGGCGCAGGTCGGCTACGCCACCTCGAAAGCCGCCGTGATCCAGTTCTCGCGAGTCACCGCCGTGCAGTACGCCAAGAAGGGCATCCGGGTGAACACGGTGATCCCCGGCCAGCTTCATACACCGATGGTTGAGGTGCGCCTCGCCAAGCAGCGCACCGGCGGCGACGTCGAAAAATTGCTCGAAACAAGAGTTAAGCGCATTCCGTTGGGCTTCATGGGCGACGGTCGCGACACCGCGAACGCCGCGTTGTTCCTCGCGTCGGACGAAGCGCGCTTCGTGACTGGGACGGAGATTTTGGTTGACGGCGGAATGTCCGTACGCTGCGACTGAGTGAGTTTCGATATTAGAGAATGGAAAGCTTGATCTGCCCCCGCCTCGCGAACCGTATTCAGCGTCGCATTGCTTTTGTCGCGCTGTGGCTTCTCGTCGCGACGGGCTTCACGGCGGGCTTCCCGATGCCGGCCAGCGCTCAGTTGCGCGGCCATGGCGGACCGGTGCGCGCGCTGGCGGTTTCCCCGGACGGTGCGACTGCGATATCCGGCAGCTTCGATACGTCTGCCATTCGTTGGTCTCTCAAGAGCAATTCCGCGGAGCAGGTGCTGCGTTTCCACGAAAGCGCGGTGAATGCGGTGGCGGTCGCGCCGGATGGCCGCCTCATCACGGGCGGCGAGGACGGCCGTATCGCGGTGTGGAAGCCAGGCGAGGCGCAGGCCACAACCGTACATGAAGGCCACACCGCGCCGGTCGTCTCGCTCGCGGTGTCGCCGGATGGTTCGACTATAGCCTCGGCGTCGTGGGATCGAACGGTTCGGCTCTGGCCGATCGGCGGCGGCGGCGGCGGCACAAGCGTGCTCGAGGGGCACAATCAGAACGTCAATGGTGTGGCGTTCGCGCCCGATGGCAAATCGCTGGTCAGCGTCAGCTACGACCTTACCGTGCGCATCTGGCCGCTCGACGGCAGCACGCCGACCATCATCACGCTCCCGTCGCCGCTCAACGCCGTTGCCGTCGCACGCGACGGCGAGATCGTCGCCGGCGGCGCCGATGGCCGCGTCTTCTTTCTCGCGCCGAATGGCGACCTGCGTAGTGAGGTCACGGCCAGTGAAACGCCGATCATCGCGATTGCCGTTACGAACGACGGCGCGCTGGTTGCCGCAGCCGGCATTCGCGGCTCGGTTGCGGTGATCGAGCGCGCTACTCGGCAGTTGCAGCGCACGCTGGTCGGGCCCGGCCTGCCGGTGTGGTCGGCGGCGTTCCTGCCCGACAACCGGACGCTTGTCACCGGCGGGACCGACCGGATGGTGAGGCGCTGGGACGCCACGACCGGAGACCACATCGGCTCGGTGCCGGTCAGCGGCGTGGATGATCCGCTGGCGGCCTACGGCGACGACCGTGGCGCGCAGGTCTACCGCGCCTGCATCGCATGCCACACGCTGTCGCCCGACGAGGGCAACCGGGCGGGCCCGACGCTGCATGGAATCTTCGGGCGCAGGATCGCATCGCTGCCCGGTTACAATTTCTCCGAACCGCTCAAGACGATGAGCATCGTGTGGACGCCGGAGACGGTCGCGAAGCTGTTCGAGGTCGGCCCGATGGCTTATACGCCAGGCACCAAGATGCCGGAGCAGGTGATCGGCTCCGCCGACGACCGCAAGGCGCTAGTGGATTTTCTGGCGAAGGCGACGAAGTAACCCCCTCTGCGTCATCATCCGCGAAAGCGGATGACCCGCTTTCGCGGGCATGACAGCGGAGCACGACGCTGGCATCTCATCCTTCGCCCTTGCGCTCGTGCTCAGCCTTGAGCTCCTCGCGCTCGCGCAGATAGTCCTGGGTGGTGCGCGGGTTGGGACGCGGCGCACCATAGGGATCGAAATCGGTTTCCGACATCGCGATGACACGGCAGTCCTCGCACATCTTGATGACGTCGAGGCGCTGCGCCGAATTCTTGTATATCCAATGCTTGCCTTCGAGCTTGGCGGTGACGCGCTCGATCGTGCTCTTGACGCCGAACGGCTTGGCGCAGCGGATGCAGTGGAACGGCTCCTCTTCCTTGAGGATGCGCGCCGACGCGGTCGCGGCGCGGAAGTCGATCTGCGGCGTGAGGCTGATCACCTGCTCCGGGCAGGTCGCCTTGCAAAGGCCGCACTGCACGCACGCATCCTCGGCAAAACGCAGCATCGGCCGTTCTGGATCGCCCAACAGCGCGCCGGTCGGGCATGCGGACACGCAGGCGAGGCAGAGCGTGCAGCCTTCGACGTTGACGTTGACCGTGCCGAAGGGGGCGTCGGCCGGCAGCGCGATCACATCGACCGGCGCCGGCGCGGCGCGATGCAGCTCGCGCAAGGCAAGGCGAAGCACGTCGCGCTTGGCGCCGACCGCGGCGAAGCTGGCCGGACGCTGTGATGGTTCTTCTATTTTGATCTCGCGCAGCGCCACGCCGAGCCCATCCGGATCGTCGGTCTCGATTGTGGCGACACGCGCACCGGCGAAACCGAGGCCGGCGAGGATTGGTTGCGCCAGCGCAATGGTTTTCATCAGACCCGTTACGTCATGCCGCGGCTTGGCGCGTAGCAAGAAGCGCAACGAGCTTGCGCCATATGCAAAAACTGCGGACACCGCCTCCAATCCAACGTGCGTTATCTCGTTGACCGCGAGCGGCAGGACATGCGCCGGCAGGCCGTCGCCGTGACGCGCCAGCGCATCGATCAACAGGGCGCCGTGATCTTCGTCATGCAGCAATACGATCGGATTGGTCCCGCCGGCCTCGCGAAAGGTCGACAGCAGCGCGCGCAGCTTGCGCATCAGCGCGTCGGCGGGCGGCAGCGCGTAGGCCGCGGCGCCGGTGGGGCATGCGGCGGCGCACTGGCCGCAGCCGGCGCAAACCTGCGCGTCGATCGCGACGTGCTCGCCGGCCGGCGTGATCGCGCCGGTCGGGCACAGGTCGAGGCAGCGGTGGCAGCCGACGATGCGCGAGCGTGAGTGCGCGCAGAGATCCTCGGTAAATGTGATGTAGCGTGGCTTGTCGAACGTGCCGGTGAGATCGCGCGCCTTCAGCACCGCGCGCAGCACCGCGGCGGGATCGCCGGGATCGGCGCGCAGATAGCCGTCACGCAGGTCAGCCGCCGGAAACAGCGCTGTCTCGCCGGAAAGATCGAGCACGATGTCGCACTTCGACACGGCGCCGTCGCGGGCCGCGCCGAAGCTCAGCGCGCCGCGCGATGATGGGGCCGGAGCAGCGTAATCGTCCACCACCAGCTCGAACGCGCCGAGATGGCCCTTCGCCGATTTGATCGTGCCCTTCACCACCGGGAACTCGGTGACGCGCTGCGGTGTGAGGCCCTCGGGTTTGGTAATCAGGACTGTGACGTCGAGATGATCTTTGAGCAGGTTCGCTGCCTCAATCGCCTGCTCGTCGCGGCCATAGACCAGCGCCACGCCCTCGCTGTTGAGGGTGACGAAAGGCACCAGCGGCAGCGGCTCTGAGGCAGCGGCGATCAGCGCAGCCATCTTCGGTCCGGCCTTGGCGGCGTCCTTCGACCAGCCTGCGGTCTCGCGGATGTTGGCAAACGAAATGGCGGCGCCTTCGCCCGCCAATTCGGCGAACAGCGGCGCCTCCTGGGTGCAGCCGACCACGATGTCGCCACCGCCCTGTGCCAGCTTGCGGAAACGCTCGACCTCGGCCCGGCAGAGATAGCGCCCAGTCTCGACATTCGCGCCGCGGCAGCCGCGCTCGATCGCGGCCGCGTCGAGCGGCATGGTGTCCTCGCAGGAACACACCAGGATGGTGCGCTTTTCCGCCATTTGGTCTCCGGCTTTGGGGGCGGCTTGCCGATCCCCGCTGGCCGCCGCTCGGACTAGGTTATAATGATCCCAAACAGAAAGCGCCACGCGTTATGTCGCCGGAATCACGACTGAATTCGCTCTCCAAGCCCGCGCTTGCGCTGCCGCCGGGCTTCACCCTCGTGACCTTGCGCGAGGTGGGCGATGCCTTTGTTCATGCGAGGGCGCACGCCGCGGAACTCGGCGCCGGCACGCTTGTCTATGTCGGGCGCTTTGACCTCGCCGAATTCGCCGTGGTGCTGGAGCCCGAAGAGCCGATGCGCACGGCGCGGCGCGCCGTTTATGCGGGCCTGGCCGCGCTCGCCGATGCGCTGGCGGCGCTTGCGCCGCCGGAGAAGGCGATCGAGTTCGTCTGGCCGGGCACCATCGAGATCGACGGCGGCGTAGCCGGGGGCGGACAGCTCGCATGGCCCGACACACCGGAGAACGAGCCGCCGCCATGGCTGGTATTCGGCGGCATGATCCGCACCGTATCGATGGCCGAGGGCGATCCGGGCCTTCGTCCGCTCTCCGCGGCGCTCGAAGACGAAGGCTTCGACGATTTTGGTTCCGCGCGGTTGGTGGAGAGCTTCGCGCGCCATCTCATGGTGCAGGTCGACGGCTGGCAGGATGAAGGCTTCGCCGCGGTGGCGCGGGACTACCTGCCGCGCCTCAAGCCGGAAAAAGGCGTGAGCCGCAGCATCGATGACAACGGCGATCTGCTGGTGCGGCGCGTTGGCAAAGCCGAGGTCGAGCGCCGCAAGCTTGTGCCGGTGCTACAGGCGCCGCCGGTGTGGCTCGACCCCAAGACGGGGGGCCCGAAGTGACGGTTCGTCGCTCGCCCGGGATACGAGGGCCATGAAGCTCCTCCGCAGCATCCGGCTCGATCCGTCCGACACCTTTATCTTTGCCAACGCGGCTGAGCCGGGCGAATGGGCGGTATCGGGCGCATTTGTGTTCTCCGATGCCGATCCCGGCAAGCTGGAAGGCAAGGCGCGTTCGGCGTTCCGTGGCGGCTTCCTCGGCGTGCAATCGCTCGGCTGGTCAACGCTGGTTCAGATCGTCGAGGCGAGCGAGCAGGACCGGCTTGCCGCGATCAACGCGCTTGCGAAGCAGCTTGTCGCACACTTCGGCGCGCCGGGCATCAACGAGGCGGTGGCAGCCGCAGAGGACGAGCTCGCCTTCATCGAGTCGCTCTGCAACCAGCCGGCCGACACGCTGATCGCGGTGCATCGCAGCTTTGACGACGGCGAAATCCGCGAGGCGTTCCGCACGCTGCGGCCCAAGGACGGACCGAAGCCGCTGCGCGTTTTCGTTTTCCTTGTGGTCGTGGGCGTGGCCGAGCCGGAAGAGAAGGTCGACCTGACCAAGCTTGGGAGAGGTGATGCCAAAGGGTAACTTCGGTGTCATGCCCCGCGAAAGCGGGGCATCCAGTATCCACTGCGCTTAACGGATCCCGCTTTCGCGGGCGATGACAGATAATGTCGGTGCTATATTGACCAAATGAACAAAGACTTCTGGCTGTCCTGCGGGCACCATCTGCTCGACCGCGACGCGGGCGGCGGGCTCGTGGTGACCGACGATTTTATCAAGGCCTATCTGGCGCGGCCGGAACTCGCACCA
>JBEVIJ010000169.1:0-5218 GCA_040510745.1 Xanthobacteraceae bacterium
TTCCACTGCCAGCCAGAATGGTCTGGATGCCGATGCTCGACACGTTCATGGGTGCGCTTTCTATGCGGCGTCCATCAACATTTCGGCTCTTGTTTAGTGAGAATTAGCCTCAAATTTTACGGTTGTCGTTTCGCTGTCATTGCAGCGCCTTCAGCCGCTCCCCGACCTCGGCCTTGATCGGATCGGCGGCGCGCAGGATGGCGCTGGCGCGGAAGAAATCGAACAGCCGGAACATGCTGACGTTCGGCCGCAGCAGCAGGTCGGGCGCGCCGTCCGCGAGCTTGTGCGCCACGATGCCGTGGCCGATCACCGCCATGGTGGCGGCGAGCGCCTCCCATGGGTCCGGCACCACCCCGGCGTTGCCCGGTCCGGAGGCGGCGTCGACCGCGATCACGATGTCGGCCTTGCCGCGCAGGCGATCGAACGGCAGCGGATTGACCGCGGCGCCGTCGACCAGCACCCGGCCGTCGCGCTCGACCGGCCGCATCAGACCCGGGATCGCGATCGACGCCGCGACCGCAGAGCGCAGCGCGCCATCGGCAAATACCGCCTCGCTGCGGCCGTGCAGGTCGGTGGCGACGACGGTCAGCGGGATTTCGAGTTCTTCGAAATCGTCGGGCAATTCTTTCGGCAGAAATCGATCGCAGAACTTTTCCGCGTCGATCAGCAGCGGGTTGCCGAATGGCGTGGACAACCAGTCCGACAGGCCGGCGGCGCGCGCCGCCATCAGCCGCGAGAACACGGCGCTGCGGTCATGCGCCAGCGCGATCACGGCGCGGCGGATTGCCTTGCCGCTCATGCCGGCGCAATAGGCCGCGGCGATCACCGCACCGAACGACACGCCGGCGACCGCGACCGGCTTCACGCCGAGATCGTCCAGCGCCTCCAGCACCGGAATCTGCGAGAGCGAGCGCGCTCCACCGCCCCCCAGCGCGAGGGCTACGGTTTTCTTCACGCCCCCGCCTCGCTCGCAAAGCGCCAGGCGGTCCGCGCCAGCGGGCGCACCATCAGGCCGCGCGCCGCAGCGTGCTCGCTGGTCGCGGTGCCATCGCGCACCCGGCCGGCGATGCCCTGCAGGATCGCGGCGAGGCGGAAAAAATTGTAGGCCAGATAGACGGTCAGATACGGCCGCGGATCGAGTCCCGTTCGCGCGGCGTAAGCGTCCACATACGCCGCGAGCGGCGGAATGCCGAGCGCTGGGAGATCGAAGCCGAGCAGCGAGCCGGTGCCACCGCCGCTGTCCTCTTGCGGCATGTGCCATTGCATCAGATGGTAGGTGAAGTCGGCGAGCGGATCGCCGACCGTGGACAATTCCCAGTCGAGCACCGCCAGCACCTCGGCGCGGTCCGGCGCCAGGATCATGTTGTCGAGCCGGTAGTCGCCGTGCACCAGCCGAACCGCGCCGGCAGGCGGCAGGTGCGCGGGCAGCCATTCGATCAGCCGCTCCATCTCGTCGATCTGCTGCGTCTGCGACGCGCGGTACTGCTTCGACCACCGCTCGACCTGACGCGCCACGTAGTTCTCACCCCGTCCGAAATCGCCGAGGCCGATGCTGCCCGGATCGAGCGAATGCAGCCGCGCGATCGTTGCGTTCATCGCGTCGTAGACCGCCGCGCGCTCGGCCGGATTGGAACCCGGCATCTCCGGATTCCAGAACACGCGGCCCGCGACAAAGCCCATCACATAGAACGCCGTGCCGGTGACGCTCTCATCGGCGCAATAGATCACCGGCTCCGCGGCGGGGAAGCCCTGCGCATGCAGCGCGCTGATGACGCGGAACTCGCGGTCGACGGCGTGCGCCGACGGCAGCAGCCTGCCCGGCGGCTTCCTCCGCAGCACGTAACGCCGCGAAGGCGTTTCCAGCAGATAGGTCGGGTTCGACTGCCCGCCCTTGAACTGCTTCACGGTCAGCGGCCCGGCAAATCCGGCAACCTCGCGCGTCAGATAGGCCTCCAGCCGCGCCGGATCGAAGCGCAGCGGCTCGGCGACGTCCTTGGTCCCGGTGAATGCGGTCTGGCGGTCGAGTTTCTGCATAACGGCCAAGCGTAGCATCGCCGCCGGGTGCGCGCTAAGCTTCCAGAAAAGCATCGGGGCGAGGAATGAAACGGCTGCAAGTCCTGGAGGAAGATCGCCGCTCGATCGCCGATTGGTTCGTCAACTGGGCGCGCCTGGTCGCGGCGGTCGATTTCAAGCGGGTGCGCGAACTGTTTACCGAGGATGCCATCGCGTTCGGCTCCAAGGTCGAGATGATGACATCGCGGGAGGCGCTCGAGCAGGAGCAGTGGCGCGCGGTGTGGCCCACCATGGAGGGCTACAGCTACGACCTCTCGACGCTGGAGATCGCCATCTCCCCCGACCGGCTGATGGCGATGGGCGCCGCGATCTTCCATTCCATCGGCCTGCACGCCGACAAGACGACACGGTTCGACCGCCCCGGCCGCGCCACCGCGACGCTGATGCGGGAGAAGATCGGCGCGCCGTGGCTCTGCACCCACAGCCACGTCTCGTTGAAACCCGGCACGCCGACGCCGTCGTATTTCAACCGCGCGGAAGCGTCGTGAATTGTTGATGCTTGAACTCATCCCCATCGGCGTCGGTGGTGAACTCCCTCCCCCGCTTGCGGGGGAGGGTTGGGGTGGGGGCAATTGCGAATCTCTGAATATGACGCATGCCCCCTCCCTAGCCCTCCCGCGCAAGCGGGGGAGGGAATCGGCCGGTGCATGTGGAAAGAACTGGAGAACAACGTGCCCGTAATTTCCGGACGACGCGCCTTCCTCGAATTGCTCAAGCAGCAGGGCGTCACCCACGTGTTCGGCAATCCGGGCACCACCGAGCTCCAACTGATGGATGCCTTCGCCGTCGAGCACGACATCAAATACGTGCTCGGCCTCCAGGAGGCCGCGCTGATGGCGATGGCCGACGGCTACGCGCAGGCGTCGGGCAAGCTCGCCGTCATCAACCTGCACGCCGCGCCGGGCCTCGGCAACGCGATGGGCATGCTGTACGACGCCATGAAGGCGAACGCGCCGGTGCTCGTCACCGCCGGTCAGCAGGACCTGGAATTCGTCATCGAGGAGCCAGTGCTGGTCACCGACCTGCCGACGCTCGCGCGGCCGTTCGTCAAATGGGCCGCCGAAGTGACGCGCCTGGAGGACCTGCCGCGGATGGTGCAACGCGCGGTGAAAACGGCGCTGGCGCCGCCGATGGGCCCGGCGTTCCTGTCGCTGCCCGGCGACGTGCTCAAGCAGGAAGCCGACCTCGACCTGCTGGCGCCCACCCGCATTGCGCCGCGCATCCGCGGCGATATCGATGCGGTCAATGCCGCAGCCGATCTGCTCGCCAAGGCGGAGCGTCCCGTCATCATGGCCGGCGACGCAGTGGCGCAGAGCGGCGCGCTCGCCGAGCTGGCGGCGCTGGCGGAGACGATCGCTGCGCCGGTCTATGTCGAGTTCGTGCCGAACAGCGCGTCGTTCCCGGCATCGCATCCGCTCTATCGCGGCGCGATAAACCGCAGCCAGGCCGGCGTGCGCGAGATGCTGGACCGTCACGATCTGCTGTTCTCGGTCGGCGGCGACATGTTCAGCTGGTCGCTTCCGTCGAAAATCAATCCGATGCCGCCGGGGCTGCCGCTGATCCACCTCGACACCGACCCCTGGCAGATCGGCAAGAACTATCCGGCTCAGGTCGGTATCTTCGGCGATCCGAAAGCTACGGTGCCGGACATCACCGCCGCAGTGCGGGCGCGCATGACCGCCGGCGCCAGGACCGCCGCCAATGCGCGTCTCAAGGCGATGACCGACGCCGGCAAGAACGAGCGTGACGCGCTGGTGGCGAAAGCCCGCGCGCTCGCCGGCAAGACACCGGTGCAGCCCCTCGCACTGCTCGAAGCAATCGGCGCCATGCTGCCCAAGGACGCGGTGGTGCTGGAGGAAATCCTATCCTCCGCGCCGGGCGCCCGGTCGCTGATCAACAGCAACGACGCGCAGAGCTTCTTCGGGCTGCGCGCCGGCGGGATCGGCTGGAGCCTGCCCGCCGCGATCGGCGTCAAGCTCGCGCTGCCCGATCGCCCCGTCGTGTCGCTGACCGGCGACGGCAGCGCACTCTATACCGCGCAGGCGCTGTGGACCGCCGCGCATTCACGCGTGGCGGTGACGTGGGTGATCTTCAACAACACCAGCTACCGCATCCTTAAGCAGCGCGTCGCCGCGATGCGCGGCGCGGCCGAGCAGACCGATACGTTCGTCGGCATGGAGTTGAACGACCCAGCCATCGATTTCGTCGGCATGGCGCGCTCGTTCGGCGTCAAGGCGGAGCGTGCGAAGACCGTGAAGGAAGCGACCGACCTGCTGGCGCAATCGATCAAGGGCAATGCGCCGATGCTGATCGATGTGGACATGGACCGCGCCTACAAACCGCTGTGAGGATTCTCACCCATGTCGTGCCCGCGCAGGCGGGGACCCATTGCGCAACGAATGCCCTGATAGATGGGTCCCCGTTTTCGCGGGGACGACAATGGAGAAACCGAGCCAAACATGCGCATCGCCGTCTTCACCAAGAACCGCACCAATCCGGCCTACGCCGCGGCGCGGCTCGGCGCCGACCGCACCGCCGCGCGGTTTGGCGCGACGACCACCCACTACGTGCCGGAGGCGCCCGACAGCGCGCCGGAGCAGATCGCGCTGATCAAGCGCGCCATCGCCGAAAAGCCCGACGCCGCCGTGTTCGTGCCCTGCCACGAAACGGAGGTCAACGACGCCATCCTGGGCTTCGATGCGGCGAGCATCCCGCTGCTCAACATCATTGTGCCAACCACGGCGGGCCGGCGCGTCACCTTCGTCGGCTCCGACGACCGCGCACTGGCGAAGAACATCGCACGCTATCTGTTCGGCAAGATAGCCGGGCCCGGCACCATCATCATCGTTGAGGGAGCGCCCGCCTCTGCGACGAGCCATCTGCGGCTGCGTGGCTTTCAAGACGCGCTGGCCGAGCACAACGAGATCGCCGTACGCTGCTCGCTGCAGGGCGAATACCAGCGCGCCACGGCGCGCGACGTTTTCCTCGCCGCAAAGGATCAATGGTCCGGCACCGATGCCGTGCTGTGCGCCAACGACGCCATGGCGCTCGGCGTGCTGGACGCGCTGGCGCAGGCGAGGTCCGGCTTTCGTCCGCTGATCGTCGGCGTCAACGCCATCCCCGAGGCGGTTGCCGCCATCGCGTT
>JBEVIJ010000170.1:0-13036 GCA_040510745.1 Xanthobacteraceae bacterium
ACCGGCAACACGTTCTATCTGTGGATCGGCCAGCATGAGAACGGCCGCTATTCCAAAGCGCACGCGCACACCTCGGCCGCCGTGCTGATCTGCATCAAGGGCAAGGGCTACACCTACACCTGGCCGGAGCGGAACGGCGTGACGCCGTGGAAGGACGGCAAGGAAAGCGAGATCAAGCGCGTCGACTACGAGCCGGTCGGCCTGGTGTCGGCGGCGCCGGGCGGCGCGCGCTGGTATCACCAGCACTTCGGCGCCTCAAAGGAGCCGCTGCGGCTCACCGCCTGGTTCGGCCCGCACAATCCCGGCCGTGAGCCCGGTCCGCCCGGAGAGCAGCACATCGATTACACCGCGATGGATATCCCCGAGGGCGGCAGCGCCATCCCCTATTGGATGGAGGACCCGTACATCAAGGCTGAGTACGACGAGCGCCTCAAGCGCGAGGGCGTCGAGAACCGCATGAAGCCCGAATACTACGACAAGAACTACAAGGGCGAGCTCCCGAAGGAGTGAACCTCGCTTGGCGCATGCGGGACATCGCGTAGCGCCGCTTGCTCAATCGCAACAATCAATGCGACAACCTCCCGGGAAAAATTTGGGAGGCTGTCGTCCATGCGTGTTGTCGCGCTCGAAGAGCATTTCACCGCTCCTGACCTGGTCAAGAAATACGTCAATCCGGATGCGATCAGTGCACGCGGCTTCAAGCCGCGCCGGCTGCCGCCCGGCCGCGTCAATCCGCTGGAACTCGCGCCGGAGATGGGCGAGCGGCGGCTAAAGTCGATGGACGATGCCGGCGTGACGGTGCACGTGATCTCCAACACCGGCCCCGGCCCCGACCTTGTCCCCGGTCCGGATGGCGTCACGCTCGCCCGCGCCCTGAACGATCAACTGGCGACCATGTGCGCCAAGAACCCCAAGCGCTTCGCGGGCTGGGCCGTGCTGCCGATGGCGAGCCCCAAGGACTGCGCCGCCGAGCTCAGGCGTGCGGTGAAGGAGCTTGGCTTTGTCGGCGCCATGATCAACGGCACCTGCGAGGGCCGCTTCCTCGACCACCCGAGCTATGACGACGTGCTCGCGGCCTCGGTCGAGCTCGACGTGCCGGTCTACATCCATCCTCACCTGCCCCCCGAGTCGGTGCGGCAGGCTTACTACTCCGGCCTCGAGCCGGGCGCCGGCCGCGTGCTCGAAAGCGCGGGCTGGGGCTGGCACTCGGAGGTCGCCATCCACACGCTGCGGCTGGTGCTGGCCGGCTCGCTCGACAAGCATCGCAAGCTCAAGGTCATCATCGGCCATATGGGCGAGATGCTGCCGGTGATGCTGGTGCGTGTCGACGAAACCTCCGTCGCGGACATCGGCCACCTGTCGCGACCGCCGAGCCAGCAGATCCTCGAACAGGTGTGGATCACCACCAGCGGCATCTTCAGCCAGCCGCCATTCCTCGCGGCGCTGCAGACCTTCGGCATCGACCGCATCCTATTCTCGGTCGACTATCCGTACGCGCTCGATTCGCAGGGCCGGACGTTCCTCGACGAGGTCTGCCTCGCGCCGGCCGACATGGCCAAGCTGTGCTACGGAAACGCGGATGCGCTGCTAAAGCTGAAGGCGTAACGACTAACTCTCGAACGGCCTCATGCTGAGGAGCGCGAAGCGCGTCTCGAAGCATGGGGCCGATTTCCTACTCCAAAATCTTCTTGAGCCGCTCGCCCTGCGACGCCGGCATCGCGACGATTTCTCCGATCAGCTTCTGCAGCGCGTCGCCGGACACCGCGTCGATATCGAAATTCTCTTTTTTCGCCTGCTCCAGGAACGCCGGATCGCGCATCATCGCGTCGAATGCATCGCGCAGCGCCTTGACGCGCTCGGGCGGCGTTTCGGGCGTGGTGAAGATCGGCCGTCCGATATGGGTCGATGCGGAAAGCAGCCGCAGCAGCGTGCGGTCGTCGTCGGTGGCGCCGAGGTCCATCAGGAGCGGCACGTCAGGCAACTCAGGCACCTTCTTCAATCCGATCTGCACCAGGATGTTGATCTTGTTCTCGGCGAGCCAGTGGGCCCGCGTCTTCTTCCACGACTGCCATGAATTCGAGCCGCGCACATCCACCTCGCCACGCTCCATCGCGATGTTGATATCGTTGCCGCCGGGATAGCCGAGGATGATCTTGAACTTGGTGCCGAGCAGCGCGTTCATCGCCTTGGGATATTGCGACGAGGTCGAGCCACCGGTCGCGCCCACCGTCACTTCCCGGCGCTTGGCGTCCTCAATGGTCTTGATGCCCGAGCCGTGCCAGGCCGCGGTGGTGTTGTTCTCGCTTGCCGGGTTGCCGATGTAGATGAACTTGGTGGTATCGAACTGGATGCGCTTGTCGCCGGCCGCCTGCTGCAGCGACAGCGACTGGTCGACCGCCGCCAGCACCGTGCCGTCACGCGGCGCCACGCTATAGACCCAGGTCGCGGCGGCGCGGCTGCCGGCGCCAGGCATGTTGCGTGGCACGATCAGCGGCTTGCCGGGAATGTGCTGGCCGAGATGGCGCGCGACGAGGCGTGCGTAGAGATCGTAGGTGCCGCCCGACGAATAGCCGATGATCAAATCGATCTTCTTGCCCCGGTAGAAGTCCTCGACCGATTGTTGCGACAAGGCCGCGTCGGGGCACATGACCAGCAGCGCGGAAATCAGGATGATGCGACGTCTCATGAAATGAGCCTTGACCGCAACCGAGCCCTCATGGGTTATGAGCGCGCATTGTTGCCGCTTGCGAGCAGCCGATCAATGACCGACGACGACCAGGGCGGGCGCGTTTTTTTCTCCTCGACCGGCCGTACGCTGGAGGGCGAGGACGAAATCTGCCTGCTCACCGTGGGCGTCGATATCGGCTCGTCGACCTCCCACCTGGTGTTCTCGCGTATCGTGCTGGAGCGGCTAGACAGCCGCTATGTGGTGAGCGAGCGCGAGACGTTCTACGGCTCCGACATCCTGCTGACGCCCTACTCCGAGGGCGAAACGATCGACGCCGAGGCGCTTGGTGCCTTTATCAAAAAGGAGTACGCGGACGCCAAGGTCGATCCGGACGAAATCGACACCGGCGCGTTGATCTTCACCGGCGTCGCGCTTCGCCGAAGCAACGCGCGTGCGATCGGCGAATTGTTCGCGCGGCAGGCCGGCAAGATGGTGGCGGTGAGCGCCGGCGACAGCCTGGAAACCATCATGGCAGCCTACGGCTCCGGCGCGGTGGCTCGTTCGATCCGCGACGAATGCGTGGTGATGAACGTCGACGTCGGCGGCGGCACCTCCAAGATCGCCGTGTGCGCCGAAGGCAAGGTCACCAATGTCGCGGCACTCGATGTGGGTGCGCGGCTTCTTTGCCTTGCTCCAGACGGCCAAATTTTGCGGGTCGAGGAGGCAGGCAGGCGCTTTGCCGCGGAGCTTGGTATCGACGTGACGGTCGGTGCGATGCTGACGCTCGATCAAGGCGGCGCCATCGCCAGCGCGATGGCCGACCGCCTGTTCGAGGCGATGGAAGGCGGCGCGCCTTCCGCGGATGGCAAAAGCCTGTTGCGCACAGATCCGCTTGGGTATGGCGGCAGGGTCAAAGAGCTGACGTTTTCCGGCGGAGTGTCGGAGTTCATCTACGGCAACGAAGCCAAAAAATTTGGCGACCTCGGCCCGCTGCTGGCCGCGGAAATTCGCGCCCGGGTCGAGACATTCTGCCCTAATCTCGAGCAACCGCTGGAAGGCATCCGCGCCACCGTGGTCGGCGCGTCGCAGTACACCATTCAGCTCAGCGGCAGCACGATCTACGTGTCGCCGCTCGATGCGTTGCCGCTGCGCAACGTGCCGGTGATCGCACCGGTATTGCCACTCGACGGCGAAGTCATCGACCCCTCTGCGGTGGCCCACGCGGTGCAGTCCATGCTCAAGCGGCTCGATCTCGCCGGTGGCGAGACACCCGTGGCGCTGTTCGTGCCATGGCAAGGCTCGGCGACGTTCCAGCGGCTCGACGCGTTCTGCCGCGGCGCGGTCGAGGGACTGCGCGACGGCCTCGCGCGCAATCACCCGCTCATTCTCGCCGGCGATGGCGACGTCGGCGGCCTGATCGGAATTCACCTGCGCGAAGAGATGAAGATCGCCAACGCGATCGTTTCGATCGATGGGCTGGAGCTGAAGGAGTTCGACTACATCGACATCGGCGCGATGCTCGATGCCTCCGGCGCGGTGCCGGTGGTGATCAAGTCGTTGATCTTTCCGGGCAGCGCCGCGGCCAAGGCCGCGCCGCGATAGTCAACGCGCTCGTTTCTTGCCAGTCAGCAGAACCAGGGCCGCAGCGAGCGCGAACGCCCCGCCGATGGCCACAATCGTCGACCGGTGGTCCCAGCTGGCGGATAGGTGCGTCGCCAGATCGGCGACGCTCATGTGCGAATGGTCACCGCCATGCGCAAACGCCACCGACCCGAAGCCAGTGGCCGTCACGAGAAACAGCGCGGTCAGCACCAACGTTACGGCGAGCGAGCGAAGCATGATGGTCCTTCCAGCGGCAATGACACGTTTGTTATCGCCTACCGGCCGCGGCCTTTCAATCCACCTCGATGACCACCGTGCCGCCCTCGACCTTGGTGGGATAGGTTTTCACCGGGATCATGCAGGGTGGCGACACCACTTCGCCGGTCTTGATGTCGAACTGGCCGTTGTGGAAGTTGCACTCGATCACGTCGCCGTCGATGTAGCCCTCCGACAGCGAGCCGGGGCCGTGGGTGCAGGCGTCGTCGATGACGTAGAACTCGCCCTCGATGTTGAAGACCGCGACGACGACGCCTCCTGCCTCCACCCTGAGCGCCGTTCCGGCTGCAACATCATCGGCCTTGCAAAGTTCGACTCTCGTGGACACGGCGGCGGTTCTCTTGGAGGGTGGTTTGCGGTAGAATGAGCGCCAATCTTAGACCATGGGTTTTGTCGCCCGGTCAACGCTAGCCGCCTGATAAGACTTGATGAATTGGCGTTTTAGGCGCACCAAGTCGGCACAACGATCCGGGAGCCTCCGATGCTTCGGAAAGAACAGAACGACCTCCTCACCCAGACCGGGCCCGGCACGCCGATGGGCCGGATGTTCCGCCTGAGCTGGCAGCCCGCGCTGCTGGCTTCGGAACTGCCGGAGAACGAGTGCCCGCCGGTGCGGGTCAAGCTGCTCTCCGAGCGGCTGCTCGCATGGCGCGACACGCAGGGCCGCTATGCGCTGACCGATGAATTCTGCGCGCACCGCGGCGTGTCGCTGTGGTTCGGCCGCAACGAGGAGAATGGTCTGCGCTGCCCGTACCACGGCTGGAAATACGATCACACCGGCCAGTGCATCGAGGTGCCGTCCGAGCCGACCGAGAGCGGCTTCTGCAAGAAGATCAAGCTGAAGTCCTACCCTCTGGTCGAGCGCGGCGGTGTGCTGTGGACCTACATGGGCCCGCCGGAGCAACAGCCGCCGCTGCCGGAGTGGGAATTCGCCGTGGTGCCGGCCGACCGCAGCTTCACGTCGAAGCGGCTGCAGGAATCGAACTGGCTGCAGGCGATGGAGGGCGGCATCGATTCCAGCCACGTCTCGTTCCTGCACTCGGGTGAGCTCGACAAGGACCCCCTGTTCAAGGGCTCGAAGGGCAACCGGTACAACATGGGCGACAAGAAGCCGGTGTTCGAAGTCGTCGAGAGCCCCGGCGGACTTTACATCGGCGCGCGCCGCAACGCCGAGAACGGACACTACTACTGGCGCGTCACGCAATACGTGATGCCGGCCTTCACCATGATCCCGCCGCGCGCCGATCATCCGGTGCACGGCCATTTCTGGGTGCCGATCGACGACGAGAACTGCTGGGCCTGGAGCTTCGACTACAAGGTGACGCGGCCGCTGTCCGCGCACGAACTGGAGTCGATGCAGGCGGGCAAGGGCATCCACAACGAGTATGTGCCGGGCACGTTCCGTCCGAGGCAGAACAAGGACAACGACTACCTGATCGACCGCGCCGCGCAGAAGCGCGGCGACACCTACAGCGGCGTCTACGGCATCGCGATGCAGGACGCCTCGTTGCAGGAGAGCATGGGTCCGATCGTCGACCGCGCCAAGGAGAACCTGGTCTCGACCGACAACGGCATCATCATGGCGCGCCATCGCCTGCTGCGCGCGCTCAAGGCGATGGAGAAGGGCGAGACGCCGCCCGGCATCGCGCTGGAGCATCAGCGCTGCCGCTCGGCCGCGGTGGTGCTGCCGCCGGATCAGCCGTTCAAGGAGGCCGCGAAGGAAGCGCTGGTGGTGCAGACCGGCAAGGAACACGCGACGGTCTGATCATGCAATCCGAATCCGCCCGCATGTCCAGCGCCACCGAGGCGCGATTTCGGATCGACGCACCGAACTCTCTACCACGCGCGGTCAAGGTGATCGCGCTCGACCCACCCAGCGAGCGCGTGGTGAAGACGCTGGCGCAGCGGCAATGGAGCCGCGCGACGTTCTTCACCGCGTCGGCGTTCGGCAGCGCGCCGAAGGCCGGCGAGAGCTTCGCCGGCTGGCTGTCGGATATTGCCGGCCGCACCAAGAATCTCGTCGAAGAGGTCAACGGCGCCGACCTGGTGGTGATGGTGGCCGCCGCCGGCGAGAGCGCGGGCGCGGCCTCGATCATCGGCGAGGCGTGCAGCCTCAAGCGCGTGATGACGACCGGGCTCATCCTCGGCGGGGCCGACAAGTCCGACGAGGCGCTGGGCAAGACGCTGTCGCAGCTTCGCCCCTGGGCGCTCATGCTGGTGGTCGCCAGCGCCGAGGAATACGTCGAGGACATGCTGCGGGCGTTGCGGGCGTAATTTTCTCCGTCGTCGTCCTCGACTCTCTCACGTGTCGTCTCCGCGAAGGCGGGGACCCATAACCACCAATCGAAGTTGTTGCCCGATGGTCCCCGCCTTCGCGGGGACGACAGCGGAGAATGGCGACCACCGGCCGCACATCAGAGGCTCCCAAGAATGTTGCGCAACAAGCGGCCGCATTCGTAAGCTGCCGAGGGAAAGCCCGAGGAACATACTTATGAAATTCGCCCGCGCCTGTTTTGCCATTGCCCTCGCCCTGCCCGCCGCGTCCGCCTCCGCGCAGACGGTCGAGCAATTCTACAAGGGCAAGTCGATCGACATGATCATCGGCTATCCGCCGGCCGGGTCGAACGACGTGTACGCGCGGCTGGTGGCGCGCCATCTCGGCAAGCACATCCCCGGCAATCCTTCGATCGTGCCGAAGAACATGCCGGGCGCCGGCAGCTTCCTGGCGCTGGCGCACTTGTACAATATCGCGGCGAAGGATGGCCTGACGATCGGCATCGGCGCGCCGACCGCCGCGCTCGACGAGAAGCTCGGCACCCAGGGCGTGCGCTTCAAGACCGCCGAGTTGAACTGGATCGGCCGCGTGGATTCGCTCGTGAATATGGTGTTCCTCTGGCACACCTCGCCGGTGAAGACGTTCGCCGACGCACAGAACATGGAATCCAAATTGTCCGGCACCGGCGTCGGCTCCACCGTGTCGGTCTATCCGCTGGTCACCAACAACGTGCTCGGCACCAAGTTCAAGCTGATCATGGGCTACAAGGGCTCCGCCGAGGCGCAGCTCGCGGTCGAGCGCGGCGAGGTCGACGGGCACTCGACGTCGTGGACCGCCGTGAAGGTCGGGCATCCCGACTGGTACCCCACCAAGAAAATTTCGATCGTGGTGCAATACGCGCTCAAGCGGCACCCCGAATTGCCCGAAGTGTCGACCGCCGTCGAGCTTGCGCGCAACGACGAGGAACGCGCCATCCTCGCCGCAGTGATGAACGCGACCGAGGTCGGCACCGCCTTCATGACCACGCCCGGCGCGCCGGCCGACCGCGTCACCGCGCTGCGCCGCGCATTCGACGCCATGACCAAGGACCCTGAATACATCGAGGACGCCAACAAGCTGAAGCTCACCCTCGGCCCGATCACCGGCGAGGAATTGCAGAAGCTGGTCGGCGACGTCGCCAGGATCACGCCAGCGCTGCTGGAAAAGGTAAAGGCGGTCTACGGCGCACAGCAGAAATAGCCGCAGGCGCACGGGTGACGGTTTGTCGCTTGAAACACCGTCCGCTCTCCTCTTTTATGACCCCATGACAGCCAAAATCACCGTCGCCGCGCTTCAGCAGATGAAGAGCGACGGCAACAAGAGCGTCGGCGTGGTCGCTTGGGACACCCCGATCGCGCGGATCGCGGACAAAGCCGGCGTGGATTTCATTTCGGTTGGAGATTCGGTTGGCGTCAATCTCTGGGGCCATGACGACCCGCTCCAGGTCACAATGGACGAGATGCTGATCTGCTGCAAAGCGGTGCGGCGCGGCGCCACCCGCGCGCTGGTGAGCTGCGACGTGCCGTATGGCCCGGTGCAGGAATCGCCCGAGGCCGCCGTGCGCGCCGCAAAGCGGCTGATGCGGGAAGGCGGCGCCGACATGGTGAAGCTTGACGCCGCCGCCGACTATCCCGATGCGGTGCGCGCCGTGGTCAAAACCGGCATCCCGGTGTTCGCGCAGTTCGGTCTGACGCCGCAGACTGCGGCCAAGCACGGCATCCCTTACAGCGCGCAGAACTCAGCCGGCGCGCGGGCCACGCCGGAGATGACGGCCAAGCTGGTCGAGGAGGCCAAGCTGCTTGAAGCCTGCGGCGCCTGCGCGCTCGATTTCACAAACTCCGGGCCGGTCGTGGGCGCCGCGGTGGTGAAGGCGGTGTCCATTCCGGTGATTGGCGGCTTCGGCGGCGGCCCTTGGCTCGACGGCCGCGTGCGGCTCGCCATCACCGCGATCGGCTACGGCGAGAAATGGCTCGGCTCCAAGGTCGATACCTACACCAACACCGCCAACGCCGCACTCGATGCTTTCACAGCGCTGATCGCGGATGCGCGGGCGGGCCGGCAGATCAAGGGGTGAAGCCTGAGATCGCGCGATTGCGTCGCAGGCTGTGTATCATCCGCCCTCATCCTGAGGCCGATAGAGAGCTGAGCGAAATTCCACCATGCCCTTCGTCACCATCGACGGCATCGCGACGCGCTACGAGACGATCGGGCAAGGCCCGCCGCTCCTGATGTACGCGCCGGGCGGCTTCAACGCCGTGATCGAGATGTGGTCGACGCAAGGCATCTACGCCAAGATCAAGCTGATCGATCACCTGCCGAAAAAATATACCTGCATCGTGTTCGACCGCCGCGAGTGCGGCCAGTCCGGCGGCCGGGTCGAGGCGCTGACCTGGGCGCACTACGTGGCGCAGGGCAAGGGCCTACTCGATCATCTCGGCATCGAGCGCGCGCACCTGCTCGGCGGCTGCATGGGCTGCTGTCCGGTCACAGCGTTCGCGACGGCGATGCCCAACATGGTGCGGGCCATGGTGCTGTGGTGGCCGGTCGGCGGCGCAAAGTACCGCATCGCCAGCCATAAGCGTTTCGCCGAGCATCTGGCATTCGTGCAGCAGGAGGGCCTCGTCGCCGTGGTCGCGCTGGTGGAGAAGGACGGCAAGCCGTTCGGCGCCGATCCGCGCGGTGGGCCGTGGGCCTCGGTGATCAAGCGCGACCGCGAGTTCGCGAAAGAATACGCGAAGCAGGACGTCGACACCTATCAGCGCACGACGCTTGCCATGATGCGCAACCTGTTCGACCGCGATACCGCGCCCGGCGCCGAGCCCGGGGACATGCTCAAGCTCGATATCCCCGCGCTGGTGATTCCCGGCCAGGACGCCTCGCACGCCACCTCGGCGGCGCGCTATCTCGAGGAATGCCTGCCGAAGTCCGAATACTGGGATGTGCCGGTCGCGGAGCAGCGCGAGGACAACTCGGCGAAACGCGTGATGGAGTTCCTGGATAGGGCGAGCACGGCAGGATGACGGACAACAAATACGATCTGCTGCGCGACCACCTGAAGAGCCATGTCAAGGACGAGCTCGTCATGACGTTCGACGAGATCGAGGAGATACTCGGCTTCGGCCTGCCGCGGGCCGCGCAGCGCGCCGAGTGGTGGTTTGACGACACGCCGGAGCATCCGCGCCTGCAGCGCATCGCCGTGCGCGACGCCGGCTACGACGCGAAGCGGCTTCCTGATGGCAAAGGTGTCCGGTTCAGCAAAATCTCGCTAGCGAAGCGCCGATAGTGTCCGCTGTAATTTTGTCCAGGGGTAATGGGCGGCTCTGCCAGATCGGCGACGTTGTGAAGGCGCCGGAGGATTTCCAATGCCCCGGCAGAAGCGGCCTAGCGATCTTCCTTGTCCCAGCGCTTCATGCACTCGGCAAGATACTCTTCGAATTTCGGATTATCGTTTTGAAACACCGTGACGACGATCGAAGCTTCGTCATGTTTTTCAGGCAGGCCGACTTGACGGAAGTTGGCGATGTATCGTCTCGTCGCATAGTCATGACATGCGATGAGCTGGGGCGATATCTCCTGGGCCCGCGCACTCGCGGGCGCGTTCACGACAGCGAGCATCGCAATGGCGATCAGGCGCGCAAGCACTCAGGCATCCCCTCTCACATCTTCGCTCGTTCTGTAGAAATATCCAGCAGCGAATTGCTCCAAAGATAATCCAGCGGGCCGGGCGACTCCCTTTCTAGCTCCGAATTATTGCCATCAAGCTTACCGCGCGCGTCCCCTGAACAATCGGTACAAATTGACTCCCTCAACCGCTTGACACTGCCCGGTAATAGGATTATATTCGTGCAATCTCATCCAGCCGAGGGCGCTTTCATGAGGCGTTTTGATAGCGGGGTGGGTGCGGCGCCTGCGGTCGGATCTCGCAAATCCGGCTCCGGGAGGCCCGGGTCACCGTCCGTCCCAACTATGTGGGGCGGCCTTTTAGTGGGCTGGTAGGTGATGGAGGAAGGGCGGCGAAAGTCTCCCGATCCCGAGGCGGAAGGCCCACCCATCCGTCGCTAAAGTTACGGTTCCGAGGAACCAAAAATCGCCGCGATGGAGCGCCGAGAGGCGCGCGCCTCGCAAATTCGAGGCGCCCCCGCCGAGTAGCCCTCACAGGCAACGGCGGGAACAAAGATGTGGCGCCGCTTGGCGCTCCATCCCCTCGGACTTGCCGAGGGGCACGGAACTGGAGGCGAGCCCGCGCCTTTCAAAAAAACCCGGGCGCAATTTCGCATGGCTGAAAGGATGGAAATGCCAGGCACAATCGCAGCAATTCATTCGGTGTCGTTCCCGCGAAAGCGGGGACCCATGGAACAACGAATTCGTGGCAAGATGGGTCCTCGCCTTCGCGGGGGACGACAATCGAGAACGCAGCAACGTCGGAGGAAACATGCGCGCAACTCTGCTGAAGGCCTTTGCCCTTCTCCTCGTTTTCTCGACGCCCGCGGTGGCGCAGGACTATCCGTCGAAGCCGCTGCGCCTGATCATTCCGTTCGCGCCGGGCGGCAGTGTCGACATCGTGGCGCGGCTCGCCGCGCAGAAGCTCGGCGACCGGCTCGGCAAGCAGGTGCTGGCGGAGAACCGCGCCGGCGCCGGCGGCATCATCGGCTTAGAGCTTGCGATCGCAGCGCCGCCGGATGGCCACACCCTGGTGCTCGTCTCGCTGGCGCACGCGGTCAATCCGCATATCAACAAGCTCAACTACGACACCGCCAAGGTACTCTCGTTCGCCGCCTCGCTGGGCAACGGACCAAGCGTGTTCACGGTGCATCCGTCGGTGCCGGCGACAACGGTGAAGGAGCTGATCGCGCTTGCCAAGGCAAAGCCCGGCACGCTGCATTTCGCGCACGCCGGCGTGGGCAGCTTCACGCACACCGCGTCGGTCCTGTTCTCCATGATGGCTGGCATCGACACGGTGATGGTGCCGTTCAAGGGCGGTGGCCCGGCGATGATCGACGTGCTGGGCGGCCACAGCCAGCTCCTGATGAACTCGTATCTCGCCTCGCTGTCGCATGTGCGGGCCGGCAAGCTCCGCGCGCTCGGCGTCAGCGACACGCGGCGCTCGCACCTGCTGCCCGGTGTGCCGACCATCGACGAGTCCGGCGTGCCCGGCTACCAGGCAGCAAACTGGTGGGGCATCGCGGTGCCGGCCGGGACGCCGAAGCCGATCGTCGAGCGGCTCAACAAGGAGATCAACGCGGCTCTCAACTCCGACGAGGTGAAGAAGATTTTCGACGAACAGGGCGCGGTGCCGGTGCCGATGAGCATCGCTGAATTCACCAAGTTCTACGACGACGAGGTCGCGAAGTGGGGCAAGGTGGTGAAGGCGGCCAACATCAAGCCGGAATGATTGTGCGGTGGCATCAACAGCAATCGCACTCGGAGTCGTCGGGCACCGCGATCGCGTCCTTCATCCAGCGCGGCGGGAGATCGTCCGCCGTCACCTCGCTGACCGGCTTGAATACTTTGGTGTGGTGCCGCCGCTCGCCGCTCCAGAACGCGATGACGGTCTCGAGCGGCGGACAGCCGGGCAGAGCACAGGCAACCTCGGCCACCAGGATGGCGGCCTCGTCGTCCAACGCAAAGCGCTCGCGCGTCCAGTCCCGCACGCGGTCCAGCGCCTCGCGGTGCTGCGGGCTTTTGTTGATGAAGCCAAGCATGACGGCGACTAGAATGCACCGCGACGGACGGTCCGTCACCATCGAGGAAGGACGTGTCCGTGGCTGAAAAAGTGCTGGCGGCGGTTAGAACCGGGCCAAGCAAGACCGAGATCCGCGAATATCCGATGCCGGACGTTCCGGCCGACGGCGCATTGCTGAAAATGGAGGTTGCCGGCATCTGCGGCACCGACGTCAAGCTGTACGCACACCCGCCGAACGACAAGCCCACCATCATGGGCCACGAGAACATCGGCTTTATCGCCAAGGCCGGCCGAGAGTTCACCAACCACAAGGGCTTCAAGGAGGGCGACCTCGTCTTTGTCGAGCACTATGTCAGCTGCGGCAAATGCGAGTGGTGCCACAAGGGCGAATACCGCCACTGCGAGAACACCAACTGGCGCACCAATCCGGACGCCATCCGCTACGGCTATACGTCGGCCAAGAAACCCCCTCACCTCTGGGGCGGCTTCGCGC
>JBEVIJ010000171.1:0-6832 GCA_040510745.1 Xanthobacteraceae bacterium
GAGCGCTCGACCTGGGTCTTCGGATCCCACAGCTTGGAGCGCACGATCGCCTTGGCGCACTGGAAGAACACCTTGTCGACCTTGATCACCAGCACGCTGCGCGGCGCATTGCCCTGCATGATGAAGCCGCTGCACAATTCGGGATCGGTCGAGATCGTGGCGCGGCCCATGATGCGCAGCGTCTCGCTCACGCCGGGAATCAGGAACAGCAGCGCGACGCGCGGGTCGCTGATCAGGTTGCGCAGGCTGTCGATGCGGTTGTTGCCGCGGCGGTCCGGCACGATCACGGTCTTGTCGTCGACCACGCGCACGAAACCGGACGGGTCGCCGCGCGGCGAGCAATCGAGGCCGTCGGGCCCGATCGTCGCCAGCGCGCAGAACGGCGACGCCTCCACCAGCTTGCGGTAGGCCGCCGTGATGCGGTCTACCTCCTTGAACTTGGCCGGTGGGTAAACGCCTTCGTCATAGAGCGCCTCAAGCTGCGCCATGGTGGTGATGGCGTAGCCGTTGCCGTTCGAAGCCGTCATGAGGGTCTCCCGATTCCGTCCGGGCGATCTTAGCCGAGCCGCCGTCAAGCCGCCAGCAACCGCCGCCCGTCATGCCCCGCGATCGCCACCTCAAGCATCAGGCCGCGCGCGACCGGCGCGCCGAGCCGCACCGGGGTGAACTGCTCGGTGCGCCCTAAGCCGCCCGCCTCGGTGAGCACGCGGCGGCTTGCGCCGATCTCGCCTTCAAGATGCCGCGCCAGCGCCGCCGCGCCCTTTTCACGCAGCCGCGAGGCGCGTTGCTTGATGACATCGCCCACAAGCTGCGGCATGCGCGCCGCCGGGGTGCCGGGGCGTGGCGAAAACGGAAAGACGTGCAGGTGCGTCAGCCCGCACTCTTCGACGAGATCGAGCGAGCGAGCGAACATGTCATCGGTCTCGGTCGGGAAGCCGGCGATGATGTCGCCGCCGAACACCACGTCGGGCCGCAGCCGGCGCACCTGCTCGCAGAACGCTATCGCGTCGGCGCGCGAGTGCCGCCGCTTCATCCGCTTGAGGATCATGTCGTCGCCCGCCTGCAATGACAGATGCAGATGCGGCATCAGCCGCGGCTCGTTGCCGAGCGCATCGAACAGATCGGCATCCGCCTCGACGGAATCGATCGACGACAACCGCAGCCGCGCGATCTCCGGCGCGTGGCGCAATACCTGCTTGACCAGCGCGCCGAGCCGCGGCGCGCCCGGCAAATCCGCGCCGTAGCTGGTGATGTCGACGCCGGTCAGCACCACCTCGCGGTAGCCGTTGTCCGCCAGCCGCCGCACTTGCGCCACCACGTCCGCCACCGGCAGCGAGCGCGAATTGCCGCGCCCGAACGGGATGATGCAGAACGTGCAGCGGTGATCGCAACCGGTCTGCACCTGCACGAAGCCGCGGGTGTGGCCTTCCAGCGCATCGACCGGGTGCGGCGCCAGCACCCTCGCCGTCATGATGTCACAGACCGTCACGCGCGGCGACGCGGCGAGCCCACCCCACACCTCGACGCTCAGCTTCTCCTCGTTGCCGAGCACGCGATCGACCTCGGGCATGTCGGCGAAATCCTGCGGCGCGGTCTGCGCGGCGCATCCCGTCACCACGATGCGCGCATCGGGCCGCTCGCGGCGCACCTTGCGGATCGCCTGGCGCGCCTGGCGCACCGCCTCCACCGTCACGGCGCAGGTGTTGATGACGACGGCATCGCCAAGTCCCGCGGCGTTGCGGCGGATGATCTCCGACTCGTAGGCATTCAGCCGGCAACCGAACGTGATGACATCGACGCTCATTTCAGGCTGCGCCGCTTGCAAACAGCGCCGCCGGAAACTTGCCCTCGTACTCGAACTGCACGGGACCGGTCATCAGCACGTGGTTGTCGCTCTCGCGCCACTCGATATCGAGCGCGCCGCCCGGCAGCACGATCTTGACCTTGCGGCCGGTGCGCTTGAGCCGCGCAGCCGCGACCGCAGCCGCGCAGGCCGCCGAGCCGCACGCCTTGGTCAGGCCGGCGCCGCGCTCCCAGGTGCGGATTGCGATCTCATCGCGCGATCGTATGTGCGCCAGCGTGATGTTGGCGCGCTCCGGAAAAATCGGATGGTGCTCCAGCATCGGCCCGAACTGGCCGAGGTCGTATGCATTCACGTCATCGACCCAGAACACCGCATGCGGATTGCCCATGTTGACCGCCGAAGGCGTGTGCAGGATCGGCTTGTCGATCGGCCCGATCTGCAGCTCGATCGCGCGGGTGTCGCTGAACTCTTCCGCGAGCGGAATCTCATTCCATGCGAAGCGCGGCTCGCCCATGTCGACCGTGAAAAGCCCGTCGGGATGCTTCCAGGTCTGCAGCACGCGGCCGTCCACCTCGAAGGCCAGCTTGTCCTTGCCGGTTTCCTTGGCAACCAGCGAGGCCACGCAGCGCATGCCGTTGCCGCAGGCGCCGGCTTCCGAGCCGTCGCTGTTGAAGATGCGGATCAGGGATTCCGTGCCCGCCGTGCGCGGCGGATAGAGCGCCATCATCTGGTCATAGGGGGCGCCGCCGTTGGGCGACGCGGCGGCGCGCGCCGCCGCGGCTTCGATCCCCGAAGGGTGCCGGCGCCAGTCGACGACCCCGCACACGTTACCAAAACCGTTCAACTTGACGAACGGACGGTTGGCCAGCGCGCTCATGACGTTATCCGATTGCGCCGGTTTATATGGGGAAATGCCGGCTGTTAGCCAGTGGCGCTTGGTCCGTGGGCGCTTGCGGAGCGTGCACGGCGCAACCATTTCAGGCATATCGTGCCTGGCCGGAAGTGCTAAACATCGCGCGTTGCCCGAGTCGGCAGCTTTGCCAAGGAGCCATCGATGAGGTGCCTGCGGGCCATTGCCGCCGCCGCCGTTCTGGCGTTCGGCCTCGCGTCGCCGGCGCAGGCTCAAAGCCCGGCGCCCGCCCAGCCGATGCCGCCGGTGCAGGCCGACCCTCCGCCGCCGCCTTTCGCCCCCCCGCAGCCACCAGCGGCCCGTCCCAGCACCGACCCGTTCGGCGAGGAGACGATGCTGACCGCGAAGACCATCGTCTATCTCAAGGGCAACGGCACCTGGGACAACGCGTACGACACGCTGATAGACGCCTTCAAATCGGTCTATGCGTTCCTCGACAAGCAGGGCATCAAGCACGCCGGCCCGTCGATGACGATCTACACGTCCGCCGACGACACCGGCTTCCAGTTTCAGGCCGCCGTGCCGATTGCGGACGAGTTGAAGGATCCCCCGAAGGGCGACATCGAGGTCGGCAAGTCGCCAGCCGGCCGCTCGCTGAAGTTCGTGCACCGCGGCTCGTACGACTCGATGGACGGCACCTACGAAGCGATCACCAATTATCTCGACGAGAAGCGGCTCGAAGCGCAGGACATTTTCGTCGAGGAGTATGAGACCGACCCGGTGACGACTCCCGAGGACAAGCTGGTGGTGACCGTCTACGTCCCGGTGAAGTGATGCTGCGCTGGCTTTGCCTGTTGGGCCTGTTCGCCGTCATCGCACCCGCGAATGCCCAGGAGGCGGCGACGCTCGGCAAGCTGCCCGAGGTCCACGTGTTGACTGCGCTGAAGTCGGGGGACTGGGAGGACCTGGGCGACCTGGTCGGCGAGGCGCTCGACGAAGTCGACGAGATGGCCGACGATCGCGACCTCAAGCTCAGCAAGACCGAGGTCGTGATCTACGAAATGGCGGGCCTGAAAAATTTCCGTGCCCGGATCGGATATCTGCTCGATCCGGAAACCAAGGCGAAGCCGGGCCGGTTTGGCAAGAACATCGAGCTGCGCCATCTCAAAGGCGCCGCCTATGTCGCTTCGGGTGTCGGCGGCGCGGCGGCGGTCATACCGATCCGGCGCAAGGTGCTCGACGAGCTCGAGAAGCCCGGCGTGAAACGCCTCAAGGGCGTCGAGACCATCGAGATTTTCTACGGCGACATGGACGACAAGGAAACCAAGGTCGAGGTTTACGGCCCGCTGCGGTGAATGACGCGTTTGACCCAAGGCGGTGCGTCATCGGCGGTGAACTCCCTCGCCCCGCTTGCGGGGATAGGGTTGGGGTGAGGGGGTACAGCCCTGTCGATAGAATTGTACCCCCTCACCCGGCTCACTTTGTTCGCCGACCTCTCCCCACAAGCGGGGAGAGGTGAACGGAGTTTGCCGCTCCAATTCAGCTCACCGGCTGGCGCCTCGTGAACGCCAGATACACCGCATAACAAGCGCCAGCCGCGACGACGTGCTTGAGCGCGTGGCCGCTCATCAGATGGCCGGTCGCGGCAAAGATTGCGGCGTCGAAGTGCTCCAGCAGCTTGGCCAGCACATAGAGACCGGCCGCGGCGAACCAGTACACCGTTCCGGTAAAATTCGGCGCGAGCAGCCAGAACATCAGCGGCAGCACCACGCAGGGAAAGAACTGCACCCAGGCGTAGAGCCGCAGGTCGTCGGTCTTGAGCCAGACCAGCAGGCTGACGATGCCGAGCAGGATCAGCGGCCACAGCAGCACCTGGCCGATGCGTTCGTCGATCCGTTCCTCGATCACATAGGCGAGCGCCGCCATGAACGCGACCGACATCGGCAGCCGATCCCAGAACAGGCCGATGTCGTCCGGCCGCCAGTGGTAGTAGGACGAGCCGAACCCGGTCAGGAACACGCCGAAGAAGAACGTGCTGGCGGAGAGGTTGCCGCGCACGCGAGTGAGCCCCATCGCGCCAACGATAATGAACGGCAGGTTCGACACCACGTTCCAGAAGTTCGGAATGCCGAGCATCGTGCGCTCGTCGGCAAACCGGTGATAGGTCTGCGGCTGCGGGATCGGCGGCACGAACAGGAACAGGCCCAACAGCGAAACTGCGGCGAAACCGAGCAGGAATGTCAGCGGACGGGCGCGGATGGTGTCGGCGAGGGTCATGTCTTCTGCATAGTACGGATTGATTACGCCAACGGCACGCGCTCGGCCTTGGCGGCGGCGATCAGATCGCGGTCGAACGTCGCTAGCGTGAGGCTTTCTCGCTGCGCCAGTTCCAGATACGCGGCGTCGTAGAAGCTCAAACGATGCTGGCGCGCCAGGACAATGACGGGGATTTCATCGGGGAGTGGCATGGCGGAGACCGGCAAACCTCGCAGCGTCTCAAGAAAACTATCCGTCTGCTGCCTAGAAGCGCGGCCCCTTTGTTCGCTTCTCATAAGCACGTTGCGAATTTCAAACCACCAGTGCATCGGCACGAATGCACCCTCGACGTGGAGCCGCTCCAGAATGCGGTTCGAGTTTTCGTGACCTTCATCGCGAAGGTGCCAACTGGCGGTCACCGATGCGTCGAGAACCAACGACAATTAGCGACGTCCTTCGTTCTTCCACTCGATAATTTCTTCGATCGTCGCACGAGGCCCGTTCTTTTGAAGCTCCTTGATGCGCTCAATGGTGCGGCCGACTTCTGCCTGCCGCGCCTCCTCGTCCGGCACCAGCCGCGCGATCGGCTTGCCATGGCGCGTGATGACGACCGTCTCGCCGCGCTCGACCTCGTCGAGCAACTCGGAAAATTGGGCCTTGGCGATGGAAGACTGAACTTGCTTCATAGTTTTGACCGGTCAATTTGACCGGTCAAAACTAGCCTATCTCCCTCCCGGGAGCAAGGGCCCGGGGCCTGATTTCCTTGACTCGGACCCCTCTCCGGCCCAATTAGACTCTGTTCTCGATAGAGACGTGACTTTGAGGCGCCGACCGGTCCCGTGAGGCCGGAGGTAACCGCCCGACAGCGCGATGCGCCCTCGGGCGTCGAAGTGTTTTGTACCGGCCGATCTGGCCCATGCTGAGGAGACTGCGCGTTGTTCGACAATCTGTCGGATCGCCTTGGTGGAGTGCTCGATCGCCTGACGCGGCGCGGCGCGCTGTCGGAAAGCGACGTCGACGAGGCGATGCGCGAAGTGCGGCGTGCGCTGCTCGAGGCCGACGTGTCTCTCGAAGTGGCGCGCGCCTTCGTCGAACAGGTGAAGCACCGCGCGGTCGGCGTCGACGTCATCAAGTCGGTCACGCCCGGCCAGATGGTCGTGAAGATCGTCCACGACGAGCTGGTCAACACGCTCGGCTCCGACGCCAGGCCCATCGACCTCAGCGCGGCGGCGCCCGTTCCGATCATGCTGGTCGGCCTGCAGGGCTCCGGCAAAACTACCACCACGGCAAAGCTCGCGAAGCGCCTCACCGAGCGCGACAACCGCAAGGTCTTGATGGCCTCGCTCGACACCCGCCGCCCGGCGGCGATGGAGCAGCTCGCCGTGCTGGGCCAGCAGGTCAACGTCGAGACGCTGCCGATCGTCCAGGGTCAGACGCCGCAGCAGATCGCGGCGCGCGCCATCCAGGCTGCCAGGCTCGGCGGCTACGACGTGGTGCTGCTCGACACCGCCGGCCGCATCACGCTCGACGAGGAGCTGATGAACGAAGCGGCCGAGGTGAAGCGCGCCGCCAATCCGCACGAGATCCTGCTGGTCGCCGACAGCCTGACCGGCCAGGACGCCGTCAACCTCGCCCGCGCGTTCGACGGGAAGCTCAGCCTCACCGGCATCGTGCTCACCCGCGTCGATGGCGACGGCCGCGGCGGCGCGGCGCTGTCGATGCGCGCCGTCACCGGCAAGCCGATCAAGCTGATCGGCGTGGGCGAGCGCATGGACGCGCTGGAGGACTTCGACCCGTCCCGCATCGCCGGCCGCATCCTCGGCATGGGCGACATCGTCTCGCTGGTCGAGAAGGCCGCGGCCAACATCGACCGCGAGCAGGCGATGCGCGCCGCCGAGAAGATGCGCAAGGGTCAGTTCGAC
>JBEVIJ010000172.1:0-4437 GCA_040510745.1 Xanthobacteraceae bacterium
GGCTCGGCGTGCTGCGCGTGCATGATGGCGCGGTAGCCGTCCTCGCTCTCCACCTCCTCGGCGATGCGGTTCATGGTCGAGACCGCCTCGACCGGGAACTGCCCGGCCGCGGATTCCGCCGACAGCATGATCGCGTCGGCGCCGTCGAAGATCGCGGTGGCGACGTCGGACACTTCGGCGCGGGTCGGCACCGGGCTCGAGATCATCGATTCCAGCATCTGGGTCGCGACCACCACCGGCTTGCCGGCGCGCCGCGCGGCGCGGGTGAGCTGCTTCTGGATGCCCGGCACCTTCTCCAGCGGCATTTCCACGCCGAGGTCGCCGCGCGCCACCATGATCGCATCGGTGACGTCCATGATGTCATTGAGCCGAGTCACCGCCGCGGGCTTCTCGATCTTCGCCATCACCGCGGCGCGGCCGCGGCAGATCTTCTTCGCCTCGGCGATGTCCTCCGGGCGCTGGATGAACGACAGCCCGACCCAGTCGATGCCGGCGTCGAGCGCGGCGTCGAGATCGGAGCGGTCCTTCGGGGTGAGGGCGGAGAACGGGATCAAGGTATCGGGCAGGCTGACGCCCTTGCGGTCGCTGAGCTTGCCGCCGACCTCGACGGTGGTGACGATTTTTTCGCGGCTCGCCTCCGTAACGACCAGTCTGATCTTGCCGTCGTCGAGCAGCAGCCGGTGGCCGGTTTCGATGCCGGCGAAGATCTCGGGATGCGGAAGCTGCACGCGATTGACGTCGCCCGGCGCAGCATCCTGGTCGAACGCGAAGCTCGCGCCGTTGTCGAGCATCGCCGGGCCGTTGGCGAATGCGCCGACTCGAAGCTTCGGTCCTTGCAGGTCGCACAGGATGCCGATCGGGCGCGCGTGCAGCTTCTCCATGGCGCGGATCGCGGCGACCAGTTCGCGCATGCGCTCGTGCGAGGAGTGGCTCATGTTGATGCGGAACGTGTCGGCGCCGGCCTCGAACAGCTTGCCGATCATCTCCGGATTTCCCGAAGCGGGGCCCAGCGTGGCAACGATCTTGGTTCTTCGCAGTCGCCTCATCGGGGCGGGCTTCCGGGCAATTGCGACGGACCTTGCCGTCCGGGCGTGGGCAGCAGGCCGGGCGTGAACGGCCGCTGCGGGTTGGTTTCGCCAGCCTCGGTGAGCTGCACCGTCCAGGCTCGCTGCTCGCCGGTATCGACCTCGAAGAAGCCGGTGCGGTCATAGCCGCGCGCGAGGCAATCCTCGGTGCCCTTGATGGTGAATTCTTTTTCCCTGGAACACATGAAGGCCTGGCCCGCCCATTCGCCGCCGCGGTCGTAGTCGATCGCGTAGATGTAATAGTAGCGCGCAATCAATTGCCCCTTGAGCAGTGTCTCGCAGCTTCGCGCCGACAGGTTCCACCAGCCCTCGGTGGCCCAGTTGCCCTCGGCGTCCTTGTAGCCGACCGCGACGCCCACGCGGCTGCCGGAATTGTTGCAGATGTGGAAATCGGCGAGCGCGGGGGTGGGCGACTGCAGGATCGCCGCAGCGAACAGAACGCGCCGAACGGATTTGAGAACGGTCGAATCCACGGTGCGAAGCCTCTTTAGGGTGGGTATCGCGTGAAGACTTACGGCCTGTCAACGACGATCGCCCGGAAGTCGTTCACGTTGGTGCATGTCGGTCCGGTCATCACCAGATCGTCAATTCGCTGGAAAAAGCCGGTGGAATCGTTTTCGGCAAGAAACAGGGCCGGATCGAGGCCGAGAGCCTTGGCGCGCGGCAGCGTTGAGGCATCGACCACGGCGCCGGCCGGGTCGGTGGCTGAGCCGCCGCCGCCGTCGGTGCCGTCGGTGTCGGCGGCAAACGCCGCGATCCCCGCCGCCTCCTTGAGCGCCAGCGCGAGCGCCAGCGCATACTCCTGGTTCGGGCCGCCGCGGCCTTTGCCGCTGATCGTGACGGTGAGCTCGCCGCCCGACAGCAGAACGGTCCGCCGGCCTTGCCGTTGCAGCGCGATCGCGCGCGATGCGTGCTCGGCAGCGACGGTCCGGGCCTCGCCCTCGATGCGGTCGCCCAGCATAACGCATTCGTAGCCCGCAGCGCGCACGGCGGTCTCGGCGGCGCGGAACGCATCGGCCGGCCGCGCGATCAGCTTGTACTCGGTCGAACCGAACACCGGATGACTGGGCTTCGGAGATTCGTTGGCGGGATCGTCGAGCGCGCGCTGCACGGGCGGCGACACATCGAGCCGGTAGCGCGCCAGCACAGCGCGCGCGTCGGCGAGCGTTGAGGGATCGGGCACGGTCGGACCCGAGCCGATCACCGCCGGATCGTCGCCCGGCACGTCGGAGATCGCCAGCGTCACCACGTGCGCCGGCTGCGCCCGCAACGCGAGACGGCCGCCTTTGATGCGCGAGAGATGCTTGCGCACCGTGTTCATCTCGCCGATGTTGGCGCCTGAGCGCAACAGCGCGCGTGTCACCGCCTGCTTGTCGGAGAAGCCAATGCCGTCGGCGGGCGCAATCCAGTTCGCCGATGCGCCGCCAGACATCAGCACCAGCACCAAATCGTCTGCCGTCGCCGCTTCGGCGAGCTTGAGCACGCGCTCCGCCGCGGCAAGCCCGGCAGGGTCCGGCACCGGATGTCCAGCCTCGATCATTTCGATCCGGCGGGTGGGCCTGGCGTAGCCGTGACGGGTGACCGCAAGCCCGGTGAGGCATTCCGCGGCCACTTTCATCTCGTCGAGGTAATGCCGCTCGGCCACCTCGGTCATGGCGCCCGCGGCCTTGCCGGCGGCGAGAATAATGAGGCGGCCTTTGGCGGGCGACGCCGGCAGGTGCCCCGGCAGGCAGTGGACCGGGTGCGCGGCCTCGACCGCGCTGCGGAACAGGCCGTCCAGCAAGGTCAGGGTAGGGGTGCGGTAAGCCTGGGCCGTTGGCATCCCTGGATTATTCCATGCCTTCCCGAGATCGTCCCAACCCAGTGGGAGCCCATGTGGAACGCCAAATTATCGCGCTCCGCCGACTGCCACGCCACGCCGGATCATGCTTATAATGGCTCCAAACAAAAATTGATCGGGAGGGCTTGGCCGGGCGACGGCCGCTTCAATCGCACACGAACAACGCGCCATGTTTCGGTTCACGACGGGCGGGCGCGTCAACCAACCAAAAATCCAGGGAGGGAACGCTTATGGCGGTCTCATTTACGATCAACGGCCACGCGGCCAGCGTCGACGCTGACGACGACACGCCACTGCTTTGGGTGGTGCGCGAGAACCTGAAATTGACGGGCACCAAGTTCGGCTGCGGCTCCGGACTGTGCGGCGCCTGCACCGTTCACGTTGACGGCAAGGCGGTGCGCTCGTGCCAGACCAGCCTGAAGGACGTCACCGGCAAGAAGGTGACGACCATCGAAGGGCTTTCAGCCAACAATTCGCATGCGCTGCAGAAGGCTTGGATCGCTGAGCAGGTGCCGCAGTGCGGCTACTGCCAGTCCGGCCAGATCATGCAGGCGGCCGAGCTTCTGACCAAGAACAAGAAGCCGAGCCGGCAGCAGATCGTCGAGCACATGGACGGCAACATCTGCCGCTGTGGCACCTATCCGCGCATCGTTCGCGCCATTCAACGCGCTGCCCGGGAGGTCTGAGCCATGAACAAGCACATCAAGCAAGGCTCGATCGACGTTTCCCGCCGCAGCTTCACCAAGGGC
The DNA here is from genome assembly GCA_040510745.1 of Xanthobacteraceae bacterium. GTDB lineage: Bacteria > Pseudomonadota > Alphaproteobacteria > Rhizobiales > Xanthobacteraceae > Z2-YC6860. Next base: position 3,675 of record JBEVIJ010000172.1, read on the forward strand.
GCGGCCGGCGGCCTGACGTTCGCATTCGCGTTCTCCGGCACAATGCTCGGGCGCCTCTCAGAGGTGTTTGCCGTGGACGGCGCGAAGCTCAACGCCTACGTGACGATCGGCACCGACAACAGCATCACCATCCTGTGCCCGGCCTCTGAAATGGGGCAGGGCGTGCTGACCGCGCTGCCGCTGATCGTGGCGGAAGAGCTCGACGCCGACTGGTCCAAAGTCCGGTGCGAGTTCGCGCCGGGCAATCCGAAGGTCTACGGCGGCGTCCACAAGATGTTCCCCGGCGCGCAGGTGACGCTCGCCAGTGTCTCGGTGCCGGCATACTTCGTGCCGCTGCGCCAGGCGGGCGCGCAGGCCCGCAAGGTGCTGCTCGACGCGGTCGCCGCGGAGTGGAAGGTGCCGGTCGCGGAGCTGACGACCGACAAGAGCAAGGTTATCCATAAGAAGTCGAAGCGCAGCATTTCATACGGCGACGTGGCGAAATTCGCCAAGGTGCCTGCGGAACTGCCGAAAATCGCCGACGGCGATCTCAAGAAGCGCAAGGACTTCAAGCTGATCGGCCGCAAGGACATCGGCCGCGTCGACGTCCCGTTCAAGGTGAACGGCAGCGCCCGGTATTCCATCGACGTGCAGGTGCCGGGCATGGTCTATGCCTCGCTGCTGCATTCGCCGATGGAGGGCGCCAAGGCCGGCAGCGTCAACACCGACGACGTCATGAAGATCAAGGGCGTCACGCGGGTGATTCCGCTGCCGTTCGGCGTCG
>JBEVIJ010000173.1:0-14266 GCA_040510745.1 Xanthobacteraceae bacterium
CGCCTGCTCGCGGTCGACAACGACATGGTGGTGCCGGTCAACAAGGTGGTGCGGGTCCAGGTCATCGGCGCGGAAGTGATCCACGCCTTTGCGGTGCCCGCATTCGGCATCAAGATCGACGCCGTGCCCGGCCGCCTCAACGAAACCTGGTTCAAGGCGACCCGTGAGGGCACCTACTACGGGCAATGCTCCGAGCTCTGCGGCAAGGACCACGCCTACATGCCGATCGCGGTTCGTGTGGTGAGCGACAAGGATTACGCCACCTGGCTCGAGCAGGCGAGGAAGAAGTTTGCCGGCACCGGCGGCGAAGAGAAGATCACGGTCGCCGCGACGGCGGATTGAGGCAGATCAGCAGGCGACAGCGGCAACGTTGAAGGGTTAGACGATGGCAACGGCTCACGGCGCACACGGCGACCACGCACACGACGATCACGCGCACCACAACCCCACGGGTTGGCGCCGCTTCGTCTATTCGACCAACCACAAGGACATCGGCACGATGTACTTGGTGTTCGCCATGGTCGGCGGCGTGATCGGCGCGTTCATGTCAATCGCCATTCGGATGGAATTGCAATTCCCCGGCGTGCAGATTTTCCACGACAGCCACCAGTTCAACGTGTTCACCACCGCGCACGGCCTGATCATGATCTTCTTCATGGTGATGCCAGCGCTGATCGGCGGCTTCGGCAATTGGATCGTGCCGCTGATGATCGGGGCGCCGGACATGGCGTTCCCGCGCATGAACAACATTTCGTTCTGGCTGCTGCCGGTGTCATTCATCCTGCTGCTGACGTCGGCCTTCGTGCCGGGCGAGAGCGCCACTGAGCCGGGCGTCGGCGCCGGCTGGACGATCTACGCGCCGCTATCGACCACGGGCCACAAAGGCCCGGCGGTCGATTTCGCGATTCTGTCGCTGCACGTCGCGGGCGCATCGTCGATTCTCGGCGCCATCAACTTCATCACCACCATTTTCAACATGCGCGCGCCGGGCATGACGCTGCACAAGATGCCGCTGTTCGTCTGGTCGCAGCTCGTCACCGTGTTCCTTCTGCTGCTATCGCTGCCGGTGCTCGCCGGCGCGATCACGATGCTGCTCACCGACCGCAATTTCGGCACCACCTTCTTCTCGGCCGATGGCGGCGGCGACCCGATCCTGTTCCAGCACCTGTTCTGGTTCTTCGGTCATCCCGAAGTGTACATCCTGATCCTGCCGGGCTTCGGCATCGTCAGTCAGGTGGTGGCGACGTTCTCCAAGAAGCCGGTGTTCGGCTACCTTGGCATGGCCTACGCGATGGTCGCGATCGGCGGCATCGGTTTCGTCGTGTGGGCGCACCACATGTACACGGTCGGCATGTCGACCGGCGCGCAGGCGTACTTCATCGCCGCGACCATGGTGATCGCGGTCCCCACCGGCGTGAAGATCTTCTCCTGGATCGCCACCATGTGGGGCGGCTCGATCGAGTTCAAGACGCCGATGCTGTTCTCGGTCGGCCTGATCTTCCTGTTCACGGTGGGCGGCGTCACCGGCGTGGTGCTGGCGAATGCCGGCGTCGACCGCGTGATGCAGGACACCTACTACGTCGTCGCGCACTTCCACTACGTGCTGTCGCTCGGCGCGGTGTTCGCGGTATTTGCGGGCTGGTACTACTGGTTCCCGAAGATCACCGGCTACATGTACTCCGAGTTCTGGGGCAAGACGCACTTCTGGCTGACCTTCATCGGCGTCAACATTGTGTTCTTCCCGCAGCACTTCCTCGGTCTCGCCGGCATGCCGCGCCGCGTCGTCGACTATCCTGACGCCTTCGCGGGCTGGAACTACGTGTCCTCGGTCGGTGCCTATGTCTCCACGGCGGGCTTGGTCACGTTCTTTATCGGTCTCGCATACGCGTTCATCCGCAAGGAAAAGGCAGCCGACAATCCGTGGGGTTCGGGCGCTACCACGCTGGAGTGGACGCTGCCCTCGCCGCCGCCGTTCCATCAATTCAACGTGCTGCCGCGGGTCAAGTAATGTCGCTGGTGAGCGAAGGCGCCGATCTCGCCCGTCCGTTGCGCGGCGAGACCGCTTATGCCGAGCCGAGCATGGCCGGCGTCGGCGATTTCGTGGCGCTGATGAAGCCGCGGGTGATGTCGCTGGTCGTGTTCACCGCGCTTGCCGGCCTGCTGTTGGCGCCGGGGCATCTGCATCCGGTACTCGGCTTCACAGCGCTGCTCTGCATCGCGGTCGGTGCCGGCGCCGCCGGCGCGCTGAACATGTGGTACGACGCCGACATCGACGCGGTAATGTCGCGCACCTCCAGCCGCCCGATTCCCGCGGGCCGCGTGCAGCCGAGTGAGGCTCTCGCGTTCGGCGTCACGCTTGCGGTCGGGTCGGTCGTCATGCTCGGCCTGATGATCAATCTGGTGGCGGCGGGTCTGCTCGCCTTCACCATCCTGTTTTACGTCGTAGTCTACACGATGTGGCTCAAGCGCTGGACGCCGCAGAATATCGTGATCGGCGGCGCTGCCGGCGCTTTCCCTCCGATGATCGGCTGGGCGGCGGCGACCGGCGGGATCGGCATGGAATCGGTCCTCCTCGTCCTCATCATCTTCTTCTGGACCCCGCCGCACTTCTGGGCGCTGGCGCTGCTGCGGACCGATGAATACGCCCGCGCCGGCGTGCCGATGCTGCCGGTCGTCTCTGGCGCGCGGGAAACGCGCCGGCAGATCCTGATCTACTCGCTGGTGCTCGCGCCGATCGGCGCGTCGCCATGGCTGTTCGGTTTTGCGGGCCTTGCGTTCGGCATCGTCGCCATGCTCGGCGGCGCGGCGATGGTCGCGCTGTCCTGGCAACTCTGGCGCGCGCCGAGCGATCAAGCCGCCAAGCGCCTGTTCACGTTCTCGATCCTCTATCTGTTCGTTCTGTTTGCCGCGCTATTGGCGGAACGGGGATTGGGCGGGCTTCTGGGCCGGGCGTTTGCATGAGATCGGCGATGGTCAAAAAACCTGAATCCGGCATCGTGCTGACCGAAGAGCAGAAGCGCCGGCGTCGCGCGCGCTCCATCGCGCTTGCGATCACGCTCGGGCTGCTCGTGCTGCTGATTTATGCTGTCACCGTCGTCAAGCTTGGCCCCGACGTGTTGAGGCGTCCGCTATGACCGAAACCGTGCCGGACCGTGCCGCATCGCCGAGCCGCCGCCGCGACGTTCTGGTGGCCGGCAGCGCCGGCGTGTTCGCGGCTTTCATGGTCGGCATGGCCTACGCCGCGGTGCCGCTCTACGACTGGTTCTGCCGCGCCACCGGGTTCGGCGGCACGACGCAGGTTGCGGCGGGGGCACCGGGTCAAGTGCTGGATCGCAAGGTGACCGTACGCTTCGACGCCAATATCGGGGCGGGACTGGCGTGGCAGTTCGAGCCGGAGCGCACGTCGATCAAGGCGAGGCTCGGCGAGGTCGTCACCGTGAATTACCGCGCGGCCAATCTCACGGCACGCGAAACCCACGGCATCGCGGGCTACAACGTGACGCCGCTGAGCATGGGAATCTTCTTTCAGAAGATCAATTGCTTCTGCTTCACCGACCAGACTCTGCAGGCCGGCGAGAAGCGGGACATGGCCGTCGTGTTCTACATCGATCCGAAGATGGCGCAGGACGCCGACGGCAAGGATGTCGATACCATCACTCTGTCCTACACCTTCCATCCGCTGCGTGACGCGCAGAGGCCGGTGGCGGACAACGTGCCGGCAAGCCGGCCAGGACGAATTTAACGGAGACGGGCAATGGCCGACGCGCACGCCAAACCACAACACGACTATCACCTCGTCAGTCCGAGCCCGTGGCCGATCGTCGGCTCCATCTCCGTGTTCCTGTTGGCGGTCGGCTTGGTCGGCTGGATGCACAATATGTACGCCATCGCGCCGCTGGTGTTCGGCGCCGGCGCGATCGGCGTCGCCTACACCATGATGAGCTGGTGGCGCGACGTGATCAAAGAGGCGGAGCACGAGGGCTATCACACCCGTGTGGTGCAGATCTCCCATCGCTACGGCATGATCCTGTTCATCGCCTCGGAGGTGATGTTCTTCGTCGCCTGGTTCTGGGCCTATTTCGATGTCGCATTGTTTCCCAACGACGCGCACCAGTTCGCTCGTGGCGACCTGATTGGAAACCAGTGGCCGCCGGCGCCGAGCCCCGACGGGGTCAAGTTCCGCGGCACGTTCGATCCGTGGCATCTGCCACTGCTCAACACGCTGATCTTGCTCACCTCGGGCACCACGGTCACCTGGGCACACCACGCGCTGCTGCATGGCGACCGCAAGGGGCTCAAGCAAGGGCTGTGGTTGACGGTCGCGCTCGGCGCGCTGTTCACCTGCGTGCAGGCCTATGAATACGTCCATGCGGCGTTCACCTATTCGGGCCACATCTACGGCGCCACATTCTTCATGGCGACCGGCTTCCACGGCGCGCATGTGCTCATCGGCACGATCTTCCTGATCGTTTGCCTGGTTCGCGCTTACGCCGGCCACTTCACGCCGACCCATCACCTCGGTTTCGAGTTTGCCGCCTGGTACTGGCACTTCGTCGACGTGGTTTGGCTGTTTCTGTTCGTATGCATCTACGTGTGGGGCGGGGGCACGCCGCTCCCGCACTGAGATTCCGTCATCACCCGGCCGGCGCGATAGCGTCGAGCCCCGGTGATCCCGATTCCGAGGCACGCGCTCCCTTGTCGGGATTGCCGGGACAAGCCCGGCAGTGACGATGAGAGGACTATGGTGCCTGATCTGAAGCCTTCGCCGTTTCAAACCGGGCTCTCCTGCCGCTGTCCGCGCTGCGGCACGGGGCGGCTGTTGCAGGGCTTTCTCGACATCCGGCCGCGCTGCGAGTCGTGCGGGCTCGACTACAGCTTCGCCGACTCGGGTGACGGACCGGCGGTGTTCATCATCCTGATCGCTGGCTTCCTCGTGGTCGGCAGCGCGCTGATTGTCGAGGTGCTGTACCAGCCGCCGCTGTGGCTGCACGCGCTGCTATGGCTGCCGCTGATCCTCGCGACGACGCTGCTGCCGTTGCGGCCGCTCAAGGGCCTGATGATCGCGCTGCAGTACCATCACAAGGCGGCGGAAGGCCGGCTCGATCGAGGTGATGTGTGAGCGCCGCGCGCCGCCTGCTGATCCCGGTTGCCGTGACGCTCTGCGGCCTCGCCGTGCTGCTCGGGCTTGGAACTTGGCAGCTCGAGCGCAAGGGGTGGAAAGAAGGCCTGATCGCGACATTGAACGAACGTACTGCCGCCGCGCCAGTCGCGCTGCCGCCCCCGGAACAATGGGGACGTGTCACGGCGGATAATTCCGAATTTATGCGCGTGCGGCTGCGCGCCGATTTCCGAAGCGACGACGCGCTCGTGTACACCAGCGGCTCGGCGCTGCGCGACGACGTGAAGTCACCTGGCTATTTCGTATTCGCGGCGGGACGCCTGCCCGGCGGGCAGCATGTGATCGTCAACCGCGGCTACGTGAAGGAGCGCGGCTATCCGCCACAAACCGGGCCGGCGGAGATCGTCGGCTATCTGCGCTGGCCGGAGGGCTTATCGTGGTTCGTCCCCAATCGCGATGCCAAGGCCGACGTCTGGTACGCGCGGGACCACCGCGCCATCGCGCATGTGCGAGGCTGGGACAACCTGGCCCCTTTCTATATTGAGCAGGAAGCGCCGGTGCCGCTTGGCGGCGTGCCGCACCCGGCAAGCCTGCGGCCCAATCTGCCGAACCATCATCTGCAATATGCGCTGACCTGGTATGGCCTCGCGCTCGTCCTGGTGGCCGTTTTCGCGGCCTGGGCGGTCGATCTCCGGCGCAAGGCGGCGCCGAAAAGCGACTCTGCCGCTTGACAATTTACCTCGTGAAATCAGCCGCTTATGCGGATTCTCCTGGCGGCATCGCGTTCCTTGTGAAAGCCCGGCCTTGCCACTACTGTCCGAGCCGACGCGCCAAGGACCATTCGTGCAATATGTTTCCACCCGCGGCGAAGCCCCGCCGCTTGGCTTCGTTGACGTCACGCTCGCGGGTCTCGCCCGCGACGGCGGTCTTTACGTGCCGGAAAGCTGGCCGAAGCTCTCGCCGCAGGCCATCGCAGACTTCGCCGGCCGCCCTTACGCCGAGGTCGCCGTCGATGTGATCCGGCCGTTCGTCGGCAACACCATCTCCGAAGCCGATCTGTCGCGCATGGCGCGCGAGGCGTACGGCACGTTCCGCCATCCTGCGGTGGCGCCCCTCGCACAGCTCGGTTCCGGCAGCTTCCTGCTTGAGCTGTTCCACGGCCCGACGCTCGCGTTCAAGGACGTCGCCATGCAGTTGCTGGCGCGGCTGATGGATCATGCGCTGTCCGCGCGCGGCGAGCGCACCACCATCGTGGTTGCGACCTCGGGCGACACCGGCGGCGCGGCGGTAGAGGCGTTCCGCGGCCGCTCGCGTGCCGACCTGTTCGTGCTGTTTCCGAAGGGCCGTATCTCGGACGTGCAGCGGCGGATGATGACTACGGCGGCGGACGACAACGTCCACGCGCTCGCGGTTGAAGGCACGTTCGACGACTGCCAGGCGATCGTGAAGGGGTTGTTCAATAACCACGCCTTCCGCGACCAGGTGCGGCTGTCCGGCGTCAATTCGATCAATTGGGCGCGCATCGTCGCGCAGACGGTCTATTACTTCACCGCGGCGGCCGCGCTCGGCGCGCCTTACCGCAAGGTCGCATTCACGGTGCCGACCGGGAATTTCGGCGACATCTTCGCCGGCTACGTGGCCGAACGAATGGGCCTGCCGGTCGACCGCCTGGTGATTGCGACCAACGTCAACGACATCCTGGCGCGCACGCTCGCGACCGGAATCTACGAGCCGCGCGAGGTGGTGGCGACCTCGTCGCCCTCGATGGACATCCAGATTTCGTCCAACTTCGAGCGCCTGCTGTTCGAGGCCTATGGCCGCGACGGCCAGGCGGTGCGCGTGCTGATGGCGTCGCTCGCGCAATCGCGCAGCTTTTCCATTTCGTCCCGCGCGCTGTCCGAGATCCGCGCGCTGTTCAGCGCCAACCGGGCCGACGAGCAGGAAGTGTCGGCCTGCATCCGCACCGCGTTGCGCGAAACCGGCCGTTTTGTCGATCCGCACACCGCCGTCGGCATCGCGGTTGCGGAGAAAGAGACGCGCGATCCCTCGATTCCCATCGTCGTGCTGGGCACCGCGCATCCGTCGAAATTCCCCGACGCCGTCGAGGCGGCATGCGGGGTACGCCCGGCGTTGCCGGATTGGCTTGGCGACATAGATAAGCGCCCTGAGCGCGTCAGCGCCACGGCGGCGGACCAAGGCGCGGTTGAACGGTTCATTTTGGCGGCAAGCCGTGCCGCACGCGAAGGAGCAGCGGCATGAGCGTCGAAGTGACCAAACTCCCTTCGGGCCTGACTGTCGTCACCGACAGCATGCCGCATTTGCAGACGGCGACGCTCGGCGTCTGGGTGGGAGCGGGCAGCCGCGACGAGCAGCCGAACGAGCACGGCATCTCGCATCTGCTGGAACACATGGCGTTCAAGGGCACCAAGAAGCGGACGGGGCCTCAGATCGCGGAGACCATCGAGGCGGTGGGCGGCGATATCAACGCCGCGACCAGCGTCGAGACCACCGCCTATTTTGCCAGCGTGCTGAAGACCGATGTCCCGCTGGCGCTCGATGTGTTGTCCGACATACTGTCCCGCCCGACGTTCGACGCCCATGAACTCAAGCGCGAGCAGAACGTCATCGTGCAGGAGATCGGCGCGACCGAGGACGCGCCTGACGACCTGGTGTTTGACTATCTGCAGGCCACGGCGTTTCCCAGCCAGCCGATGGGGCGATCGATACTCGGCACGCCGGCGACCGTATGCTCGTTCAAGGACGAGAACCTGCGCGCCTATCTGGCGCGCAACTATCGCGGCCCCAGCATGGTGATTTCGGCGACCGGCGCGGTGGATCATGCCGTCGTGGTCGAGGAGGCCGGGCGGCTGTTTGGTCAGTTCAACGGGCCGGCCAAAGCCGCTCCGCAGCCCGCCAAGTTCGGTGGCGGCTCCAAGCTCGAGGCGCGCGACCTGGAGCAGGTTCACATTGCCTTCGCGCTCGAAGGCCTGCCGCAGCGCGACCCGGCCCTCTACAGCTTGCAGGTCTTCACCAGCGTGCTGGGCGGCGGCATGTCGTCCCGCCTGTTCCAGGAGGTCCGGGAAAAGCGCGGGCTGTGCTACTCGATTTCTTCGTTCCACATGCCCTATACCGACACCGGTATGTTCGGCATCTACGCCGGCACCGACGCCGGCGACGTCAATGAATTGATGCGCGTGGCGATCGAGGAAACGGCGCGCACCGCCGACAGCATCACCGAGGTCGAGGTCGATAAGGCGAAGGCGCAGATGAAGGTGGGTCTGCTAATGGCGCTGGAAAGCTCCGGCGCGCGCGCCCGCCAGCTCGCCAACCAGATCCTGATCCATGGCCGGCCGATTCCGCTCGCCGAGATCGTTGCGAAGGTCGAGAGCGTGACGGTCGAAAGCGCGCGCGCCGCGGGCCGCGCACTGATCAAGCGCAGCCGTCCCGCCGTGGCCGCGCTCGGACCCGGCAAGGGCCTCGAGGGCGCGGCGACCATTATCGACACCTTGGCGCGCCGCGCTGCGTAGCTTCCGCCATGGCGCTATTCCGCACGATCAACTCGCCCGAGCCGCTGCCGCCGATCATTGGCGACGGCATCATGCTGCGGACGCCGCAGATGGCGGACCATGACGACTGGGCGGCGGTTCGCGAGGCCAGCCGGGCGTTCCTGACCCCCTGGGAGCCGATCTGGCCGGCCGACGATCTCACTCGCCCCGCATTCCGCCAGCGCATCCGGCGCTACGCCGAGGACCTGCGCAACGATCAGGCCTATCCGTTCTTCCTGTTCCGCAGGGACGACAACGCGCTGGTCGGCGGCCTGGCGCTGGCCAATGTGCGTCGCGGCGTCGCCCAGGCCGCCAGTCTCGGCTACTGGGTCGGCGCGGCCTATGTGCGGCAGGGCTACATGACGGCGGCGGTGAAGGCGCTGGTGCCTGCTGCGTTCGACCTGCTGCGCCTGCATCGCGTCGAAGCGGCCTGCATTCCGACCAACGTGGCATCGACCCGGTTGCTGGAGAAAACCGGCTTCCGCCGTGAGGGCTATGCGCGCTCGTATCTCTGCATCAACGGTATATGGCAGGACCACTTGCTGTACGCGCGGGTGCGCACCGATCCGGCCCCCTAGCGTGCTTCGTGCCTTGGGAGTGCCATGGTGCTCTTGCTATAAAAGCGGGTATTTACTGGCCGTTAGCCATTGCGGACCTAATCGTTGAGCCTGGGTGGAGTGCGAATGCGTCGAGTTGGAACGGGGCGGCGTTGTTTTCCGGTGGCGGCGGCCGTCGTGCTCGGCGGCATCCTGCCGGGCTGCTCGTCGTCCGTGCTCAGCACGCCGGCGTCGAACTTCTCATCCTTCTTTGCATCGGCCACGACCGCGGCAACCGGCACGACGGCGGCAGGCACCGCGCCGGATTTCGAGTGCCCCAGCGTGAACATTCGCGGCGGCACCTCGACGCTGACCATCTCGGCGAACCCGGGCGACGACTCCGCGATGAACCTGCGCTATCAGGCCGGCCTCGGCCAGACCGCGCGCGAGTGCAAGCTCAACGGCCAGACCCTGACGATGCGTGTCGGCATCCAGGGCCGGATCATCCTCGGCCCGGCCGGCGGGCCGGGACAGATCGACCTGCCGATCCGCCTCGCGGTGGTTCATGAAGGGCCGGAACCCAAGACCATCTTCACCAAGCTCAACAGGGTGCCGGTCACGGTCCCGGATGGCGACAGCAATGTCCAGTTTACGTCCATCGAGGAAGACCTGACCTTCCCGATGCCCCGCACCGCCGGCTTGATCGACGAGTACGTCGTCTATATCGGGTTCGACCCGCAGGGCTTCCGTGAGCCGCCCAAGAAGCGGCCGGAGCGGGCTCCGCCGAAGCGTCGTCCACCGGCCTGACGCCAACCTGGTCGCCTCGGAATTTCGAGCTACCAGCCGCGCAGCGCGACGACGGTGCTCTTGAGCGCGCGCATGTCGGCGATCACCACCCGCGCGCCGGCGCTGGTCAGATAGGCGCCGAGGTTGGGGCCGGTGTGGCTGCCGCCGATGAAGCCGATCGACTTCATGCCGGCCGCGGTCGCGGCGGACATGCCGGCGGGGGAATCTTCCACCACGATGCACTCCGACGGCGCCACGCCCATCTTGCGCGCGGCATGAAGGAACAGGTCCGGCGAGGGCTTGCCCTTCGCGACGTCGCTTGCCGAGAACACGTACGGCTCGAAAAAGCGATAAAGCCCGGTGCTTTCCAGGCTCAACCGAACCCGGGTGTGCGGCGACGAGGAGCACACGCATTTCGGTCCGCGCAGCCAGGTCAGGGCGTATTCCATATGCGGCGTGGCGCGCAGCTCCGCGCGCAGCCGCCGCATCGTCGTCTCGGACAGGTGATCGTAGAAGTCGGCCGGAAGCTTGCGCTTGGTCGCCACCTCGACGTCGGCGATCATGTCGGTGGGTCGCCGGCCGGCGAAAAAGCGGGATATGATTTCCGGCGAAACCTTGAAACCGGCGCGCGTCAATTCCTGCGACGCCACCGTCGCGGCGATGGCCTCGCTGTCCACCAGAACGCCGTTACAATCAAAGATCAGCACGGAAGGGCCCCCGATCCCGGCCGCCGTCAAGCGATCACGCCCCCGCGTGATTGATTCGCGTGGCAGGATTATGGACGCCCGACGCCGGATCACGAAGTCCGGCTGCCCGAGGTCAACGTGGTTCCTTGGATTCTTCACAGGCTTTTGCAGGCGCCGTCTGGCTTCGCGGCCGGATGACTTGCTCGCCAGGAATCAAATCCAGGCTGCGCCGGCGCCGCCATCGCGGGTATAGTTTTGCCGCATGAGTTCCTCGCCAAACGGAGTGACAACGCTGGCGCCGGCGGGCGCCATGGCGCCGACGGGAACCTGGAGCGTCGGCACGCGGGCCGGCGATTTCGTGTTCGTGGCCGGCATGCGCGGCATCGATCCGAAGACGAATAGGTTGGTCGAGGGCGACGAAGCGCGCATCCGGCAGGGGTTCCTCAACATGATGCTGATCGCGCAATCTGAGGGCGCGAGCCTGCGCGACGCCGTTCGGATCGTGGTCTATGTCACCGACATGAGCCGGCTGCGGCCGCTGGTGAACAAGGTGCAGGAGGAATTGTGGGCCGGCGGGCCCTACCCGCCGCGCACCATCGTCGAGGTGGCGAGGCTCAACCAGGACGATGGGTTCGAGGTCGAAGGGACGTTCTACGCGCCGCGATAGGGGGGAGCTTTCTCCGCTTATTCCCGCGCATTGCCGTCGAAGACGGCGTCACTTCGCTCGCCTTATGCCGGGAATCCAGGGCAAGCGGTACCGATGCTGATTGGATCACTGGGTCCCGCTTTCGCGGGGACGAGCGGCTCAGGATTACCAAACTAATTCAGCTTCGCCTTCACGTCCTCGATGCCGCGGGCAATCAGGTCCTCGGCGACCTTGCCTTTTGTGGTGACGGTGAGGATCTTCTCGGCGGCCGCGACCGCGGCATCGGCGGCGGCAGCGCGAACGTCGGCCAGCGCCTGCGCCTCGGCTTGGCCGATCTTGGCCTCGGCCATTTTGGTGCGGCGGGCCACGAAGTCTTCCACCTTGGTCTTTGATTCGGCCGCGACCCGCTCGGCTTCGGCCTTGGCTTCGGCGACGATCGCCTGCGCCTCGCGCACGGCCTCGCCTTGCTTGCGCTTGTATTCGGCGAGCAGCTTGCCCGCCTCGTCACGCAGGCGGGCCGCCTCGTCGAGGTCGGCCTTGATCTTGGCGGTGCGCGCATCAAGCGCGTCGGCGATCTTCTTGTGCGCGCCGACGTAGAACAGGATCAGCACAAAGAGCAGGAACGCGACGGCAACCCAGAATTCGGCTTCGAACATCTGGATTCTCCTAGCGCTTCAGCACTTCGGCGACCGCGCTTTGGGCCGTCTGTGCGCTGGGTGCGGTGCCGATCAACCGCTCGACGATCGCGATTGCGGTGTCGGCCGCGACTGCCCCGATGTTTGCCATGGCGGATGTCTTGGTCGCGGCGATGGTCTTCTCGGCGTCCGCGAGCTTGATGTTGAGGTTGCCCTCCAGCACCTTGCGGACTTTTTCGGCCTCGGCGTGGAGCTTGTCGCGCGTCTCGTTCGCCAAAGCCTGGGCGCGGGCGCGGGCGTCGGCCAGCGCCTTCTCATAGGTGGCGAGCGCCGCGTCCGACTGCCCCTTGAGCGCGTTGGCCTCGGCGATATCGTCGGCGACGCGCTTGCCGCGCGCCGCAATGGTGCCGCCGATCTGCGGGATCGCGAGCTTGGCGATGATCAGATAGAGCGCGACAAAGGCGATCACGAACCAGAAGGCCTGGGACGCGAAATACTCCTTGTTGAACGGCGGGAAGGGCGGCTTGGCGCCGCCCGGTGCCGTTGTCTGCGCGCTCGTCGCCATCGCTTATCGCCTTCTTGCTCTGCGCGTGATCTTTTCCGAAAACCGGCTTCCACTTTTCGGGATCACGCGCGGGCGCCTTAGAGCGCGAACAGCAGCAGCAGCGCGATCAGTAGCGAGAAGATGCCGAGCGCCTCGGTCACGGCGAACCCGAAGATCAGGTTGCCGAACTGGCCCTGCGCGGCCGACGGATTGCGCAGCGCCGCGGCGAGGTAGTTGCCGAAGATGATGCCGACACCGGCGCCGGCGCCACCCATGCCGATGCAGGCGATGCCGGCACCGATGTACTTGGCTGCAACTGGATCCATGATGAACTCCTTTTTCGAGTGTTGGATGATTGGTCGAGGGCTAGTGGCCCGGGTGAATGGCGTCGTTGAGATAGATGCAGGTGAGGATCGCGAACACGTAGGCCTGAAGGAACGCGACCAGCACTTCGAGCGCGGTGATCGCGACCACAAGTCCAAGCGGCAGCACCGCGCCGAGCCAGCCGGCGATGCCGAAGCCGCCCATCATGGTGATGAAGCCGGCCAGCACCTTCAGCGTGATGTGACCCGCCAGCATGTTGGCGAACAGCCGGACGCTGTGCGAGATCGGCCGCGAGATGAACGACAGCACCTCGATGAACACGATCAGCGGCAGGATGTAGACGGGAATCCCCTGGGGAACAAAGAGCCGGAAGAAGCCGAGCCCGTTCTTGTAGAAGCCGTAGATGATGACGGTAAAGAAGACGAGCAGCGCCATCATGGCGGTGACGATGATGTGGCTGGTCACCGTGAACGTGTACGGGATGATGCCGATCATGTTCGCCACCAGGATGAACATGAACAGCGTGAACACCAGCGGGAAGAACTTCATGCCGGCGGTGCCGGCGGTGCTTTGTATGGTGTTGGCGATGAACTCGTAGGTGACCTCCGCCACCGATTGCATGCGGCCTGGCACCAGCGCGCGGGCGGAGCTGCCGCCGACGAGGAGGGCCGCGATGCCGACCACGGTGATCGCCATGAAGATCGCGGAATTGGTGATCGCGATCTCATGTCCGCCAATGTTGGCGATGGTCGCCAACTTGGTGATTTCGAATTGATGAATTGGATCGGCCATCGCCGGTCAGTTCCCGTATCTATCGCCTTGAGCCCGGTCCGCTGGAAACCCCCGCCGCGCGGACCACGTTGAACACACCGGCGGCGAAGCCGAGCATAAGAAAAACAATCATCCCCCCCGGCGAGGTCCCGAGCCACTTGTCCAGTGCCCAGCCGATGAAAGCGCCGACCAGCACACCGGCCACCAGCTCAGTCGAGAGCCGGAAGCCCCGAGCCAGCGCCGAAGCGTTTTGACCCGGGTCTTGAGACGGACCGGCTTCGACTTCGCGGTTCCCGGCCTTTTGGCCGAGCCGTTCGCCGAGATGCCGGAGCCTCGCGGAGAGAGCGGCTTCTTCGGCCAGCCGTTTGCTGTCTTTGCCGTCGTTGCCGGTGTCTTCGGCCATGCCAGAGGGCCTTGCTGTCAACACCGCGACGTTCGAGCGAATCCAGAATTCCGACTGCCCTTAAAAGCCGCGCGGACCATACTGACCGGGGGTAGGCGAGTCAAGAATTTGCCCGGTTCGGATAACAGCTCGAAAAGCCAGCGCCATCAAGGCTTTCCGGGGAATCGGCGAGAGCTGTGGAGCGGCCTTTATGCGCAGTTCGCCGCGCTGCACCACGGTGTTAGGTTCGAGGCGAACAAGGGCATTTGGTGCGCTTCGCAGAGCCGCCGCA
>JBEVIJ010000174.1:0-6534 GCA_040510745.1 Xanthobacteraceae bacterium
CCACGTCTTCCTTCCTTACTCTTTGCAAGCAAGACGTGGATGGCCGGGACAAGCCCGGCCATGACGTGGAGAGAGTCGTGCTGAACGCTTAAAACAGCAATTGCATTACTGCTTCGGCTTGAAGTCGATCGCCTTGACGATCGCGGCGACGTTCGAGCGCTGCTCCTCGATCGAGTCGGCAAGCTCCTTGGGCCCGCCGATGTTGATGACCTGGCCGGTCTGCTTCAGCCGCTCGGCGATCGCGCCGTCCCCCGCCGCGGTCTTGAAGTCGGCGGCGATCTTGTCCTTCAGGGCAGGCGGCGTGGTCTTGAGCCCGAACAGGCCGACCAGCCCTTCGACCTCCAGCGACGGAAAGCCTTGCTCGCGCGCGGTCCGGATGTCGGGCGCCGCCGGCGCGCGGGTCTTGTTGTTCACCGCGATCAGCTTGATGCGGCCCGCCAGGGTCTGCGGCTGCACGATGGCAAGCGACGACATCACCACCTGGATGCGGCCTTCGCTGAGATCGACCGGAGCCACGTTGATGTCGCGGTAGGGCACCTGCGTGATCTGCAGCTTCTCGACATGTGAGTAGCCCCAGAACGTGAACTCGGTGATGCCCTGCACGAGGCCAGCGTTGAACGTGCCGGGCGCCTTGTGCGCGGCTTCGGTGAAGCCCTTGATGTCGTTGTAAGGCGCGTCGGCCTTCACCGCGACCGCGAGGATCGTGTTGGAGGCGCGGGCGATCGGATTGAGGTCCTTCGGGTCGTACGACAGCTTGCTGTAGACAAACGGATGAACGGCGAAGCTGCCGGCCGGCCCGAACAGGAAGACGTGGTCGTCGTTGGCGGAGAGGAAGGCGTTGATGGCGACGATGCTGTCACCGCCCGGCCGGTTCTCGATCACCACCGGCTGGCCCCAGATTTTATGCAGCCGCTCCGCGAACAGCCGCCCGCCGATGTCAGCGCCGGCGCCCGGGCCGAACGGCACGATGAACTTGACCGTCCGCGTCGGCCAGGCCTGCGCTTGCGACGGCGTGGCGAACGGCAGGGCGGCAGCCACCCAGGCTGCAAGGGAAAACAGGCAGAGCTTCATCGGACGCATGGCGCTTCCTCGGGGCTTTGTTGATTGGCCGGAACGCTACGCATTTAGAACCCCAAAAACAACGTTCGCCGATGTCGCGCCGGATGGCGGACTCATGCGCTTCCGGCTGTTGTTCCTGCCGGCGGATTGCGCGAAACTCGAGGAAACGGAGGATCGCCCCATGGATGCCAAAACCCAGGACTTCGACGTTCAGGAAATCGAGTATCTCCGCCACGGCGACAAGCCGCTGCTGGCGCGCATTTACACGCCGAAGGGTCCAGGTCCGTTCCCGGCGCTGGTCGAGTGCCACGGCGGCGCGTGGTGCCAGAGCGATCGCTTCACGGAGAAAGTGCGCCACGAGTACATGGCGTCGCACGGGGTGGTCTCGGTGGCGCTCGATTTTCGCTCCGGCAACGAAGACCCGTATCCGGCGTCGGTGCAGGACATCAATTACGCAGTGCGCTGGGTGAAGCTCAATGCGACCAAGCTCAAGACCCGTCCCGAGATGGTCGGTCTGTCGGGCCAGTCGAGCGGCGGGCATCTCGCCATGCTGGTCGCCATGCGGCCGCGCGATCCGCGCTACGCCGCCATCGCGCTGCCGGCCGGTTCGCCCGCGCTCGACGCCACCGTGCCCTGCGTGATCATGTCGTGGCCGGTGATCAACCCGCTCAGCCGCTACCGGCTGGCGGTTCGCGCCCGCGCCGGCGCCAATCCGCCGGAGTGGCCGAAGGCGATCATCGCGCGCCAGGATTCATACTGGCGCGGCGAGGCCAACATGGCCGAAGGCAATCCGATGCTCGCGCTGGAGCGCGACGAGAAGGTGCTGACGCCGCCGGCGCTCTGGTTCCAGGCGCACGACGATCTCATGCACGACTACAAGGACGAGGATTCCAGCGTCCCCGGCAACGAGCCGCAACGCTTCGTCGCCAACTACCGCAAGGCCGGCGGCGAGATCGATCTGATCTATTTCGAAGGGCCGCGGATGGCAGGCCACTCGCCCGACCTCGCGAAGATGGGCGCGAACTTCGACCGCATGATCGAGTTCGTCGGCGTGCATATGAAGGCGGGCCAGAAGGCGGCGTAGATTCTCCGGTAGCTACTCCACCACGATCTTCACCACGTCGCCGGCTCTCACCCTGTCATTCGCGGCGAGGCCGTTGAGCACACGGAAGCGCTCGGCCTGCCGGTCGGCGACCGCCATGCGGCGCGCCAGCCGCTCCACGGTGTCGTGCGGGCCGACCGTCACAACCTTGATGCGGTGCGGCTTGGCCAGCCGGATTTCCGAGAGCGTCATGCGTCGGAACGAATGAATCGAGTCGCGGAACACGCGATCGACCGCCTCGGTGCGGTTCTTCGCCGCGAAGATGAAGCGATAGACCTCGCTGCCGAACCGCACCGCATAAAGCCGGAAGGTCCACTGCTCGCCGCTTGCCGTTGCGGTCGCGGCCGGATGGCTGTTGACGGTGATCGCCTCGACGCTGTTGGGATCGATGTTCTCGATCCAGCCGGCAATCAGGTATTCGGCCAGCGGCTGCTCGGTCGGCACGTTGACGACGTCGAGCCGCAACGCCTGCGCGCCGCCGTCCTTGACGCCGAACACGGCCTGCGCGGTGTTCTCCAGGCTGAAGCCGTCCGGCGCGGTGAAGGTGAAGCCGAGCTTGGGATGCAGGAAGCGGCGGCCCCGCACGAAGCCTTCGCTCGGGTCCTCGCCGAACACCAGGCCGTCGACCACTGCGAGATACTCGGCCTTGTCGCGGCTGTTCGGGTTCGGCGGGCCGGTGAACTGCCGCGCGTTGGTTTGCGCGTTGGTGACGCGGTCCGGCGTCGCCGGGTGCGAGGACAGGAAGTCCGGCGCGCGCGGATCGATGTTGGCGCTTCGCGCCCGCAGCGCCGAATTCATGCCGAGCGACGTGAGGAAGCGCTGCGCGCCATAAGGGTCGTAGCCGGCGCGCGCGGAAATGCCGACGCCGATGCCGTCGGCCTCGAACTCCTGGGCGCGCGAGAAGCTCGCCAGCGTGATCTTCGACTTGGCGAGCGCCAGTGCGCCGAGCTGCGGGTCGCTGAGCAGGTCGGTGGCGACGCGGTTCACCAGCGCGGCCTGGCGCGCCTGGTCTTCGCGGATCGAGGCGTGGCGCGCGATGACGTGCGCCATCTCGTGCGACAGCACCGAGGCCAGCTCCGAGTTGTCATTGGCCAGCGCGAGCAGGCCGCGGGTGATGTAGAGCTGGCCGGTCGGCAACGCGAACGCGTTGACCGAGGGCGAGTTGAGGATGGTGATTTCGTACTTGAGGTCGGGCCGCTCGGAGGCGGCCACCAGCTTATCCACGATCTGCGTCAGAATCGGGTCGAGCCGCGGCGCGTCATAGGCGCCCCCGTACGCGGCGAGGATGCGCTGGTGCTCGCGCTGGTTCGCCGCCGGCATCTCCGGCTTGACGGGCGTCTGCAACGCGGCCTGGTTCGGGCTCGGGCCGAACGCGGTCGAGCAACCGGCAAGCATGGCCGCCGCCAGAGCGAGCGCGGCCAGCGCCGGCATCGCACGCCGGCGGCCCGTCATTGACCTGGCTGTCCCGTTGAATTCGCCCATCCCAGCCACAGTTCTGCCCCCCGATCGCGAATTTTTCGGGGCAAGCGGCCATCCTATCACGCGGGAAGTCCGGGCTTTTCAACGCAAAATGCCGTTTTTCTGGCCAGTTTGAGGCCATTGCGCCGCTTATCTGCCGCCGATCACTTCGATTTGCTCCGGGCGGGTGAGCTCGAGCCAGGGGCCGCCGCGCTCCTCGATCACGCCGCGCAGGCGGACGGTGCTGCCGGACAGTTTTTTCAGGTCGAGGCCGGCGGTGGCGAAGGCGCGCTCGTTGCGCTTGAGCAGGGTGGCGGTGAAGTCTTCCGACCCGCGGCGGCCGAAGTTCACGTAGATGGTGCCTCCGCTCTCGCGCACGGAGAGGACCTTGCCCTCGACCAGCGTGAAGCGGCCGCGCTCGCTGAGCACATTGGCCGGATCGTCCGCGTGGCGCGCCGCGTGAGCGGGTTCCGACCAGAGGCCGAGTTTCGCGGCGCGCGCCGCCTGTTCGGCGCTGAGCAACGGCTTGGCGCAGGCGACGCTGCCGACGCGTGCCGAGACGCGGGCGTGGCCCGACTCGAGAAGGATTTGCTGCGCCGAGTGCTGGTTGCCGGTGATGAAGGCGAAAGCGGGCAGGCGGCCGTGGCGGTCCTTGTCGTCGCCGAGCTTTTTCAGCGTGACGTCACGGTTGCCGAGGATTTTCTCCAGCGCAGCCTTGCTGGCTTCCGGGGTCTCGATCCCGGCGAGCCGCACCTCGCGTCCATCCGTCAGCACGAAGCTGCGTCCGTCGAGCACGGCACGTACGGTGCCGATCCCAGCGTCTTCGAATGTGCAGTTGGCTTCCCGCGCCGCAGCGCCACTGGCAACAAGCATACAAGCCAGCCACGCCAACCCGCGCATCGGCGAACCTCAGTGCGACATCAGAACCGGCAGCTTGGCGTGCGCCAGGATGTGCCGCGTCGCGCCGCCGAAGATCATCTGGCGCAGGCGGCTCTGCGTGTAGGCGCCCTTGATGAGGAGATCGCAGCCGAGCTGCTCGGCGTGGCTGAGGATCACCTCGCCGGCGTTGCGGTTGCCCGGATTGACCGTCACCGAGTTGGCCTCGATGCCGTTGAGGTGCAGGTTGCGCTTCACCTGCTCGCCGGTCGGGCCGACCACCGAGCCGCCCTCCACCGTCAGGACGGTGACCTTCTTGGCGCCGCGCAAAAGCGGCAGCGCGAACGCGTTGGTGCGGGCCTGCTCGGTCGAGTGGTTCCAGGCGATCAGTACGTTCTCGCCCATGGTCTGCCGCGGGTTCGGCGGCGCCAGCAGGATCGGCCGGCCGCTTTCGAACAGGCACGCTTCATAGGTGGAGAGCCGCGGGCTCTGCGCGTTCTCGCCGGGCCGACCCAGCACGGTGACGTCGAACACCCGGCCGTGGCTGCCGACGAACTGGTCGCCGTCCGGCGCGCCGTCGAGCCAGCCGGAAAACACCGCGCCCTTGGTCTCGGTGCGCGGCACGTTGTTCTTGTGCATGAAGGCGTCGAACAGCGCCTTCGCCTCGGTCGCCATCTTGGTGTCGTTCTCCTGGAGCTCGGCGAGCGGAAAGGCGCCGCCGATGTCCATCGCCATCACCGGAGCCACCACCGGCCGCAGCGCGAAGCCCTCAATGTAGCCGTTGAACTTTCGAGCCAGCACCAGCGCCGTTTCCAGCGTGGCATTCATGAGATCGTGCTGCTCGATCGGCACCAAGATGGTGTTGAAGCTCATAGCCGCCTCCCGCTGCGCACCAATCAGGATGGACGCAATTTTCGACGCATCCCCCGATGCGCCCTTAAGACTAGTCGTCTGCCGTTGCTGCGGCAATCCGCATCGCGTCGCGGGGATCGGCCCTCGGCAACTTTGGTCCGCTGCATCGGACGGGGTGCCGATGCTATAAGGCGGCACGATGAACGACGCCCAATTTATGGAGTTGACGGCCTGGCTTACCGAGGCCGGCCTGGCCGGCGTTTCCGAGCTCGCGGTGGTGACCGGCTTCTGCGAACGCGCCGTAGCGGCGGGTTTGCCGATCGCCCGCGGCTATGCCTTCGTCGACACGCTTCACCCGGTTCACGAAGGGCGCGTGGTTCGCTGGGGACAGGATGCGGGCTTGCCACCCGAGGTGGAATACGGCCGAAGCACTCCGGTCGCCGCCGACGAACCCCCTCCGAATCACGATGTGTGGCGGAGCAGCCCGTTCTTCCGGATGCTGGAAACCGGTGAATCGCTGTTGCGGCGGCGTCTGCTGGTGGCGGACGAAACCGAGTTCACCATCCTGCCGGAGCTGCGGGTGTCCGGCTTCACCGACTACGTCGCCATCATCAACCGTTTTGCGTCCGACGCCGTTATCGGCGAGATGGATTGTGTCTATTCGTCGTGGACGACGCGAGATCCGAACGGGTTCCAGAACAGCCATATCGAAGCGTTGCAACGCCTCTCGCCATTTTTTTCGCTCGCCATCAAATCCATCGCACTCGCCCGCACCATCAGGACGTTGATGGAGACCTACCTCGGACGCGACGCGGGCCGGCGTGTGCTGGACGGCCGGATCATGCGCGGCGTGGCCGATCGCATCGACGCGGTGCTTTGGTTCAGCGATCTGCGCGGCTTTACGCGGATCTCCGACACGACACCCGAGCAGGTCATTCCGCGCTCAACGACTACGCCGACGTGATCGTCTCGGCGATTCACGAACGGGGCGGCGACGTCCTGAAGTTCATGGGCGATGGCGTGCTGGCCATCTTCGCGGCCGACGACAGGGCCCGCGCCTGCCGGGCGGCGCTGGCCGCCACCGTGGCCGCCCGCCGCGGCGCCGTGACGCTGAACGAGCGCCGCGCCGCGGCCGGCCTCCCGGTCACGGACATGTATCTCGGCCTTCACTTCGGCGAGGTGTTTTA
>JBEVIJ010000175.1:0-7696 GCA_040510745.1 Xanthobacteraceae bacterium
ACCGGCCGCTGGAACAATCGATGATGGGCAAGGCCACGCCCGGAGACGTTCTTCGGCGAGACGGTCCAGCAATTCGTCGCCAACCGCAACGTTTGGGGCTCGAATTTCCCCGCGCGCCGCAACCGCTACCCGAACTGATCGCAATGGCGCGCAACGCGCTTTCCTTCCTGCCGCAACAGGATCAGGATTGGATATTCTTCAAGACCGCCCAGACGCTCTATCCGGCGCTGGCGAAATAACGTGGGAGTGACGCCGTGCTGACCAGTGCCAAGATGAAGCTTCACACGCTGCTCGGCAGCTATCCCAACGCGGTCGCGCTAAAGGACGGCCGGGTGAAGTCCGACCTGATCGAATTCGATTTTCCGGACTTCCCGGTGCCCAACCGCGGCTTCAAGCCGTTGGTGCGCGAGCACCGCTTCGACTGCGGTGAGCTCGCGATCGTCACCTTCCTGCAGGCCAAGGAGCACGGCCTGCCCTATGTGCTGCTGCCGGCGACGGTGGTCGGGCGGGGCCAGCTTCACACCGTCGCCTACAACTCCGAGCGCGGCGCGATGAAGCCGTCCGATTTGAACGGCAAGAAATTCGGCGTGCGCTCCTACACGCAGACCACCGGCATCTGGGTTCGCGGGATTCTGGCGGACGATTACGGCGTCGACTGGTCCAAGGTCCAGATCATCACCATGGAAGATCCGCATGTCGCGCAATACAAGGATCCGTCATTCGTCACCCGCGCGCCGGAGATCAAGCAGCTTCCACAGATGCTGATCGACGGCGAGGTCGACGCCGCATTGATCGGCGATAAGTTCCCTGACCCACGCTTCAAGACGCTGGTGCCGGACGCCGAAGCCGCCAACAAGGCTTGGGCCGAAAAGAACGGGGGCGTGCCGATCAACCACATGGTCGTGGTGCGCGCGACGATCGCCAAGGAGCGCCCGGACGTGGTGCGCGAATTGTTTCGCGTGCTCAAGGAGGCCCGCGCCGCCGACGACAGGTCGCCGAAAGGGGCGCTCGATCCCTACCGCTTCGGTGTCGAAGCAAACCGCAAGGCGCTGGAGAAGATCATCGACTATTCGGTGAGGCAGCAATTGATCAAGACGCGCTTCACGGTCGATGAACTATTCGACGACGTGACACGCTCGTTGGCCTGAACGGAGGGACGCGATGCGGCTTCGTACGCTCGCGGTCGGACTGGCGCTCTTGGCCAGCACCGCGCCAGCGTCCGCCCAGGACGCGGCAGCGAGCTTCCCCAATCGGCCGGTCAAGATCGTGGTGCCCTTCCCGGCCGGCGGCCCGACCGATATCAACGCCCGCATCATCGGGCAGAAGCTGTCCGAGGCCTGGGGCCAGGGCGTGGTGATCGAGAACCGGCCCGGCGCCAACACCGGCATCGGCGCGTCGCAGGTCGCGAAGTCGCCGGCCGACGGCTACACGCTTCTTGCGGCAATGGATACAACATTGGTGATGAACCCGGCGTCGGGCGCGAGCATGAGCTACGACCCTTTCAAGGACTTCACGCCAATCACCATCACCGCGAAGAACACCTCGCTGCTCACGGTGCGCGCCGACGATGGGCCGAAGACCATTAGGAGCTGATCGAGCGCGGCAAGGCGTCCAGCCGGAAGCTGACCTACGGCGCCGGCATCACCATCACCCGGCTCGCGGGGCTGGAGTTCGCCAAAGCGGCCGGCATCGAGGTGGTGCTGGTGCCCTACAAGGGCAGCGCCGAGGTGGTGCAAGGCCTGCTCACCGGCAGCGTCGATTTCATCGTCGACGGCATGGCGGCGAGCCTGCCGTTGATCCAGAGCGGCAAGCTGCGCGCCCTCGCCAAGCTCAACAACCGGCATCTGACGGCGCTGCCGGACATACAGCCGCTGTCGGTCGCCGCGGGGCTGCCGCAGATTTCGGAAATGTCGAGCTGGATCGGCCTGGTCGCACCCGCGGGAACGCCACCCGCAATCGTCGACAAGATTCAGCGCGAGGTCACTCGCATCTATTCCGACCCGGCGGTCGCGAGCCAGCTTGAACGATCGGGCATCAATCCCGTCACCACCACGCCCGCCGAGTTCGATAAATTCTTCCGCGGTGAAGCGGCGCACTGGACCAGGGTGTTCAAGGACAGCGGCGTCAAGTTCGACTAGGAGATTGCCATGAATGTCGTCACCGCGATCAAGGACAACGCCGCGCTGGGCAGCAACGGCGCCCGCATCGGACTGATCATTCCGTCGGTCAACACCTACAGCGAGCCCCAGTTCACCCACTTCGCCCCGGCCGGGCTCGGCATTCACATCTCTCGCGCACGCGTCGCCGGCGAATGGAAGCGGCCGCTGCCCGACATGGCCGGCGAGATCGCGACCGCAGCGAAGCTCCTCTCCGACTGCCATCCGAACATGATCGTGTTCCACTGCACCGACACCTCGATGACCCAGGGGCCGCAGGGCGAAGGCCGCATCCTCGACATCGTCAAGGAAGCGACGGGGATCGAGGCGCTGGCAACCAGCAAGCTGGTGCGCGAAGGTCTCGAAGTGCTCGGTATCAAGAACATGATCCTGCTGACGCCCTACAAGAGCAACAAGGCGGTGATCGACTATGTCACCGCATCCGGCTTCACCGTGGTGCGCGACCGGGCGAAGAACCTCGAGGCCAAGGACTTCGGCAACGTGACGCCAGCGCAATGGACGCAGATGGCGAAGGAGCTGGACGGTCCGGACGTCGACGGCGTGTTCCTGTCCTGCACCAACACCACGCAGATCGAGGCGATCGCCGACATCGAGAGGGACCTCGGCAAGCCGGTGGTCAACAGCAACCAGGCCGTGCTGTGGGGATGCGTGAAGCGGCTGAAGAAAACGCTGCCGCCGCTCAAGCCGATGCCGGCGCTGGGCCGGTTGATGCGGCATTTGGATTAGATCGGCGGGCACCAACACCCAGGGCGCTGCAACCGGCCTAATGCCTGGTTTGCGGTTCGTGCAGTTGACCGATCAACGCTTCTGAAAACGGGAACTCCAACACCACGTCACCCTTCTGATCCGTCACCACCAATGAGGCCACAAGCAGGTTGGGCTGCTTATCCTGGGTTTCCAAAAGATCCAGGATCATCGCCTTGGCGACCTCCCAGGCATGATCGGCGTCGCGCAACTCTTCGCCCTCGACGTCAGGTATCAGATCGTCGCCAATGCGGGTGTTGAAAAAATAACGGGGCATGCGCGCCTTCTCTCAGAGCATCGATGATACAAGATTTAGGCGTGATCCTCGAAAGTTAAAGAGATAACGAGGTCGGGACAAGGGAGATTGAAATGCCGGGGTTTTTTGCACGGATCGTCTGCGCTGCACTCGGCTTGCCCGCACTTGGCCTGCTCGCTCTCCCCTCGCCCGCGTTCGCGCAATCCTACCCCTCCCGCCCGATCACCCTGATCGTGCCGTTCGCGCCCGGCGGGCCGGCCGATTTCATCGGCCGGCTGATCGGCCTGAAGCTCGCCGAGGAGCTCGGCCAGCAGGTGGTGGTCGACAACCGCTCCGGCGCCAACACCATCGTCGGCGCGCAGGCCGTGGCGCGCGCGAAGCCCGACGGCTACACGCTGCTGCTCGCGATCGACGGCACGCTGGTGATGAACCCGTTCCTCTACGCCAACCTGCCTTACGACCCGTTCAAGGAGTTCGTGCCGGTCACGCAGGTCGCCGCGGTGCCCTCGGCGCTCACCGCCAACATCAAGGTGCAGCCCAACACGCTGAAAGAGGTGATCGAAGCCGAGAAGTCGAAGCCCGGCACATTCCAGATCGGGGTGAGCACGCCGACCTCGCAGGTCGCGATCGGGCTGCTCAACCAGCTCGCCGGCACCAGCATGACGATGGTGCCCTATCGTGGCGGCACCACGCAGATCACCGGGCTCCTCGCCGGCGATATTCCACTCGGCCATGAGAGCGTCAACGTCTCCCTGCCGCTCTACCGCGACAAGAAGATCAAGATCATCGCGCTGACCGGCACCAAGCGCCTGGCGCTCGCCCCGGAAATCCCGATTTTCGCCGAGACGTTCCCCGGTTTCGACCTCGGCATCTGGCAAAGCGTGGTCGCGCCCGCCGGCACGCCGAAGGAGATCGTCGACAGGCTGCATGCCTCCATCAAAAAGGTGATGGAGACGCAGGAGGTGCGCGACAAGTTCACCGCGGCAGGTATCGAGCCCACCGTCAGCGCCAGCCCGGCGGAATTTGCCGCGTTCGTCAAAACTCAGGCCGAGACGCGAGCCAAGGTCATCAAGCAGGTCGGCATCAAGATCGAGTAGCGGCCGGCTGCGCTACCGCTTCGCGCGCACGCCCATTCGCTCCAGTCGCGGAAGCACTTCGTCGCAGAAGTAAGGCAACTCCTTGAGATAGTTGACGAAGGAGAAACCGATCCCGCGCAGGCCGGCCTTGCTCAGGTTGGCCAGCGTCTGGGCAATCTGGTCCGGATCGCCGACCATGAGCAGGCCACCCATGCCGTTCACGTAGCCCTGGCGCTGGCGCTGGAATTCCTCTTCGCCGACGGTGGCGACTGAAATTTTCTTTTTGGCGAGAATGCCGTCGACCGCCGACCAGTCGCCGTTCTCGATGAGGGCGTACCGGTAATACTCCTCGGCTTGTTTCTGGGTCGGCCGGCACGTCACGACACCGACACCATACACGTCGAGCTCGCGGCCATGCGTGCGCGCTTCATCTTTGGCAGCCTTCACGCGCGTCGCGTTGTCCTCCATCGACGTGCGCGATGCGTTGGTGAAGAACGCGTCGCAGTTGCGGATCGCAAAGGAACGGCCGACATCGGAGGCGCCGGCATTCATGATCAACGGACGCGTGCCGCTGTAGGGCTTCGGCTTTGCGCGCAGCTTTTTCAGCTTGATAAATTGGCCGTCAAAATCGACGTCGTCTTCGGCCTCCCACGCCATCTTCACCGCGTCGATCCAGTCCTGGGCGTAGTCGTAGCGCGCGTCGTGCTCGCGCTGGGTGACGCCAAACATCTGGAACTCATCCTCATTCCAGCCAACCACGATGTTGAGACCGAACCGCCCGCCGCTGATGTGGTCGGCGGTGACCATCTGCTTCGCCGCAATGACCGGGTGAAACAGCGGCGCATGGACAGTACCGAACACGACCAGCCGTTTCGTGTGCGCCAGCAGCCCGGTCGCCCAGGTGATGGTCTCAAGCGTCGTCCCCATGTAGTCGGTGTCGCCGCCGTAACCCTTCCAGCGGCCGACCGGCAACATGAACTCGATGCCGGCCTGATCGGCCATGCGCGCGAGCGCGAGGTTGTCCTCCCAATTGCCGGTCCAGCGCTCGGGGACTTTGGTGACGGCGCGGCCGGACGAGCAATTGGCGCCGAACAGCCCGATCTTCAGCGCATTGTCGGTGTGCATCGCCATCCGGTCGCGGTGCGAGACGCGGCCGGCCTGGCGGGTTTCCAAAAGGGATTGGGTCATGGCGCCCTGCTACGCGAAACGAGTGCGATCCACCATATCGCCGGGACGCCTGATATTTCAATTCGCAAGCTGAGCGCGCACGCCCTGGTCACTGAGCAGTTGGTCGAAATAGTTGATGGTACGCTTGAGCCCCTCCTTGAGCGGGGTCTTCGGCTGCCAGTTCAGCACGGTGCGAGCCTGCGAGATGTCCGGCCGCCGCTGGCGGGGATCGTCCTCCGGCTTCGGCCGGTGCACGATGCGCGAGCGCGAGCCGGTCATCTCGATCACCAGCGAGGCGAGCTGCAGCATCGAGAACTCGTCAGGGTTGCCGATGTTGATCGGCCCGGTGACCGTCTCCGGCGTATCCATCACCTGATCAGGCCGTCGATCAGGTCGTCGACATAGCAGAACGAGCGGGTCTGTTCGCCGTCGCCATAGACCGTGATGTCACGCTTGAGCAGCGCCTGGACGATGAAGTTCGACACCACGCGCCCGTCGTTGGGGTGCATGCGCGGGCCGTAGGTGTTGAAGATGCGCGCCACCTTGATGCGCAGCTTGTGCTGGCGCCAGTAATCGAAGAACAGCGTCTCGGCGCAACGCTTGCCCTCGTCGTAGCAGGAGCGCGGCCCGATCGGATTGACGTTGCCCCAGTATTCCTCGGTCTGCGGGTGGACGCTCGGATCGCCGTAAACTTCCGACGTCGAGGCCTGCAGGATTTTCGCGCGCAGCCGCTTGGCGAGACCCAGCATATTGATCGCGCCATGCACGCTGGTCTTGGTGGTCTGCACCGGATCGTGCTGGTAGTGCACCGGAGAAGCCGGGCAGGCCAGGTTGTAGATCTGGTCGACCTCGACATAGAGCGGAAACGTCACGTCGTGGCGGGTCAACTCGAAGTGCTTGTTGTCGAGCAGGTGCTCGACGTTCAGCCTCGGGCCGGTGAAGAAATTATCCAGGCAAAGCACGTTTGCGCCCTGCGCGAGCAGCCGCTCGCACAGATGCGAGCCAAGGAAGCCCGCGCCGCCGGTGACCAGAATTCGGGATTGCAGATGCATCGAATCGGATTTTACCGCGTCAGGGCCGCAATGTCCTGCCCCACTGTTAATCCCAGGGCGTTGCGACCGGCGCTTCGAGCGACAGGACCTTGAGGATTTCGGCCTGGATGGCCTCCCGGCCGGCCTTGCGCGCTGCTTCGTCCATGCGGGCCTCGTAAGCGATTCGCGCCGGGCGGTGGAACACCAGCACGCGGTCGCCGACGTCCATCGCCTCGTTGATGTGATGGGTGATGAACACCGCGGTCTTGCCGTCCTGCTTCACCAGCCGCAGGAACTCCGCTCGCAGGTCGCGCGCGGTCATCTCGTCGAGCGAGGAGAACGGCTCGTCGCACAGCAGGATTTGGGGCTCCACGGCGAAGGCGCGCGCGATCGAGACACGCTGGCGCATGCCGCCGGAGAGCGCATGCGGATAGTCGTTCTCGTGGCCGGCGAGGCCAAGCCGCGCCAGCCAGCGCCGCGCGATCGTCTCGGATTCCGCCGGGTTCTTGTCGAGGATCTGCAGGCCGAGCATAACGTTGTCGAGCGCCGAGCGCCACGGCATCAGCCGGTCGTTCTGGAACACAATGCCGATCTTACCGCGGAAATAGTTGAAGTCCGCAAACGGCGCGTGGCCGGTGACGCTGACCATGCCGCTGGTCGGCTCGATCAGGCCAGCCAGCAGGTTGAACATGGTGGACTTGCCGCAGCCCGTCTTGCCGAGCACGGCGACCACCTCGCCCTGCGCGATGTCGAACGACAGGCGGTCGACCGCCACGAAGGTTCCCTTACCGTCGGGCCGGGGAAACACCTTGGTCACTTCGTTGAAGCGGATGAACGGATCGGCCACGGTTCACGCCGCCCGCTCGGAGACGGGCCGGTAGCGCAGCAGCCATCGCTCCACCATCACGATCGCCTGCTGCACGACCAGCACGAACAGCACGAGTTGGATGGTCCACGCCAGCGCACCGGCCATGTCGAACAACTGTTGCTGGCGAAGCAATTCATAGCCGACACCACCCGTCGCGCCAACGAGTTCAGCCACCACCACGACGCGAGCAGCGTTGCCGAGATTGACCTTCCAGGCCGTCAGGATGCCCGGCACGATGGTCGGAACGATCAGCACGCGGAACAGAATCCACGCGCTCGGCCGGAACGACATCGTCATCTCGAACAGGTCCTTCGACATCGACCGATAGGCATCCAGGATCTGAAAAGTGAAGGCCGGCAGCGTCGTGATCACCATGA
>JBEVIJ010000176.1:0-4421 GCA_040510745.1 Xanthobacteraceae bacterium
CCAGCCGACGGTGCCGTCCGCGGCTTCGATGCGCACCAGGAGGTTTTGCGCGGCCGTGATGGTCTCGGCCGCCATCTTCATCGGCGATTTCAGCGGCAGCGCCACCGGGATGGCGTCGACGCGGCGGATCGTCAGCGGCGCCTGATCCTGGCGCGCGCTCGCATTTGCCGATCGTCCGGTCTTTTCCAGCATGGGTTCCTCAAGCGGTGGCCTTCGGCCGCGAGCCTAATCCAGCTTGATGCCGGCGTCGGTGACGACCTTGTGCCAGCGCGCCACGTCGGCGCTGATGACCTTGGCGTACTCTGCTCCGCTGATGTCGGGCACCTCCGAGCCGTTCTTTTCCCAAGCGGCCTTGATCGTCGGCAACGCCATGGCCGCCTTGACCTCCTTGATCATGCGGTCGATCGCCTCCTGCGGCGTACCCTTCTTCGCCAGGATGCCGTACCAGGTCGAGAACTCGAAACCCGGCAGGCCTGCTTCGGCGGACGTCGGTACGTCCGGCAGCGCGGGCACGCGCTTCTGCGCGGTGATCGCGAGACCGCGCAGCTTCCCAGAGGCGATCTGAGGACCCGACGTGCCGAGGCCGTCGAACGCCATCGGCACGTGACCGGCGAGCAAATCCTGCATCAGCGGACCCGCGCCACGGTAGGGCACATGTTGGAGCTTGGTCTTGGCCATCGAGTTGAAAAACTCACCGGCAAGGTGATGCGTGGTGCCGGCGCCGGCCGAGCCGTAGTTGACTTGGTTGTTCTGGGTGTAGGCGATGAATTCCTTGAGCGTCTTGGCCTGTATCTTCTCCGGATTGACCGAGACGACATGGGGCGGCTGCGCCAGCATGATGACCGGCACAAAGTCCTTCTCGATCTCGTAATCTAGCTTGGGATAGATCTACTGCGCGATGGTGTGGTGCGCGGCGCCGATAAGGAACGTATAGCCGTCGGCGGCCTGCTTGTTGGCGTAGGACGCGCCGAGCGTGCCGCCCGCGCCGGCCTTGTTTTCGATCAACACACGCTGACCGAGCTGGCTGTCGAGCTGTG
Organism: Xanthobacteraceae bacterium; assembly: GCA_040510745.1. Classification (GTDB taxonomy): domain Bacteria; phylum Pseudomonadota; class Alphaproteobacteria; order Rhizobiales; family Xanthobacteraceae; genus Z2-YC6860. Next base: position 1,038 of record JBEVIJ010000176.1, read on the forward strand.
CCGCGAGCGGGCGGGCGAAGGCGTCGGTGCCGCCGCCCGGCGCGAACGGCACGACAAACATGATCGGTTTCTGCGGCCAGGATTGTGCCTGGGCGGCGGCGGCCATGAGCAGCAGACCGGTCAATGCGGCCAGCGGATTAAACACAAATTTGGTTGTCACTTGGGCATCCTCCCTTAATTCATGAACGCGCCGCCCTCGCGTTCGCTTCCCGGGAACGTATAGCAATAGGCGGGCAGGGGAAAGCAAGCGCCGGCGCGGCACCGCGCCGCGCATAGCCGGTCCCGCGAATTCTCCGGTATGATGAGGCGGCGGAACCCGGTTTCGCGGTGCAATATGAGAGCGGCACGATGATCCTGATCTCCAACGGCGGCAGCAACATTCACCGCGCGCAGAAGCGCTCCGATACCATCGTGGTCGGCACCGTCGATGGCGTCGTTGTGCTCAAGAAGGACAGCGAGGGTTGGGCGATCAAGCACCGCGCGCTGACCGGGTGCTTCGTCAGCGCGGTGACCGCGCTCGACGACGGCACGCTGTTCGCCGCAACGCACGGCGTCGGCGTTGCGAAGAGCGAAGACGGCGGCATGACCTGGGCCTGGTGCAACGAAGGCCTCGCGCATTTCGATCTGTGGTCGGCGCGCGGCGGCAAGCTGCAGGGCCGGGATGTCGTTCTGGTCGGCTCGCTGCCGGCGCACGTCTACATCAGCGAGAACAAAGGAAAGAGCTGGCGCGAGCTCGCCGGATTCCGCAACACGCCAAACGTCGACAAGTGGTTCTTCCCGCCACCGCCGCGCATCGGCCACGTCAAGGACATCGTGCTGGACGGCGATCGGCTGCTGGTTGGCGTCGAGATCGGCACGCTGTCGGTATCGATGGATTTCGGCGAGACATTCACGGAGCTGGAAGTCGATCCCGATCCGCGCGAGCGCGACATCCACCGCGTTTTGGTGCATCCGGATCGCCCCGATCGCATGATCGTGGCAAACGGCATCGTCGGACTGGTGACGAGCGATGACCGCGGCAAGATGTGGCGCCGCAACAAGATGCCCGAAAAGGCGAACTATCCCGATGCCATCGTGCTGTCGCCGGACAACCCGGACCTGGTGTTCATGACGGCGGGCACCGGCTGGCCGTCGAACTGGTATGTGGCCGGGCGCGGGCGCGGAAAAATCCTGCGCAGCCGCGACGGCGGCGCGACCTGGACGCGGCTGCTCGGCGGGCTGCCGGACGGCCAGCGCGCGGTGTTCTCCGCCCTCACCATCGAGGTGTCGAGCGCCGGCGCCGCGCTCTATGCCGCCGATACTGACGGCCAGGTGTTTGAAAGTCTCAACGAAGGCGAGACCTGGACGGTGATCGCCGACGTGCCGCCGGTGTCGAAGGGCGAGTTCTACCGCGCTCTGGTGCGCGAGCGGCCGAAAATGGTGAACATCGACGACATCGCCATCAACGCCGCACAAACGCAGCGGGTGCAGGAAGCTGCCGCGGGGTTGAGGTAGCGAGAGCCGTGCGCTCTATCCGTCGTCATGCCCAGACTTGACCCGGGCATCTATGAGGCGGCTCGCCGAATATCGATCGTAAGCGTGGCGAACGTTGGGGCGTCTCATGGATCGCCGGGTCAAGCCCGGCGATGACGGCGGTGGGCTTACCCCTCCCCAATCTCCTTCAGAATCTCCGCTGTGTGCTGGCCGAGTCGCGGTGAGGGATTGCCGGAATCCATCGGCTTGCCGTCCACCATGATCGGCGTGCGGATGCCCGGGATGGTGTCGCCCTTGGCGTGATCGCTCGGAATGTCGAGCTTCATGCCGCGGTGCTTGACGTGCGGATCGTCGAACACATGGTCGAGGTTGTTGATCGGGCCGGCCGGCACGCCGACCGCTTCGAGCTTGTCAGCCAGGTCCTGCATCTGGAACTTCGCGGTCAGCGCCGAAAGCTTGTCGACGATGTCGGCACGGTTGGTGAGGCGTGATTTGTTGTCGACGTAGTTCGGATGCTTGGCGAGCTCCGGCGCGCCGAGCACGCCGCACAGCTTCTGGTACTGGCTGTCGTTGCCGGTCGCGATGATGATGAAACCGTCGGCGACCGGGAACACCTGATACGGCACGATGTTGGGGTGTGCGTTGCCGATCCGCGCCGGCACCTTGCCGGAGGCGAGGAAGTTCAATCCCTGGTTCGCCAGCACGCCGACGGTGGTGTCGACCAGCGCGGTGTCGACGTAGCCGCCCTTGCCGGTGCGCTCGCGCTGCGCCAATGCAGCGAGAATGCCGATCACCGAATACATGCCGGTCAAGATGTCGGACACCGGAACGCCTGCGCGGGTCGGCTCGCCGTCGGCGGTCCCGGTGAGCGACATGAACCCGCCCATGCCCTGCGCCATCAGATCGTAGCCGGCGCGCGTCGCGTAAGGCCCGTCCTGGCCGAAGCCCGTCACTGAGCAGTAGATCAGCCGCGGGCAATCCGGCGCGAGGCTCTTGTAGTCCAGCCCGAACTTGGCGAGGCCGCCGACCTTGAAATTCTCGATCAGCACGTCGGAGCGCGCCGCCAGCTTTTTGACGATGCGCTTGCCCTCGTCGGTCTCGAAATCGCACTCGATCGAGCGCTTGCCGCGGTTGGTCGAATGGAAATAGGCGGCGCCGAGATGGTTGCCGTCTTTGCCTTCGATGAAGGGCGGCCCCCAGGCGCGGGTGTCGTCGCCGGTCTTGGAGCGCTCCACCTTGACGACGTCGGCGCCCAAGTCGGCCAGCACCTGGCCCGCCCACGGTCCGGCCAGGATACGGGCAAGTTCGAGGACGCGAAGACCGGCCAACGGACCCGGCATGACCACTCCCTAGGCGGCAAGAAACCCCAATTTGCCTGGAACCTCTGGCGTGCTGGCGCGCTTTTGTCCAGACCTCGACCCGGCCGTTAGCCGTGTCCACATGTCCTGTCGTTTTCCCTTCAACATTTCCGTTAGAATCACCATCTGAATAGCGAATTGCGGGACCGCCCAGAATGGCCATGAACACCTCCTTCTTCGGCGAGATGCTGTCGAGCATCACGGATCGCGGCCGCGCGCTGCTTGATCTCGCGCGCGACCGCCGCGCCGCACCGGCGGTGCGCTCGGAAAGCTTCGTCGAGCTGTGCGAGGAACTGCTCACCGGCCGTGGCGAGGCATCGGGCGTGGCGCTGGCAAGCGAGCTGCTCGCCAAATACGACGAGCTGACCACCGGGCCGCGCATCGCTTTCTTCGAAGCGCTGGCGCACCGCTTCGGTCCCGACAAGGCCAAGCTCGACGCCGCCATCGCCGACTGGCAGGCCAAGCCGTCGGACACCACCGCGGCAGCGGTTCACAAGGCCGCCGAGCCGCGCCGGCAGGAGCTGTTCCGCCGCCTCAATCTCGCCCCCGGCGG
>JBEVIJ010000177.1:0-15700 GCA_040510745.1 Xanthobacteraceae bacterium
GCGATTGAACGGGTTACCCGGCTTTTCGGATGTAAGTTCGCGAACGTCCAGCCGCACTCCGGGGCGTCCGCCAACGTCGCCGCCTTCATGGCGCTGATGCAGCCGGGCGATACCTTCATGGGCCTCAATCTGGCGGCTGGCGGGCACCTCACCCACGGGTCGCCGGTGAATATGTCGGGCAAGTGGTTCAAGGTTGTGCCGTATGGCGTGCGCCGGGAAGATCACCGAATAGACATGGAAGAGGTCCGAGCACTGGCCGAACAACACCGACCAAAGGTGATTGTCGCCGGAGGATCGGCCTATCCGCGCATCATCGATTTCCGGGCGTTTCGCGAGATCGCCGACAGCGTCGGCGCCAAGCTCTTGGTGGATATGGCGCATTTCGCCGGCCTGGTGGCGGGCGGCGTCCATCCGGGCCCGGTGCCGCATGCCCATGTCGTGACGTCAACGACTCACAAGACATTGCGCGGCCCGCGAGGTGGTTTCGTTCTGACCAGCGACGAGGAACTGGCCAAGAGGATCAATTCGGCGGTGTTTCCCGGCATGCAGGGCGGGCCACTGATGCACGCCATCGCCGCCAAGGCGGTGGCGTTCGGCGAGGCGTTGCAGCCGTCCTTCAAGTTTTACGCGAAGAACGTCGTGGAGAACGCTAAAGCCCTGGCCGAAGTCCTCAAAGCTAAAGGATTAGACATCGTTTCCTGCGGCACCGACACGCACCTGATGCTGGTCGATCTGCGGCCCAAGCGACTGACCGGCAAGGTGGCCGATGCAGCGCTCGGGCGCGCCCACATCACCGTCAACAAGAACGGCATTCCCTACGATCCGGAGAAGCCGACCATCACATCCGGTATCCGGGTTGGAACGCCGGCCGGTACGTCGCGCGGCTTCGGCATCGCCGAGTTCCGCCACGTCGGCGAGCTGATCGCCGAGGTGCTGGATGCGCTGTCGAATAAAAACGCCGACGAGGATGCGGGTGTTGAGGCCGCGGTGCGCGAGAAGGTGAAGCGGCTGATTTCCAGATTCCCGATCTATCAGGACTGAACGGGCGGCTTGGATTCGAGCAAGATCTGATCCGGAAAACCGGCTTCCATTTCCGGATCATGCTCTGAAAGGTACGCATGCGCTGTCCGAGCTGCGGTTCGCTCGACACACAGGTCAAGGACTCGCGGCCGACCGAGGATTCGGCCGCGATCCGCCGCCGTCGCGTGTGTCTGACCTGCCATTTCCGTTTCACCACCTTCGAGCGCGTTCAGTTGCGCGAGCTTGTAGTGATCAAGCGCAACGGGCGGCGTGTGCCGTTCGACCGCGATAAGCTGATGCGCTCGCTGGCGCTCGCGTTGCGTAAGCGTCCGGTTGAGCCGGAGCGGGTGGAATCGATGGTGACGAACATCGTCCGCGAACTGGAAAGTTTGGGGGAGAGCGAAGTGTCCTCCGAGGTTGTTGGCGAGACGGTGATGGAGCATCTGCGCAACCTCGATGACGTGGCCTACGTCCGGTTTGCGTCGGTTTATCGCAATTTCCGCGAGCCGAAGGATTTCGAGAACGCGCTCGCGGAGCTCACCGGCGACGACGATCCCAAGCCCGCCGCAGCGGCGAGAAAATGAACGCCGAGGCGCAGGATTCCCCCCCGCAGGCAGCGACTGCGCCCGCCGATCCCGCCGCGGACGAGCGTTTCATGGCGCTTGCGTTTGCACTTGGCCGCCGCGGTCTGGGCAATACGTGGCCCAATCCTGCGGTCGGAGCCGTGGTGGTGAAGAACGGGGTCATCTTGGGGCGCGGCTGGACCCAGCCCGGCGGCCGCCCGCACGCCGAAACCGAAGCGCTCAAGCAGGCGGGCCGCGCCGCGCGAGGCGCTACGTTGTACGTCACGCTTGAGCCCTGTTCACATCACGGCAAGACGCCACCGTGCACCGACGCCATCATCCGGGCGGGCATCGCCCGTGTTATCTCTGCGATGGACGACCCCAATCCGGAGGTAGCAGGCCAGGGCCTTGCCAAGCTTCGCGACCGCAAGATCGAGATTGAATCCGGGCTGGGCGCCGAAGCTGCGCAGCGCGCCCATATTGGCCATATCACGCGCATGACGCAGGGCAGGCCCAACGTGATGCTCAAGCTTGCGTTGTCGGCCGACGGCAAGATCGGCGCGGCCGGACGCCAGCCCGTCGCGATCACGGGGTCCGAAGCGCGCGAACGCGTGTTTCAGATGCGCGCCATGAATGATGCCATTCTGGTCGGCATGGGCACTGTTCTTTCCGACGATCCTGCGCTGACTTGCCGATTGCCGGGCATGATGGAGCGCTCTCCGGTCCGCATTCTGCTCGATGCGCGGCTGCGTGTGCCTATTTCGACGGGTGTCGTCGGAACTGCGCACGATGCGCCGACCTGGATCTTCGGCGACACCAAGGCTTCGGCCATGGGCGAGGAGGTGCTGCGCGCCAAGGGCGTCGAGGTGTTTCGCGTCGAAAGCGAGGATGGCCGGCTCGATCTCTCTGCGGTGCTCAAGGTCTTGGTTGAACGGGGCATCACCCGGCTAATGGTGGAGGGCGGCTCGACCGTCGCGGCCTCGTTCGTCAAAGCCGATTTGGTGGACGAGGCCGCTCTGTTCCGTGCCCCAAAGCAAATCGGCCCTCATGGCATCGATGCGCTCGACAAGATGCCGCTGACCGCGCTGACGTCCCGTCTCAAGCGGGTGACAACCGAGCAGGTGGGCGCGGACACCCTCGAACTCTATGAGCGGGCGTAGCGATGTTCACGGGCCTTACGACCGACGTCGGCGACGTGCTGGAGGTACGCCAGCAGGCGGAGGGGCTGCGTCGTCTGCGGATCGCATGTTCCTACGACCGCGCTTCGATCACAGTCGGGGCTTCGATCGCGTGCTCTGGTGTCTGCCTGACGGTTGTCGAGACCGGCGAGGAAAGCGGCCGCATTTGGTTTGCCGTCGATGCAGCGGCGGAGACGCTTCGCCTGACCACGGCCGGGCGCTGGAAACAAGGCACCCGGCTCAATCTCGAGCGCTCGCTCAAGGTCGGGGACGAGCTTGGCGGCCACATCGTCGCCGGCCATGCCGACGGCACCGCCGAACTCGCCGCGCGCGAAGAGCTGCCTGAGATGGCCCGGCTGACCTTCAGGGCGCCGCCGGCCCTGATGCGTTTTGTGGCGCAGAAAGGCTCGGTCGCGCTCGACGGCGTGTCGCTCACCGTCAACGAGGTGACGCGAGACACGCTCTCCGTTCTCATCATCCCGCACACCCTGATGGTTACCACATTCGGCGCGGCGACAGTCGGCGACGCCATGAACATCGAAATCGACCTGATGGCCCGCTATGCCGCTCGCTTGATGGAGACGAAGTAACGCCCCTTGTGAGACGGCAGTGCGCTTGCTACGCACGCGGCCTGACAGAGAGGGACCATGGCCGCACCAAAAAGAAAAACCAGTAAACCGGCGAAGCCTGCGAGCGCGCGCGTCCTCGTCGTGGAGGCGCGGTTCTACGACGCGATTTCGGACGCGCTTCTCGCCGGCGCTTCGAAGGCGCTCGATGAGGCCCACGCAAACTGGGACAGCCTCGTGGTGCCGGGAGCGCTCGAAATCGTGCCGGCTATCGCCATTGCTGTCGAAGCCGCGGCCCGGCAGAAGAAGCCTTATGACGGTGCCGTCGCGCTTGGCTGCGTGATCCAGGGCCAGACCTTCCATTTTGACATCGTGGCGATGCAGTCGGGACGGGCGCTGCTCGACTACTCGGTCGCTCATCAGTTCCCGGTGGGTAACGGCATTCTCACCGTGGACAACGAAGAGCAGGCTTGGGCGCGCGCTCGGCTCACGGAGGGCGATAAGGGCGGCGACGCCGTGCGCGCCGCGCTTGCCTTGATCGAGGTTAAACGTCAGCGCGCCAAACGGTAGCGGCATGGCCAAGCCCGCCCCATCGAGCCAGGATCGCCGCGCCAACAAGCGCGGTGCCGCGCGGCTCGCGGCGGTGCAGGCGCTCTATCAGATGGATCTCGCGTCGACGCCGCTGCACGAGATCCTGGCCGAATTCGAAAGCCACTGGATCGGCCGCGAGGTTGAGGGCGAGCAATACCTACCGGCCGAAGCCGCATTCTTCCGCGAAGTGGTTGGCGGAGTGGTCGCCGAGCAGCGCAAGCTCGATCCGCTGATCGACGACGCCTTGGCGCGGGGCTGGCCGCTCAAGCGGATCGAAACGGTGTTGCGTGCCATCCTGCGCGCCGGCGCCTACGAGCTCGACAAGCGGAGCGACATTCCCGCACGCGTTATCGTGTCGGAGTATGTCGACGTCGCGCACGCCTTCGTGGAGAAAGATGAGACCGGGCTGATCAACGCCGTGCTCGATCAGATTGCGCGACAATTGCGCACCTCCGAGTTCGATCGGGCATCGAGGTAGTGTCGTGGCGAGAAAGCCGCAAGCGCAATCCAACGAAGACCGGCTGATCGCCCGCCATTTCAAGCCGATTGCTCGCCATCCGGGTGCGCTGGGGCTGATCGACGACGCTGCCACGCTGAAACCGCCACCGGGCCACGATATTGTCATCACGGCCGACGCCGTGGTCAGCGGTGTGCATTTTTTTCCGGATGATCCGGCCGACGCGATTGCGCACAAGGCGTTGCGCGTCAATCTTTCGGACCTCGCGGCCAAGGGCGCGAGACCGGCGGGATTCCTACTGACGCTGGCAATGCCGAAACGCACCAACGACGGCTGGCTCAAGGCGTTTTCACGCGCGCTAGGCGCGGACGCGAAGCGTTACGGCTGCCCGCTGCTCGGCGGCGACACGGTTCGCACGCCCGGACCGTTGACGGTGTCGATCACCGCATTCGGCGTATTGCCGGCCGGCACGATGGTGCGCCGCAACGGCGCGAGGGTCGGCGATCATGTTCTCGTCTCCGGCACGATCGGCGATGCCGCGCTGGGTCTCCAGTTGCGACGCGGCATCCAATTGGCACGGCGATGGAAATTGTCAGCGCAGGAACGTTCTCATCTGGCGTGCCGTTACCTGGTGCCGGAGCCACGCGACGCGCTGGCGATCGCGGTCCGCAAACACGCCACCGGCGCCATGGACGTGTCGGATGGCCTTGCTGGCGATCTTGCCAAGATGTGTGTTGCCTCCGGTGTGGCTGCGGTGATCGATGTGGCGCGGGTTCCGCTGTCTTCAGCCGCACGCAAGGCGTCGATGGCTGACCGGAAGTGGCTGGTGACGGCGCTGTCCGGCGGCGACGATTACGAAATCGTCTGCACTGTGCGGCCCAACCGCCTCGGGGCGTTTCAATCCGCCGCTCGTGCGTTAGGCGTGGCGGTGACCGACATTGGCCGCATTGTACGCGGCGCAGGGGTGAGTTTCCGCCTGCCCAACGGCCAAGTGTTGACCTTGGCCCGTGGCTCATTCAGCCATTTTTGATCGCGCCAGCCGCGCTATAGTAGGACTGTAAGAGTAGGGGCGGGGAATGCACGACATTGCGTCCAGTGTTGCGGCCATTTCGGGACACAAGAGAAGCCCGAATTTTCTGAAGAACCAGCGCTGGTATCCGACGGTCTACGATCTACGCCGTGGCGCGCAGCGCCGCTTGCCGCATTTCGCCTTCGAGTACGGCGACGGCGGCGCGGGCGACGACACCGGCATCAAGCACAACTGGTCGGCGCTCGATTCCATCGAGATGGTGCCGCGGTATGGCGCGACGCCGGAACTTCCACCCGTCAAGGTCAAGCTGTTCGGCCGCGAATACACCGCGCCGCTCGGCGTGGCGCCGATGGGCAGCCCGATCGTGGTGTGGCCCGGCGCCGACAAGCTGTTCGCCAAGGCTGCTCAGCATGCCGGCGTGCCTTACACCCTCGGATGCGCAGGCGGCGCCACCATCGAGGAGATCGCGAAAATCGCGCCGGACGTGTTCTGGTTCCAGCTCTATCGCTTCGCCAAGAACGATCACGCCATCGGTTTCGAGCTCGTGAAACGCGCGGAGGATGCCGGCGCGCATGTGCTGATGCTGACGCTCGACGTGCCCGTGCGCACCATCCGTGCCCGCGAGGTGAAGGTCGGCGTCGGCGGCGGCGGCGCGTTCAAGGCCGACTGGCGCATGATGATGGGGATGGTGAAATGCCCGAGCTGGGCTGTTGCCATGTTGCAAAACGGTCAGCCGCGCTTCGCCAACATCCAGCCCTACGCCGGGCCGAACGCCAGCCTCAACGACACCATCACTTTTGCGCGCAAGGAGATGGGCGGCGCTTTCTCATGGGACGAAGTGGCGCGTTATCGCGACAAGTGGAAGAAGCCACTCGTCGTCAAAGGCATTCTTCATCCAGCCGACGCCGAAAAGGCGGTGTCGCTCGGCGTCGACGGCATCCTGGTGTCGAACCACGGCGGCCGTCAGATCGAGGCGCTGCCGGCGCCGATCGATTGCGTGCCGGGTGTGGTGAAAGCGGTCGGCGACCGCGCCACGGTGCTGTTTGACTCAGGGGTGCGCAGCGGCACCGACGTCGCGCGCGCGTTGGCGCTGGGCGCCAAGGCGGCGCTCGCCGGCAAGACCTTCCTCTGGAGCGTGGGTGCGCTCGGATCGGAGGGGCCGGGCCACGCGATCGATCTGCTGATCGACGAATTGCAATCGGCGCTGGGCCAGGTGGGCGCGCGCTCGCCGGACGAGGCCAGGAACGTCATGGTCCGGCACCCGGGCGCTTACGACTTCGGTCGAAATCATCCGTGACCTGCGTCGCGGGCAGTGGCGAACGGCGTATCGTCCCGATAGAACGGGGCGCCTGCCGGGAACTCCTTGATGTCGGCGATCGCCGAACCGCCTGCCGCTCTGATCGACGACCGTCTCGCCAAGCGCAACGCCGTTGTGCTGGCGGTGGCGCAGGCGTTGGCCGGCGGCAACAACACCGTGATCGTGGCGACCGCCGGCATCATCGGCCTGGTTCTCGCGCCGGACAAAAGTCTCGCCACCCTGCCGATCTCGGTCATGATGTTCGGGCTATGGTTCAGCACGGTCCCGATGGGCCTGATGGCGCGCAGCTACGGCAGGCGCACCGCGCTGCAGATCGGCGCCGCCGTCGGTGCAGTGTCCGGGCTGGTTTGCTGCGTTGCCGTTCTTCAGGGGTCGTTCGCGCTGCTGCTGCTCGGCACGTTCGGCTGCGGTTTCTATGCCGCAGGGCATATGTCCTATCGCTTCGCGTCGACCGACACGGCAACCGATGCCTACAAGCCGATCGCGATCTCCTACGTGCTCGCCGGCGGCGTGCTGGCTGGCGTGATCGGCCCTTCGGTCGTGATCTTCACCAAGGATCTTTGGCCGCCCTATCTGTTCGCCGCCACGTTCATCGCTCAGGCGGGGCTGGCCCTGCTTGCGGGCTTGGCGCTGTCGAAGCTCAAGCTCCCGCCGCCGATGTCCAGAGCGGAGATCGATCGAGGCCGCCCGCTGGGCGAAATCGTGCGCAGTCCGAAATTCATCGTGGCCGTGTTCGTCGGCGTGTCGAGCTACACGTTGATGAATCTGGTGATGACGTCGGCGCCGCTCCGCCATGGTCGGCTGCGGCCACTCGGTCACGGAGGCGACGTGGGCATCCAATGGCATGTGCTCGGTATGTACGCGCCGGCTTCATCACCGGCAGCCTGATCGCCCGCTATGGCGTCAACCGCATCGTGGCGCTCGGACTTGCCATGCTGCTCGTTTCCGCTTTGGTCGGGATTGCCGGACTGACCGTGGCGCATTTCTGGATCTCGCTCACGCTGCTGGGCGTCGGCTGGAACTTCGCTTTCATCGGCGCGACCACCATCGTCGCGCGCAGTCACCGCCCCGAGGAGCGGACCAAGGTCCAGTCGTTCAACGATTTCCTGATTTTCGGCTCGATGGCGCTCGGCTCGCTCGCCTCGGGCATGATCTTGGCGACCTATGGATGGATCGCGGTCAACGGCGTCATGTTTCCGCCGATCGTTGCGGCTGGGGCGCTGCTGCTCTGGCTGATGATTCGCGAGCGGCGGCAGGTGGCCGGCTAGCCGGCGGCGCACCCCTTGAGCTTGCCTTTTTGAGCTCGCGCTCGCCCTTGGGCGCGCGGAGTTTGAGTACGTAGCCGCCGCGATAGGCCCATCTTCCGCGTCGCCAGCCATGCCGCAAGGCGGTTTGCCGCACCGGCAGCCTTAGGGCGGGGAAACCCATGCCAAACCGGCCTATTGGCGTTGCGCCGCGCGCCGGTTTTTGGCTATATCCGCGCCACTTTCGGTCGAAGCGGCCTTGCCGCATTTCGACGTCATCAGCCGGACAGGGGCGTTCCACCGGCACTCATCCATCGAGGGTCTTATGTCAGCTTTGGGATTGATCATCGCTTGCGGCTTGCTGGCGATCGTTTACGGCATCTGGGCGATCTGGTCGGTGATGCAGGCCGACGCCGGCAGCGCCAGAATGCAGGAGATCGCCGCCGCGGTGCGCGAGGGCGCGCAGGCCTATCTCAAGCGTCAATACACCACCATCGGCATCGTCGGCGTGGTCATCTTTTTTGTCGTCGGCTGGCTGTTGGGGTGGCTGGTGGTGATCGGATTCCTGATCGGCGCGGTACTCTCGGGCGCGGCGGGCTTTATCGGCATGAACATTTCGGTGCGTGCCAACGTGCGCACCGCCCAGGCGGCGATCAGCTCGCTCGCAGGCGGCCTTGAGCTTGCGTTCAAGGCCGGCGCCATCACAGGCATGTTCGTCGCTGGTCTCGCGCTGCTCGGTGTCACGGTGTACTACGCGATCCTCACGGGTCCGATGGGATTTGCCCCGAATTCCCGCACCGTGATCGATGCGCTGGTTGCGCTCGGCTTCGGCGCCTCGCTGATCTCGATCTTCGCCCGTCTCGGTGGCGGCATCTTCACCAAGGGCGCCGACGTCGGCGGCGATCTGGTCGGCAAGGTCGAAGCCGGCATCCCGGAGGACGACCCGCGCAATCCGGCGACTATCGCCGACAACGTCGGTGACAACGTCGGTGACTGCGCCGGCATGGCCGCCGACCTGTTCGAGACCTACGCGGTGACCACGGTCGCCACCATGATTCTCGCTGCGATCTTTTTCGTTGGCACGCCGCATCTTACCAACATGATGCTGCTGCCTCTGGCCATCGGCGGCATCTGCATCATCACCTCCATCGTCGGTACGTTCTTCGTCAAGCTCGGCGCCAGCCAGTCGATCATGGGCGCGCTGTACAAGGGCCTGATCGTTACGGCGATCCTTTCACTGGTCGGTATTGCCGGTGTGATCCACTGGCTGTTCGGGTTCGGGACGCCGCTCCGCACCACCGGCGGCGTCGCCTTTACCAGCACAACTCTGTACTGGTGCGGTCTGGTCGGTCTGGCTGTGACCGGCCTGATCATCTGGATTACCGAATATTACACCGGCACCGACTACCGGCCGGTCAAATCCATCGCGCAGGCGTCGGTGACGGGTCACGGTACCAACGTTATCCAGGGTCTCGCCATCTCGATGGAGGCGACGGCGCTTCCGGCGATCGTCATCATCGCCGGCATCCTGATCACCTACTCGCTCGCAGGCCTGTTTGGCATCGCCATCGCGGTGACGACCATGCTTGCGCTGGCCGGCATGGTGGTCGCGCTCGACGCCTTCGGTCCTGTCACCGACAACGCCGGCGGCATCGCCGAAATGGCGGGGTTGCCGAAGGAGGTGCGCAAATCCACCGACGCCCTCGACGCGGTCGGCAACACCACCAAGGCGGTGACCAAGGGCTATGCGATCGGTTCAGCGGGCCTCGGCGCGCTGGTGCTGTTCGCGGCGTACAACGAAGATCTCAAGTTCTTCATCGCCAACTCCGGCACGCACAAGTACTTTGCAGGCGTTACGCTCGATTTCTCGCTCAACAATCCGTACGTAGTCGCGGGTCTGCTGTTCGGTGGCCTGCTGCCGTACCTGTTCGGCGCTATGGGCATGACCGCGGTCGGTCGCGCGGCAGGCGCTATCGTCGAAGAAGTCCGCCGGCAATTCCGCGAGAAGCCGGGCATCATGAAGGGCACAGACAAGCCGGACTACGGTCGCGCCGTGGACCTGCTGACCAAGGCGGCGATCAAGGAAATGATCGTCCCGTCGCTGCTGCCGGTGCTGTCGCCGATCTTCGTCTACTACATCATCTACTTCGTGGCCGGCGGCGGTGTTGCCGGCAAGTCGGCCGGCTTCTCCGCGGTCGGCGCGATGCTGCTGGGCGTCATCGTCACGGGGCTATTTGTTGCGATCTCGATGACGTCGGGCGGCGGCGCGTGGGGTAACGCCAAGAAGTACATCGAGGATGGTCACTTTGGCGGTAAGGGCTCCGACGCCCACAAGGCGGCGGTCACTGGCGACACGGTCGGCGATCCCTACAAGGACACTGCCGGCCCGGCCGTGAACCCGATGATCAAGATCACCAACATCGTGGCGCTGCTGCTGCTCGCCGTGCTGGCGCACTAGCTTCGTCGAGAAACAGTCAGTCGGCCGGCTCCTGGAAGGAGCCGGCCGTTCTTTTGCGGCGCGTTTAGAACTTCAGCACGGAGCCGAACAGGAAGCCGAGATAGGACAATTCGGCTCCGCTGGTCGGCGTGGTGCGGCTGACGAAGTCGAACACCTTGCCGTCTTTCAGCCCGTAGTTGGCGAGCCGCTCGACGCGCCGGTTCTTATCGAAGTAGACCGCGATCACGCGCTGGTCGGTGACGTTCTGCTGCATGAAGTAGGCAGGCTGCACGCCGCGCTGGGAGATGTAGTAAAACACTTCACCGCTCACGGTGGCGACGGTGGAAGGCGTGCCGAGCACGATCAGCACCTGCTCCTGGCTCGCGCCCATCGGAACCTGTTCGAGGGCACCTTCAGGGAGCACATAGCCGCGCTGATAGACTTGGCTGGTGCTTATGCCGCTGCAGCCGCTAAACGTTAAAGCGAGCGCGAAAACGCACGCCAGTGCGGCCTCGCGGCGAACGCGTTGGGCAGTTGTGCGGAGTGGTCTCGTCATTTTTGCTTGCATCGGAGCGCTTGGCCGGCGTAGGCGATATCGGTTTCCCGCAACGTCGGCCCCAACCGCCGCTGCCCGACCGGCAAATCCGATGTTATCATCCCCATTTCGCGGCTTTTCGCCGGACCCGACCATTGAGGGGGTCTATGGCATGATCGTGGCACAGGCGCGATCCCCCGCATTCTATCGCGATTATGGGGTGCCAGACACGGTCAGCGGCCGTTTCGACATGATCGTGCTGCACCTTGTGTTGGTGCTGCGGCGGATCCGCGAGCCCCAGGGCAACATGCCTGCGCTTGGTCAACAAATCTTTGGCCGGTTTTGCCGCGACATGGACCATAACTTCCGGGAGATGGGGATCGGAGATCTGGCGGTGCCCAAGGAGATGAAACGCGTCGCGGAGGCGTTCTATGGCCGGGCCGGTGTCTATGAGGCCGCGCTGGGTGCCAATGACCGGACGGCGCTAGAAGCGGCCGTGGCGCGAAACGTGTTCGGGATGGAGGCGGTGTCTCCTGGCGCGCGGCGGGTCGCCGCCTATATGGACGAAGTCGCGCGGCGGCTCGCCACGCAATCTCCCGCGGCGGGCAAAATCGTATTCCCCGATCCGGCGGGCGTGCCGGACAACCCGACGGGGGAGGAATCATGAGCGAACGCGAGCCCCGCGATACCAAGCTTGGCCGGAAGAAATCCGAGCGGATGCGGCTCGTCGCCGAGGCTGAGCGGCCCTGGAGCTTTCCGGTTCCATTGGCCGAAATTCCGGCCCCGGGGCGGCGCGTCGAACTCAAGGCCGATGCGGCAACGTGCGAGGTGGTTGCCCGGGCGGCGGGCGTCGTGGCGTTGTCCAGGCTTGAGGCCACGTTTGATCTTGCGCCGCTCGCGAACGATGGCGTGCGGGTTTCCGGCTCGATATCGGCCACCGTTGAGCAAACCTGCGTGGTGACGCTCGAGACATTGATCGACGAGGTCGAGGAGCGCGTCGATCTCATTCTGGTCCAACCGGATGCCATGCCAGCGCCGCGAGCCGCCCTGGACATCGACGTCGCCGGGGAGAGCGATCTGCCGGATGTGCTCCATGACCGCGCCGTCGATCTGGGTGCCGTGGCCACCGAGTTCCTGATGCTGGGAATCGATCCCTATCCGCGCAAGGCGGGCGCCCGATTCCAATCTCCCGGACAACCTGACGACCCGGCGGCGCACCCGTTCGCGGTGTTGGCTGCCCTGAAGAAGGATTCCGGGGCCGAACCAGGCTGACGGCGAGCCGGGCGCAAAACCTAGAAAAAAACGGGCCGGCTTTGCCCTTTTGTGTCTCCACCGCGGCGGTTATTGTCGCCGCTCACCCCCGGTCACTTGCGAGGACCGAAGTCCGGCGACTGCGCCTCCGCTTCTCAAGGTCGATTCATGCCCCAGAAGGTCCGCATCGCGCTCGACGCCATGGGCGGCGATCATGGGCCGTCGGTGGTGGTGGCGGGGGCCCAGATTGCGCTCGACCGTCATGCCGACAGCGAGTTCATCCTGTTCGGGGACCGAGCCAAGGTCGAGCCGTTGTTAAACAGCCACCCTCGGCTCGCGGGCGCGCGCCTGGTCCATACCGACGTGGCGGTGCGGATGGAGGACAAGCCCAGCCAGGCGCTCCGCAACGGCCGGTGGAAATCGTCGATGTGGCTCGCCATCGACGCGGTGAAGAAGGGCGAAGCTGACATCGCAGTGTCAGCCGGCAACACCGGCGCACTGATGGCGATGGCCAAGTTTCACCTCAAGACCATGCCGGGTATCGATCGCCCCGCCATCGCGGCGATCTGGCCGACCATCCGCGGCCGCTCCATCGTGCTCGACCTTGGGGCCAGTATTGGAGCCGATGCCGGGCAACTGGTGCAGCTTGCGGTGATGGGCAGCGCGATGGCGCGCGCGCTGTTCGGGCTGGAGAAGCCGAAGGTTGGTCTCCTCAACATTGGTGTGGAGGAGGTCAAGGGCCTTGAGCCCATCCGCGAAGCCGCGAAAGCGTTGCGCGAGGAAGCGTTTTCCAATCTCGATTATTTCGGTTTTGTCGAAGGCGACGACATCGGCAAAGGCACGGTCGATGTGGTGGTGACCGAAGGGTTCACCGGCAATATCGCTTTGAAAACCGCGGAAGGCACCGCGCGGCAATTTGCCGGCTACCTCAAGGGCGCGATGAACCATTCGCTGCCGGCAAAGATCGGATTTCTGCTGGCGCGCGGTGCATTCGGAACTTTGCGAGAGAAGATGGACCCGCGGCAGGCCAATGGTGGAGTGTTTCTCGGCCTCAATGGTGTGGTGATCAAAAGCCACGGCGGCACGGATCCGGAGGGCTTCGCAGCCGCCATCGACATGGGCTACAGCATGGTGCGTCACGAACTGCTGGGAAAAATCGGTCAGATGCTGCACAGCCATGCACAAGCCCTGCCTGGAGCAACGGCCGTCGGAGGGGCGGCCTCGTGAGCGTTTTGCGTTCGGTCGTGCTGGGATGCGGCAGCTATCTGCCCTCACGGGTCGTCACCAACCACGAACTGGCCAAGGCGGTTGAAACATCCGACGAATGGATCGTTCAAAGAACGGGCATCCATGAGCGGCGGCTGGCGGCGACGGGCGAGTTGACCTCGGACATGGCGATCGAGGCGGCGAAGGCCGCGCTCGCCGCGGCCAAGGTCGATGCGTCGTCGATCGACCTGATCGTGCTGGCGACGTCGACGCCCGACCAGACCTTCCCCGCCAGCGCCGTCACCGTGCAGGCTGCGCTCGGCATCACGCATGGTGCCGCGTTCGACCTGCAGGCGGTTTGCTCTGGCTTCGTGTTCGGTCTTTCGACGGCCGACAGCATGCTGCGCACGCGGTCGTTCAAGCGCGCCCTGGTGATCGGCTCCGAGACCTTCTCGCGCCTGCTCGATTGGAACGACCGCACCACCTGCGTGCTGTTCGGCGACGGGGCCGGCGCAGTGGTGCTGGATGCGCAGGAACAGCCTGGAAGTCGCGAAGATCGGGGTATTCTGACCACGCACCTTCGCTCCGACGGCCGTCACAGGGCCAAGCTCTACGTCGATGGCGGGCCATCCTCGACGCAGACGGTCGGGCACCTGCGCATGGAAGGAAAAGAGGTGTTCCGCCATGCGGTTTCGATGATCACCGACGTCGTGGTCGATGCGTTCACGGCCACCGGCTATTCCGCAGCCGACATCGACTGGTTCGTTCCCCACCAGGCCAACCGGCGCATCATCGATGCATCGGCGCACAAGCTTGGCATTGCGCCCGAAAAAATCGTCGCCACGGTCGATCGGCACGGCAACACGTCGGCAGCTTCGATCCCGCTGGCGCTGTCCGACGCGGTCGCCGACCGCCGCATCAAGCGCGGCGATCTGGTGCTGCTCGAGGCAATGGGCGGCGGCTTCACCTGGGGCGCCGCTCTGGTCCGCTGGTGAAGCCGGCCGCGAAATCCGCCACTCTCAGCGCTGTTGGACCCCCAAAAAAGCCAAGGAAGACGGTCGTTGCCCCGGTTGACATCAGGGATGAAGCTAATATCGTTGTAAATTCAGCGGGATAATGGTCGCCGGAACCGGGGCAGGCGATGTCGGGCAAAACCATCACACGAGCCGACCTCTGCGAGGCGGTCTACCAGAAGGTAGGCCTGTCGCGCACGGAGTCGGCCGCGCTCGGCGAACAGGTGCTCCAAGAGGTGACCGATTGCCACGAGCGCGGCGAGACGGTGAAGCTGTCGTCGTTCGGGTCGTTTGTCGTGCGCAAGAAGGGACAGCGTATCGGCCGCAATCCGAAAACCGGCAAGGAAGTGCCGATCTCGCCCCGTCGCGTGATGGTGTTTAAGCCGTCGGCAATCCTGAAGCAGCGCATCAACGGCATCGTCGTGGCGGACGAAAAAGAATAGTCGCTGGCGTCGCGTTCCGCGTTTCACCGTTTTGATCTGGAGGAAACGGCCTTGGACAAGGCGCCCGACGCTTTTCGCACCATCAGCGAAGTTGCCGATGAGCTCGACATCCCGCAGCACGTGCTGCGGTTCTGGGAAAGCCGTTTCCCGCAAATCCGGCCGATGAAGCGCGCCGGCGGCCGGCGCTACTATCGTCCCGATGACGTCGACCTGCTGCGCGGCATCCGGCATCTGCTGTACGGGCAGGGCTACACGATCAGGGGCGTGCAGCGCATCCTGCGCGAGCAGGGGCCGAAGTTCGTCCAGACCGTCTGGCAGCCTGGCGCGGCGCAGCCGGTGTCGGGACCCTCGGATGATGCGGCACAGGCCCATCAACTGGCGCCCGACGAGGCGGCGCGGACGTTGTTCGGATTGCTCAAGTCGCCGGAGCGCGAGCCGACCGCCGAAGTCGCGCCCGACGAGCCGAAAACCGCGGCGCAACCGGCTGAACCTTTGCTCTCGCGTGATGACGCGAGACGCCTGCAGGCCGCGCTGCACGAGCTCGGTGAATGCCGCCGCATGATTGACGAGGCGCTGCGCGACGAAGCCGCGTAGTGAGGCCACGCTTTCGAGGATGAATGGTCGGAGCGAGAGGATTCGAACCTCCGACCCCCAGTCCCCCAGTCTAGCGGTCTGACGTTACCCGGCGTTTCCAGTTTTCCCCCGACGTCCCAGAATCCTTGATTTTCCTTGATTCTTTCGTTACCGCTGTTGACTGGCGGTCGCCCGGATTTTCCGCGCGGTGGCGACACGGTGGCGACATGAGCATTTTTACAGTCACGGGACTGATGGCCGGGAGTTGCTCACGG
>JBEVIJ010000178.1:0-22857 GCA_040510745.1 Xanthobacteraceae bacterium
CAAGCAGGGCGTGCGGGTCAACGCGATCTGCCCCGGAACGATAGAGTCGCCGTCGTTCCGCGATCGCGTCGCGCAGCACTCCAAACGCAGCGGCAAGTCGGCCAAGGCGGCGCTGCAGGATTTCATCGACCGCCAGCCGATGGGTCGCATCGGCACTGCCGAGGAGGTGGCGCTGCTGGCTGTCTATCTCGCCTCCGACGAATCCAAGTTCATCTCCGGCCACACCCATCTGATCGACGGCGGCTGGGCCTTGTAAGGAGCGTTCATGCACATCCTCATCACCGGCGCGGCGGGCATGATCGGCCGCAAGCTGACCGAGCGGCTAATCGTCGACCGCGCGCTCGGCGGCCAGCCGATCGACAAGCTCACTCTGATCGACATCGTTGCGCCGGCCCGGCTCGCCGGCTTCTCCGATCACATCAAGACCCGCGCCGCCGACCTCAACGAGCCTGGCGTCGCCGCCAAGGCGGTGTCGGAGCGCCCCGACGTGATCTTCCACCTCGCCGGCGTGGTGTCGGGCGAGGCCGAGCTCGACATGGACAAGGGCTACCGCGTCAATCTCGACGGCTCGCGCGCGCTGCTGGAGGCGATCCGCGCCACCGGCGACGGCTACAAGCCGCGCGTCGTGTTCACCTCGTCGATGGCGGTGTTCGGCGCGCCGTTCCCCAATGCGATCCCCGACGACTTTCATCTGACGCCGCTCACCTCGTACGGCACGCAGAAGGCGATGGTCGAATTGATGCTCGCCGACTACACGCGGCGCGGCATCCTCGAAGGCACCGCGATCCGGCTGCCGTCGATCGTGGTGCGGCCCGGCAAGCCCAACAAGGCGGCGTCCGGATTCTTCTCCGGCATCATCCGCGAGCCGCTGGCCGGCGCCGAAGCAATCCTTCCGGTGAAGGAGACGGTGGTGCACACCCATGCCAGCCCGCGCGCCGCCGTCGGATTCCTGGCGCACGCTGCAAGCCTCGATCGCGCCAAGCTCGGCCCACGCATCGCGCTCAACATGCCGGGCGTGACCTGCACGGTCGGCGAGCAGATCGAGGCGCTGCGCCGCGTCGCCGGCGACAAGGTCGCGGCGCGCATCCGCCGCGAGCCGGACGCGCTGATCGTGCGCATCGTCGACGGCTGGCCGCACCGCTTCGATCCGCAGCGCGCCATCGAGCTCGGTTTCCAGGCCGAGAGTTCGTTCGACGAAATTATCCGGATTCACATCGACGAGGACCTGGGTGGTAAAATCGCGGCGTGATGCGCTTCCCCACTCCCCTCATCCCCGCCACGCTGGTCAAACGCTACAAGCGCTTTCTCGCCGACGTCGTGCTGCCGGACGGCACGACGATCACCGCGCATGTCGCCAACCCCGGCGCGATGACCGGGCTGGCCGCGCCAGGGTCGCGGGTGTGGCTGTCGAAGTCGGACAGCAAGACCCGCAAGCTGCCGCATAGCTGGGAGCTGATCGAGGTCGATCTCGGCGCCGGCATCGAGCTGGTCGGCGTCAACACCGGTCATCCCAATCCGCTGATCGGCGCGGCGCTCGCCGCCGGCGCGATACCGGAACTGGCGGGCTATTCCAACATCCGCCGCGAGGTGAAGTACGGCAAGAACTCGCGGGTCGATTTCCTGCTCGAAGACCCGGCGCGGCCGGCGTGCTATGTCGAGATCAAGAACGTGCATCTGATGAGGAAGCCCGGTCTCGCCGAATTCCCCGACGCCAAGACCGAGCGCGGCGCCAAGCATCTCGACGAACTGGGCGACATGGTCGAGGCCGGACATCGCGCGGTGATGCTCTACCTGATCCAGATCGGCTCGGCGTCGCGCTTCGCGCTGGCTCGCGACATCGATCCGAAATATGGCGCGGCCTACGACCGCGCGCGGGTGCGCGGGGTCGAAGCGATCGCTTGGCGCTGCACGCTGTCGCGCGACCTGATTGCGCTGGATTCCCCGGTTCCGGTGCTGGGCTGACGGCCTCTTACGGGCGCGTTGTCGGCACCGGAAAGGTGTGCTGTTAATGGCCCCGATGCGCGTCCCAGCCCCGGAAGATCTGGCGTGAGGCCCCCTTATCGCGGCGATATCGACGGCCTGCGCGCGGTTGCCGTCCTGTTGGTCGTGGCGTTTCACGCCTTCCCGCGCAAGGTGCCTGGCGGCTTCACCGGCGTCGACATCTTCTTCGTCATCTCCGGTTTCCTGATCACCAGCCTGATTCTCCGCTCCAAGGAGAACGGCGATTTCAGCTTCATGGATTTCTATGCGCGGCGCATCAAGCGCATTTTCCCCGCGCTGATCGTGATGATCGCCGCCTGCCTGGCAGTGAGCTGGATCGTGATGTTTCCCGGCGAGTATCGCGACCTTGGCAAGCACGCTGCCGCGGGCGCCGGCTTCGTTGCGAACTTTTCGCTCCTGCAGGAAGCCGGCTACTTCGACGCTACGGGGGATCACAAGCCGCTGCTGCATCTATGGTCGCTCGGCATCGAAGAGCAGTTCTACATCGTCTGGCCGGCGCTGATCGTTCTGGTGTGGCGATGGCGGAACGGCCCGCTGCTGATGGCGACGCTGATCTGCCTCGGCTCGTTCGTCTGGAACGTGATGCTGACCAAGACCGACCCGTCGCGGGCGTTCTACCTTCCCTTCACGCGCTTCTGGGAACTGATGATCGGCTGCATCGTCGCGTTCGCGACGGCGCAAAACACGTTCGCAGAATTGTCGCCGCCAGGTCTCACCGCGCTCTATGAGCGGCACCGACAGAAAATCCACGGCACGGCAGGTTGGCTCGGTCTCGTCCTCATCATTGTGGCGGCGGCGACGCTCAAGCCCACGCGCGCATTCCCCGGCTGGTGGGTGCTGTTGCCGACGCTCGGCGCCGCACTCATCATCCTCGCCGGCCCGGAATCCATGATCAACCGCTGGGTGCTGTCGAATCGCACGATGATCTACATCGGGCTGATCAGTTACCCGCTCTACCTATGGCACTGGCCGATTCTCAGCTATGCGCGGCTGCTGCACTTCAAGGAGCCGACCGACCTGGTGAAAGGGCTCTGCATCGTGCTGGCCTTCGTCCTCGCCCACCTGACCTATCGTTACATCGAGCGGCCGATCCGGTTCGGCACGCCGACCCCGCGCAAGCCGATCATGGCGTCGGCGGCGCTGACAGCCGCCGGTTGTCTCGGCCTGCTGATCTACGCGGGCAGCGGAATCCCGTCGCGGTTCCCGAAAGAGCTGCAGAACGTGGTCGCTGATTTCCGCAACAATGCGGCGGAAGACGCCAGGCAATACCGTTGTCTCGACAAAGGCAGGGGCCAAATGAGTTTCGCGGCGGTCTGCGACGGCATGGACCAGCCGGGAACGAGGCGCGTGCTGCTGTGGGGCGATTCACACTCGGCGCATCTCGGGCCCGGGCTGGAAGAGCTCAGCGAGAAAGAAAAATTCAAGCTGACGCAATACGCGTCGGCGGGATGCCCGCCGATCCGCGAATTTTCCAGCAACCACAACAAGACTTGCCAGGATTTCAACGAATTCGTTCTGCGCAAGATCGCCGAACTCAAGCCCGATGTCGTCGTCATGGCCGGGCGATGGGATATCTATGACGGCAAACTGCACTTTGGTCATGTTCAGGCGAAAGACGTTCAGGCCACCATCGCGCATGTAAAGTCACTCGGCGTCAAACGCGTCACCGTGATGGGGCAATTTCCAACATGGGGCGCGCAAGTGCCTCCGCTGCGCGCCCGCAACTACCGCTTTTCCGCGCTGGGTCTTTCCGACGGAACGAAGGACCTAGAGCGGGACAAGTCGTTCCTGACGCCAACCGTCTACCCGACAGACGAAAAGATGAGGCAAATGGTGGCGGGCACCGGCGCGACATTTCTTTCGCCGCTCACCACGCTTTGCAACGATCAGGGCTGCCTGCTCGTCGTTCCCGATAGCGACGGCAAGCCGATATACTGGGATGACAATCATTTCACGCGCACCGGTTCGGTCTATTTCATCAAGCAAAACCGCGCGGCATTCCTTGGAACATGACCGTGTGATCGCATGATCCGTTTCAAACACGACGCCAAAGGTCCGCTCCACGGCATTCGCGTGCTCGACCTGTCGCGGCTCGTCGCCGGCAATATGCTCTCGCTGCAGCTCGGCGACTTCGGCGCCGACGTCATCAAGATCGAGCCGCCGGAGGGCGATCCATTGCGCGAGTGGCGAGACGACGGCAAGTCGCTGCACTGGAAGACCTACTGCCGCAACAAGCGCTCCATTGTGCTCAATCTGCGCCACGCAGCCGCGAAGAACGCGCTATTGCGTCTCGTCGCCAAGGCCGATGTGCTGATCGAGAACTACCGGCCAGGCACGCTGGAAGAGATGGGGCTCGCGCCCAACATTCTGCACAAAGCCAACCCCAATCTCGTCATCGTACGTGTGTCCGGCTTCGGCCAGACCGGACCTTATGCGCCACATCCCGGCTTCGGCACGCTGGTCGAGGCGATGAGCGGCTTCGCCTCACGCACAGGCTTTCCCGACCGCGAGCCGGTGCTGCCGCCGCTCGCGCTTGCCGACATGATGGCGGGACTTTATGGCGCGTTCGCCACGGTCACCGCGTTGCGCGCGCGCGACAATGGCGCCACCAAAGGTCAGGTGATCGACCTGTCGCTGCTGGAATCGGTGTTCTCGGTGCTCGGCCCCGAAGCCGGCATCTACGCGGTGACCGGCAAGGTCAAGGAACGCTCCGGCAGTGCGTCGAACACGTCGTCGCCGCGCAACGTCTACCGGTGCAGCGACGGCAACTACGTCGCCGTGTCCGCCTCGATCCAGGCGATGGCGAAACGGCTGTTCGAGACCATCGGCCGGCCGGAGATGATCGAGGATGCGCGGTTTCGCACCAACACCGATCGCGTGAAGAACCGCACGGCCGTGGACGAGACTGTCGGCGCGTGGTTCGCCACCAAGACCCGAGAGGAGGCACTGCGCATCATGCGCGATGCAAGCGTGACCGTCAGTCCGGTGTATTCCATCGCCGACGCGATGCAGGACGCACACTTCCGCGAGCGCGAGATCATCGTCGACGTGGAGGATACCGAGCTTGGCAAGCTGCCGATGCACAACATCGTGCCACGGCTCTCGGAGACGCCGGGCGTATGGCAGAAGCCCGCGCCGGGACTGGGCGAGCACACCGACGCCGTGCTGGCAGAAGCCGGATTCAGCGCCGCCGACATCGCGCGGCTGCGCAAGGACGGCGCAGCCGCTTAGTCGATTGCTTAGTTCTTGATGAACGTGCCGTTGCGCAGCTCAGCCACCGCCTGCTGCAGTTCGGCCTGGGTGTTCATCACGATCGGTCCGTGCCAGGCGACCGGTTCCTCGATCGGCTTGCCGGACACCAGCAGAAAACGCACACCCTGCTCGCCGGCCTGTACGGTCACCTCGTCTCCGCTGTCGAATAGCACCAGCGAACGGTCGCCGGCTTTCTCGCGAACGACGATCTCCTCGCCGTCGATCTCCTTCTCGACCAGCACGCCGAACGGTTTCGACGAACTCGCAAAGGTGCCAGAGCCTTCGAACACATACGCGAAGGCATGGCGCTCGGTCTCGACTTTGAGCATCTTGCGCTGGCCCGGCGGCACGAACACGTCGAGATAACGCGGATCGGCCGCGACGCCTTCGACGGGACCCTTCTTGCCCCAGAACTCGCCGGTAATGACGCGCACCTTGGTGCCGTCGTCATCGACGATCTCCGGGATCTCGGCGCCTTTCACGTCCTGATAGCGTGGCGCGATCATCTTCTGCGACGACGGCAGATTGGCCCAAAGCTGGAAGCCGTGCATGCGGCCCTTGGCGTCGCCGTGCGGCATCTCCTGATGGAGGATGCCACGGCCCGCCGTCATCCACTGCACGTCACCGGCGCCGAGGGTGCCGCGGTTGCCCAGGCTGTCGCCGTGGTCGACCGTGCCTGCCAAGACGTATGTGATGGTCTCGATGCCGCGATGCGGATGCCACGGGAAGCCAGCGCGGTAGTCGGCCGGATTGTCATTGCGGAAATCGTCGAACAGCAGGAACGGGTCGAACTCGCTGGTGTTGCCGAACCCAAAGGCGCGGCGCAGCTTGACGCCAGCACCCTCCATGGTCGGCTTCGACTCGATGATGCTCTTCACGGGTCGGATTGACATGACGCGCGTCCTTTCTTTCTCTTGCTATGCAGCTTGCGCAGCGGCAGGTCGCGACACGAGCGCGAGGAACTGGTCGACGAAGCCTTGCAGAAACTTCCGCGTGCTTTCGTCGGTAATGGTGCCGGCGGCGTCGATGAGCCCGTCCTTGAACGTGAGGTAGGCCTCACCGCCCGCGACCTGCATTCCCTGCGAGAGCAGGATGGACTTCAGATGGTTCTGCGCGACTGCGGTGCCAAGCGCTCCGATCGATGCTCCGGTGACCGCAGCCACCTTGCCTGGCCAGGAGTTCTGCCCCCACGGACGCCCGCCCCAGTCGATGGCGTTCTTGAGCACCGCCGGGATCGACCGGTTGTGCTCGGGCGTGACGAACAGGACGGCGTCCGCCGCCGCGAGTTCGGCCTTGAAGCGGACAACCGGCTTCGCCAGATCGGTCTCGTGATCCTGGTTGTAGATCGGCAGATCATCGATCTGCGCAAAGCTGAAATCCGCTTTTGCAGCTCCGAGTTTTGCCAGCGCCTGCGCCAGCTTCTTATTGACGGATTCACGGCGGTTCGAGCCGACGACGACCGCAACCTTGAATTTAGCCATGGGGTTGTTACCTTTCGTTCGCAAGTTACGAATTGTTACCAGGGCTAAATAGATGACCACACGGCGCAAGCAAGAAGGCACAAAATCCATACCCGGTACCCTCCATGTGCCTGAGGAGTGCCGGCAGGTCAGCGAAGTGCTGCAGCGGATCGGTGACAAGTGGACTGTGCTGGTGGTCGGCGAACTGGGCGGCGGGCCCAAGCGCTTCAACGAGATCCGCCGCAGCCTCGGCAGCATCTCGCAGCGCATGCTCACGCTGACGCTGCGCGGGCTGGAGCGAGACGGACTGGTGACGCGCACGGTCTTCCCCACCGTGCCGCCGCGCGTCGACTACGAATTGACCTGGCTTGGCTACTCGCTGCTCGAACCGGTCAACGGCCTCGGCCGCTGGGCGCGGCAGAACCAGCCGGCGATCCAGCAGGCCCAGGAGCGCTTCGATACCACCGGAACACGGCGCTGATTTTGAGCATCAGCCACTTTTCGGGATCATGCTCCACGCTTGCGTTGATCCGTTCAGGCTTTAGATTGCACCCGAATGACATACGTCGACGCCACAATTGCTCCGCCGCGCAAGACCGGCCAGATCAAGCTGCACGGCGCGGGTGCGTTCGAAGGCATACGCAAGGCCGGCCGGCTGGTCGCCGAATGCCTTGACATGCTGGCCGCCGAGGTCGAGCCCGGCGTCTCGACCGAGCGCATCGACCAGTTGGTCCGCGAGTTCGCGCTCGATCACAACGCGATGCCGGCCACGCTGATGTACCGCGGCTATCGCAAGTCGACCTGCACCTCCTTGAACCACGTGGTCTGCCACGGCATCCCCGGCGACAAGCCGATGAAGGAGGGCGACATCGTCAACATCGACGTCACCCTGATCCTCGACGGCTGGCACGGCGATTCCAGCCGCATGTACGCGGTCGGCGAGATCCCGCGCCGCGCCGAGCGGCTGATCGAGGTCACCTACGAGGCGATGATGCGCGGCATCGCCGCGATCCGGCCCGGCGGCACCACCGGCGACATCGGCGCCGCGATCCAGAGTTTCGTCGAGGCGCAGCACATGAGCGTGGTGCGCGACTTCTGCGGCCACGGCCTCGGCAAGCTGTTCCACGACGAGCCGAATATCGTTCATGTCGGAAGGCCAGGTGAAGGGATCGTGCTGCGCCCCGGCATGTTCTTCACCGTCGAGCCGATGATCAACCTCGGCCGGCCGCACGTGAAGGTGTTGTCCGACGGCTGGACCGCGGTGACCCGCGACCGCTCGCTGTCCGCCCAGTTCGAGCACACGGTGGGCGTGACCAAGAGCGGCGCCGAAATCTTCACCACCTCGCCAAAGGGGCTCGACAAGCCGCCTTACAAAGTCTGATCCGCGCGGCGTTCGCGTGTTGATTGCAAAACGCCGCTTCTGCGATCATCCTGACTGGGCAGTTGCGTTCAGGTGGGGTCATGCCTGCGAGGGGCGACAAGAACCGCGATCGGCCGGGGCTTGCCGAAGCACCGCCGCACTATCTCGGCCATCGCGACCGGCTGCGCGCGCGTTTCCGCGAGGCCGGCACCGAGGCGCTCAGCGACTACGAGATGCTGGAGCTGGTGCTGTTCCGCGCGCTGCCGCGGCGCGACGTCAAGCCGCTCGCCAAGACCCTGATCGCCAAGTTCGGCTCGTTTGCCGAGGTGGTGTCGGCGCCCGAACAGCGTCTCCACGAGGTCAAAGGCCTCGGCGAAGCCGGCGTCACCGAGCTCAAGATCGTGCAGGCCGCCGCGAGCCGGCTGGCGCGCGGCAAGGTGCAGGGCAAGACCGTGCCGTCGTCCTGGTCGGCGGTGCTCGACTATTGCCGCACCGCGATGGCGTTCGAGGACAAGGAGCAGTTCCGCATCCTGTTCCTCGACAAGCGCAACCAGCTCATCGCGGACGAGCGCCGGCAGACCGGCACCGTCGATCACACGCCGGTCTATCCGCGCGAGGTGGTGAAGCGCGCGCTGGAACTGTCGGCGACCGCGATCATCCTGGTGCACAATCATCCATCCGGCGATCCCACGCCAAGCGGCGCCGACATCCAGATGACGCAGTCGATCCTGGAGATCGCCAAGCCGCTCGGCATTTCCGTGCACGACCACATCATCGTCGGCAAGGACGGCCATGCGAGCTTGAAGGGATTGAAGCTCATTTAGACGCGGACGCGCGGCCCGTCACCGCATCGTCGCCGGCAGCCACAAGGCGATCTGCGGGAACACCATCACCAGGATTGTGGTGAGCACGATCGCGAGCATCAAAATGCTGCAGCCTTTATAGACCTTCATCAGGTCGACGCCCGCGGTGGCGCTGACGATGAAGGCCAATAGCCCGACCGGGGGAAAGACCAGCCCCATCGCCACCATCAGCATCGACAGCACACCGAACCAGATCGGATCGAAGCCCAGCGCGGTGATCAGCGGGAACGTCAGTTGTAGCGTGAGCAGCAGCAGCGGGATCTCGTCCATGAACATGCTGATGACGAAATAGGCGACCACGATGCCGATGATGACGACCCAGCGATTGAGGTTCATCTCGGTGACCAGCGCGACCACCGTCTGCGGGATGCGGCTGAGCGTCATGTAGTAGCCGAACACCGTCGCGCCGATCAGGATGAGGAAGATCATCGCCGAGGTGCGAATGGTCGATTTCAGCGCATCGACAGAACCCGCGAAGCTGAGCCGCCCGAACGCCGCGCCGATCACGGCGGCGAGCAGCGCGCCGAGCGCGCCGACCTCGGTCGGCGTCGCGACACCGCTGTAGAGCATGACCAGCACCAGCACGATCAGGAGGAGGCTCGGCCACACCCGGCCGAGGCTGGCCCAGCGCTCCTCCGGCGGGGTGCGGAACGCCTCGGGCGCATGATGGGGCGCGACCAGGACCCAGACATAGATCATCGCGCAGAGAAATACCCCGACCAGGATGCCCGGCACGATACCGGCGATCAGCAGCTTGCCGATCGAGGTCTGCGTCGCGATGCCGTAGATCACCATCGCGATGCTGGGCGGAATCAGGATGTCGAGCGTGGCGCCGACCCCGATCGCGCCGGCGCCCAGTTCCTCGGAGTAGCCGTGGCGGCGCATCTCCGGCATCGCGATCTTCGACATCACCGAGGCGGCGGCGGTGCTCGCTCCTGACATCGCGCCGAAGATGCCGCAGGCGAACACGGTGGCGATCGCGAGCCCGCCCCTGATGTGCGACAGCCACGCGGCGGCCGCGCCGTAGAGGTCGCGCGCCAGCCCGCTCGAGGCGGAGAAATACGCCATCAGGATGAACATCGGGATGGTGGTGAGCGCGTAGTCCGCCACCGTGCTGTACGGCACCAGGCTGAGGATGCCGAGCACTTTGTCGAAATCGCCGGTCACCAGATAGATGCCGAGCATCCCGGCGACCGCGAGCGCCACCGCGATCGGCGTGCCGAGCAGCAGCATCAGCACCAGAACGATGAGGGGCCCCGTCGAAGCCATGCTCAGCTTTCAGGCCCCTCTTGCGCGAACAGCAGCGCCCTGCCCTCGCGCACACACGGCAGGTCGACCAGCATGAGCATGGCCAGCGCCAGGAAGCCAAGCGGCACCATGCAATAGGCCGGGCCAATCAACACCGGCAGCACGCTCATGGTGGTGGCGTCGGACAGCGCCCGCCACGCCTGCCGCGCAGTCGCGACCAGGAAGATTAGGCTGTAGAAAATCGATATTGCGTGCGAGAAATGATCCGCCGCGATCCGCCAGTTGCGCGGCAGCCGGTCGATCAGGAACGTCACCCGGATGAACACGCCGCCGCGGTAGGCGTACGACAGCCCGAGAAACACCATCGCCACGATCAGGTATTTCTCGGTGATCTCGTAGGCGCCGAGGATCGGACTGTTGAGCAGGTAGCGCGACAGCGCGTCGGCGCTGGTCAGCAGCATCATCGCGAACGCCGCCGCGACGGCGGTATAGACGAGCACCAGCTCGCAGCGGTGGAGGATGACTTTGATCGGAGAGCTCATTGCCGCCAACGCCGCTACATCCTCAGATGTCATGCCCCGCGAACGCGGGACATCCAGTATCCACGTCTCGTCATGAGGCTCTGTTGTGCCCAGAAGACCTGTTCGCGTGTACTGGATCGCCCGCTTTCGCGGGCGATGACAGCGTGCGTGGCGTCACTTCTTCAGCATCTCAAGCGCGTCGTTGAGGATAGCGCGGGCCTCCTTGTGGCCCTTGGCCTCCATTTTCTTGACCCACGCGTCCCACAGCGGCTCGCCCGCAATTTTCTGCCAGCGCGCGACCTCGGCCGGCGGCAGATCCAAGCGATTCATCGCGTGCTTGCCGGCCTTGATCTTGACGAGCGCGTCCTCCTCCGCGGTGTCGAAGAAGTTCTTGCCCCAGAACTTCGCGCCGGCGAGGCCGCTCACGCTCATAATCTGCGCACGCACATCGGCCGGCAGGCTTGCCCATTTCTGCTTGTTGGCGCAGATCGAGAAGTACGCCGTGAACATCGGCACCATGGTGTAATTGTTCGCGACTTCGTAGAGCCGGAAACCCTGCACCGCCTCCCACGGCACGCCCATGCCGTCCACCACGCCCTTGTCGAGCGCCTGATACATGTCGGGCATCGGAATCGGCGTCGGCACCATGCCGAGGGCCCTTGCCATTTCGGTGGGCGGGCCGCCGGGGATACGGATTTTCATGCCCTTGACGTCGTCCAAGGTCTTCACCTGCTTCTTGGTGGTGAGCAGGAAATAAGGTGACGTGGTGTAGAGCAGGAGCGGCTCGGTGTCGGAAAATTCCTTCTTGATCGCGGGATACTTCTCGTAAAGCTTCCACAGTACCTCGCTCGCCTGCTCGGCGGACTTCACCGGCAGGAACGGCAGCGTGATCACGTCCGCAAGCGGCGTCTGGTCGGGCCAGTAGCCGTGGAAGCACCAGCCGATGTCGACCACGCCGGCGCGGACCTGGCGCCACATGTCCGGCCCCTTCACCAGCGTCTGCGACGGGAAGACTTCGATCTTCACGCGGCCCTTGGTGGCGGCCTCGATCTGCTTCACCCAGGGCTGCAGCGCGTTGCTCGGCCCCCAGGCCTGCGGCGAATTCTGATCCGCCAGCGTCAGCTTGATCTCTTGCGCCTGCGCCGGAGCCGCCAGCACGGCGGCGAACAGACCCAGCAATGGCAACAGCCTTTTGACCACGGTGTCCTCCCTGACGAAGATTTCGGGCGCTATTCGTCACCCGCTTCGGCCCAATTGTGCGGCGGAGGCCGATGCCACACAAGGGGCACCCGCCCACGCGAACCGTGGAGTTCAGTTCTGGCCGTCGGGCGACACTTCGATCCGGGCCAACAAGCCGTCCACCGTGTCGTGGAATTTC
Organism: Xanthobacteraceae bacterium; assembly: GCA_040510745.1. Taxonomy (GTDB): domain Bacteria; phylum Pseudomonadota; class Alphaproteobacteria; order Rhizobiales; family Xanthobacteraceae; genus Z2-YC6860. Next base: position 12,084 of record JBEVIJ010000178.1, read on the forward strand.
TCCCACGGCGCCTCGCGGTCGCTCTGGTTGCGTACGATCAGCGAGTTTCCGGCGTAGAACTTCTCGTAGAGCATGTGCCGGCCGGCGAACTCCGAGCCAACCAGGTCCCAGGCTAGCTTGTAGAGCTTGTGGCGATCCACCGCGTTGATCGAGGCGGTCTTCCACCAGCGCTCGAAGCGGTCGCAAAGTGCGGGATCGTTCACCACCTCGATCGAAGCCGGCATCACCATCGGATAGGCTCCGAGCAGCGTGCGCAGCGTGTCGATGATCTCGGTGTGGTGTTCCTGACACCAGTTCAGCGCGCCGTACATGATGCGGCGGTTCGGCGTGGCGTAGCCTTCGGGCCAATTTTCCCACGCCTCGATCTGGCCCTGCACCAGCCCGCCGATGGTCGCTTCCCACGCCGCCATGCGGCCGAGCACTTCGCGCACCGCCGGAATCTTGTCGGTGCCGTTGGCCTGGCACACCCGGCTCGCGACGCCGACGATCAGGCCCATCTTGGACCAGAACCGGATGTTGGACTGATGGTTCTGATAGCAGTTCGCCGGCGTCTCGATATAGATGCGCCGCGACATGTTGCCTTCGTTGTGCAGGAACACGCGCTGCCACGGAATCTTCACGCGGTCGCACACCAATACGCTGTCGGTCTCGTCGAAGCGATACGACAGCGGATAGTCCGCCTCGTGCTTGGCGGCGAGCGCATACGGCTGGCGCGACCACAAGGACACGCCCGGCGCGTTGAGCGGCATCGCGGCGGTGATCGCCTCACTCTTGTACTGGTCCTCGATCGGCGTGAGGTTGCCGATCAGGATCTCGTCGGCGTAGATGGCGCTGGTCGCCATCATCTTCATGCCAGACACGGTGACGCCGTCGCTGTCTTCGGCGACGACCTGCAGGTTTGGATCGTCGCGCTGCTGGCCGGGGACAAGGTCGGCGCTCTTGCGGCCGCTCGCCGGCGTCACGGCAAAGCTGAGATAGAGATCGTTGTCCCGCGCGTAGGTGTAGTAATTGAGCAGGTTCTGCCCGAAACCGGCGCGCAGCTTTTCCAGAATGCCGGAATTCATCGCGAGGCCGGTGACCAGACCGGACACCTGATCCGGCGAGCGGCCGACGAAACCGTACGTCGCGTCGGCGATCGCCTTCATCGCGCGCATGCGGCGCACCAGATCGTCGCGGTGGCGGCAGCGCAGCCAGTAGAGCGCGTGGCGATCGCCGTCCTCCTCGAAGGTGAACAGGTCGCGCTTCGCCGGATCGGCCTTGAGGTTGTACAGCCCGGCGACGGTTCGCGCGCCCTCTCGGAACGCCGGATGCGCGGTCACGTCGTCGACGCGCTCGGCGCCGATGTAGACGGCGCGGCCGTCGCGCATGCGTTCGAGCTTTTTCTGTCCGCTGATCTGCACCGCGCGTCTCTCGATTATTTACGAACCAGCAGGACCGGATCGGCGGTCGCGGGAACGCGCTGCCAAGTGGTCGCGTCCTGCTCCTCGAAGCGCCAGGGGTTGCCCTTCGACGGCTTGAGCACCAGTTCGCCGCGCTCGACCTGCCAGATCGCCGGCGCGAACCGGGTGACGAACGCATCGCATGGCGGCCGCATCCGGACCGCGAAGCCGTCGCCTGCCGCGGTGTTCGACAGTGTCAGCCCGCAGACCGGTTTGCCGGCGCCGCGCACGATCGACCACTCGCCGGTCACTTCCGCGGCGGTGCGCGACGGCGGGCCGGCCGCGCCGGCGTTCTGGATGAACAGAATGCCTTCGCCCGGCCGCGGCGCTTCATAGACGCCGCTCTCGACCTCGTTGAACTCAAGGACCGAGGCGCCCTTGGCGTCGACCAGGCGGAGGAAGTCGTTTTCGACGAAGGTCCAGGCCGCGATCTCGCCGATAAATGGAAACTTGGCGGCGCAGGCCTTGTCGAATTCCGCCCGCATGCCGCCCGCGACCGGCTCGAGCCGCAACGTGATGGTGCAGGTCTTGTCGCGGTCGGCGTTGGTGAACTCCCAGGTGCCGGCCATCGCTTTGGCGGAATCGCCCGGCCCCGGAGGCTGCGCCCAGACCTCGCCGCAACAGGCCGCGAGCAGAGCACCGCCCAATACAAGCAGAGCAACGCCCAATACAAAATGACGAACCATCGCAGGAATTTATCACAGCCTTGCGCGCGCCGACATGCAATTTGCGCACATTGCCGCCCCGCGCATGCCCGTGCTAGCAGAACTCGCAGCACCGGTTTCATGCAAGGAGCGAGTTATGGCGCAGAACACGCAACGGATCGGATGGATCGGCATGGGCCGGATGGGCTATCCGATGGCCGAGCGGCTCCTGAAGGCCGGCTACGACGTCTCGATCTGGAATCGCACCAAGTCCAAAGCGGAGCCGCTCGCCAAGTCCGGCGGCAAGATCGTCGACAAGCTGTCCGACCTCTCCAGCATGGACATCGTGTTCTCCATCGTTGCGGAGGGCAAGGACGTCGAGCAGGTCTACTTCGGCAAGGACGGCGTGCTCTCCGGCAACAAGACGCCGGGCGTGTTCGTCGACTGCTCGACCATCGCGGTCGAAGAGTCGGTCGAGATTCGCAAGCGCCTCAAGGAGCGCGGCGCCGACTATGTCTGCGCGCCGGTCTCAGGCAACGCCAAGGTCATCAAGGCAGGCAAGCTCTCGTCGGTCTGCTCCGGCCCTGAGGCCGCGTTCAAGAAGGCCGAGGAAATCATCAAGGTGTTCGCGCCGAAGGGCGTGTCTTACGTGGGCGACGGCGAGCTGGCGCGCGTCTGCAAGATCGCGCACAACGTCATGCTTGGCGTGGTAATCCAGAACCTGATCGAAATCACGCTGCTTACCAACAAGATGGGCGTGCCGCGCCACGCCTTCCTCGCCTTCCTCAACAACGGCGTGATGGGCTCGATGTTCACCGCCTACAAGTCGCCGGCGCTGGTCAACCTCGACTGGACCACGACCTTCACGCCGGAGCTGCTGCGCAAGGACCTCGACCTCGGCCTCGCGATGGCCGACGACGTGGACGTGCCGATGCCGATCACCGCGGCGACGCGCCAGATCCTGCAGATGCACATGGGCAACGCGATGGCGCAGAAGAACCCTGAGGAATACCTCGCCAAGGATTTCGCCACGCTGATGGAGACCATGGCGCAGGCGTCCGGCATGAAGCTGCAAAGCGAGAACAAGAACGTTCCGACCGGGCTGGAATAGCTCTCAAACACCGAGTCTATGGAAACGCCGCGTAAAAATGCGCGGCGTTTTTCGCTTACAGCCATGCGATTGCCACGCCCCTGTCCGCGGCAGTACAAATGCGTCAGCCATATTTTTGGGGGATCGTGATGTTCCGTATTGCGTACGCGCTCGCCGCCTTCGCCTTTGTCGCCGCTGCGAACGATGCCGCGGCCCAAGCGCTGGAGGGCCGCCTCAAGACGATCGTCAGCACCAAGAAGATCAAGATCGCGCATCGCGTCGACTCGGTGCCATTCTCGTTCGTCAACGACCGCGAGCAGCCGACCGGCTACACCGTCGACGTCTGCAAATCCGTGGTCGCGTCGCTGGAAAAGCAATTCAAGGTGACGGGCATCGAGATCCAATGGGTGCCAGTCACTTCGCAAACGCGCTTCGACGCCGTCGCCAAGGGCCAGGCCGACATCGAGTGCGGCGCGAGCACGGTGACGCTGTCGCGCATGAAGCAGGTCGATTTCTCCAACTATGTGTTCGTGGAGTCGACCGGGGTCTCCGTGATGGCGAGTTCCGACATCAAGACCCTCAACGACCTGGGCGGCAAGCGGGTCGCCGTGGTCGCCGGCACCAGCAACGAGCAGGCGGTCGAGACCGTGAGCAAGCGCATCCCGATGACGCTGGTCCGCGTCAAAGATCGCGCCGAAGGCATCGCCGCGCTCGAGGGCGGCAAGGCCGACGCCTATGCGAGCGACAAGCTGATGCTAATCGGCGCCAAGTTCACCGATCCCAAGACGGTCCGGCTGCTGCCCGACGACCTCTCGATCGAGCCCTACGCGATCGTGCTGCCGCGCGGCGACTGGGCGCTGCGGCTCGCCGTCAACACGGCGCTGGCTAACATCATTCGCGGCGGCGAGATCACCTTCATCTTCAACACGTGGTTCGCATCGATCGGCTTGCAACCGGGCGCCCTGATCAGCGCGGTGTTCCTGCTCAACGCGTTGGGCGACTGAGCAAACCGCAGGCCGCCCAGGCCAATTGACGCGCCCCTGATTTCCCGAAACTCTACCGCTCCATTTTCATCCGAACGTGCGAGGAACGCCATGCGTACCAGACCTGCCCTGACATCGACCGACGTCCAGAAGATGATGACCGCCTGCAAGGCGGAGGCACAGAAGAACAAATGGAACGTCACCATCGCGATCGTCGACGACAGCGGCGCGGCATTGTTGCTCGACCGCATGGACGGCGCGGGGCCGATCAGCGCCAAGGTCGCGATGGACAAGGCGCTGACCTCGGCGCTGACGCGGCGGCCGACCAAGTTCTGGGAGGATCGCGTCAAGGAGAAGCCTGCGTTTGCGACCTTTCCCGCCGGCGCGATGTTCCAGGGCGGGTTGCCGCTGATGCACCAGGGCGAATGCGTCGGCGCGATCGGCGTGTCCGGCGTGCAGTCCCACGAGGACGAGCAGGTCGCGCAGGCCGGCGTCGCGGCGCTGGGCTAACTTTCTACACTTTGAAGCTGCGGTGCACCTGAGGCGGAAACAAGTCCTCCGGCTGCATCCGCTTGTGCAGCACGCCCTGCTCGAAGCCGTACTGCAGGAACGCATCCAGCGTCTTGCGGTTGGCGTCGATGCCGTACGGCAAGAGCTCCTCGCCGACGATCTCCTGCATGCGCCGCGCGTATTCGTAACCCCACGGGATCGGCAGCGCCGATGACGTGTTGTTCAACGCGCGCTTGATGCTCCGCCGCTTCGCTTCTTCGAACGCGGCAAACAAGTTGGCCGCGATCCAGGGATGCTTCTCGACGATCTCGCGCTTGATCGCCACCGCATGCATGATCGGGAAGATGCCGGTGTCCTTGACGTACTTCTGCTCGATCTCGAGATAGTCCGGGAACATCAGCGCGACGTTGGGATGGCCCTCCTCGAAGCACGCCGGCGGATGCGCCGACAGCGCGGCATCGATCTCACCCGACACCAGCATCCCGCTCAAGCTCTTGTCGACCGCGGACGAATATTTGAGCCCGGCCGGCAGATTGAGCTTCACCTTCTCCAGCCGGCCCGGCTGATCGACGCCGGCCTGCACCCATTCGATCGATTTCAGATCGACGCCGTACTGGTGCTGCAGCAGCCCGCGCGAATAGACCGACGCGGTCTGCGCCCATTCCGGAATGCCGACCCGCTTGCCCTTGAGGTCGGACGGCTGCTTCACGCTGCCGTCCTTGCGAATGTAGATTGAGGAATGCCGGCACACCCGCGATGGGAACACCGGAATGCCGACGAATGGCGAATTGCCCTGCGAGGCGAGCGAGGAGAACTTGCCCATCGAGACTTCGGACGCATCGAAGTCGCGGTGGTTGAACATGCGGTAGAAGATTTCCTCGATCTGAAGATTGAGCGGCGTCAGATCGACGCCCTCCACCGGCACGCGGCCGTTCATCAGCTCGGTGACGTGATCGTAGTGGCTGATCGCCAGCGTCAGCGAAATCTTGCTCATGCTAGATCGCGCCGGTCGCGGTCGGGCTGCCCTGCGGGCGGTGGCGCTTCACCGCGTCCGGGTTGGTCGAGTCGACACCCATGTAGACGCCCTTCTCCCAGGTGCGCTTGAGCGGATCGCGGACGTTCAGCGTCATCTTGCCGATGTTCTGGATTTCGATGTCCACCGTCTCGCCGTCCTGAAGAAAGCCGAGGCCCTCGTGGTTGGTGCCGCAGGCGATCAGGTCGCCGGAGTTCATGGTCATCACCGTGGTGGCCCATTCCACCAGCTCCGGCACGCGGTGCTCCATATCGTCGGTGTTGTAGTTGTGGCGCAGCACGCCGTCGTCCCAGAACCGCACGATCAGGTCGTTGGGATCCTTGATCTCGTCGGCGGTGGCGATGCATGGGCCGATCGGCGCGAAGGTGTCGAACGACTTGCCGAGCCAGCTCGTCAGCGGGATCGCCGGCCAGGTGCGGCGGCCGAGCTCGCGCGCCGACACGTCGATCAATGTGGTGTAGCCGAACACCGCGCTCTTCCAGTCGGCCTGCTTCACCATCTTGGCCGGGCCCTTGATGACCAGGGCCAATTCGGCCTCGTGCATGAACGCCCACGGCACGGTGTACTCCGGAAGCATGATGGTGTCGCCGGGGCCGACCACTGCGTCCGGGTTCTTCATGAACATATTGAGCGGCCGCGCCTCGCGCTGGGCGTGCTCCCAATAATTGGCGATGCAGCAGAGGATCTTGCCGGGCCGCGGCAGCGGCGGGCCGAGCCGCACCGACGCGAGCGGCGCCGCGGTGCCGCTGTCCGCCAGTTTCTGCAACGCCGGCTTGAGCGCGTCGTAGCCGTCGATGATGCCCTGCATGGCGAGCTGCGGCGTGTGACCCTTTTTCACCGCGCCGGAGATGTCGACCACGCCGCGCTCGGTCAGCAGGCCGGGCGTCAGCTCCGCGTTCGCCGCCGTCTTGAACAGCACAAGCTTCACAAACTCCTCCCCGTCTTCATTGGCTTGAAATACAGCATATCCTCCGGCACGCGGCCAGCGGATGGCGCATATCAGGGCTGCGGCGCAAGCCGGCGAAATTGCCTCGCCTATCCGGGTGCGTTATCGTGCCGGCAACCAAATCCTGGAAACACCAAGGTGACGACAATGGCTGTGATCAAGGTGACCGACATTGCCTACACGCGGTTGCGCGCGCCCGACCTCGACCAAATGCAGGAGTTCCTGGACAACTTCGGGCTGGTGCAAAGCGCCAAGAGCAACAACGCGATCTACAATCGCGCCACCGACCCAGTGCACCACGTCCACGTCGTCGAGAAGGGCGAGCCGAAGTTCGTCGGCATCGCCTATCACGCTGCCAGCGAGGACGATCTCAAAACCATTTCCAAGGCGCCCGGCGCTTCAGGTATCGAGAACATGGACGAGCCGGGCGGCGGCAAGCGGGTGCGCCTGACCGAGCCGAACGGCTACCAGATCGAAGTGGTCTGGGGCATGGAGAAGGTCGCGGAACTTCCGGCGCCGCGCCAGGCGCTCAACACCGGCTCCGATCCGCTCGCCCGCCGTGGTGACCTGATGCGCCTCCCCAAGGGCCCGTCGCGCGTCAAGCGCACCGCCCACGCCGTGCTCGGCACGCCCAAGGTGAAGGAGACCGTCAACTGGTTCCGTCACCACCTCGGCTTCATCTGCTCCGACGACGTCTATGCCGGCACCAAGGACAACCTGATCGGCTCGTTCAACCGCATCGACGGCGGCGAAACCTTCGTCGATCATCATGTGTTTTTCGCGATCAACCACAGCCACGCCGGCCTGAACCACATCTCGTTTGAGGTGCAGGACATGGACGACGTGTTCATGGGCCACCAGCACATGCGCACCGTCGGCAAGTATGAGCACATGTGGGGAATCGGCCGCCACCTGCTTGGCAGCCAAGTGTATGACTATTGGGCCGACCCGTGGCGCCGCGTGCACGAGCATTGGGCCGACAGCGACCGGCTCAACCTCGCCAACGGCTCAAATTTGCTGTCGGCCGAGGAAGCGCTCGTCTCACAGTGGGGCGACCCGCCGCCGCAAAAGTTCATTGAGCACGTGAGTCAATAAGCTCGAACTGTCATGCCCCGCGAAAGCGGGGCATCCAGTACGCCCGGTGTTTACTGGATCGCCCGCTTTCGCGGGCGATGACAAGCGGACGGTGGAGTACGCGTTGCGCCTCCACCTACCCCCAAACCTGCCGCGCCGTCTCCACCACCAGCTGCAGCTTGCGCTTCTGGTCGTCCGCGCTGATCAGGTTGCCGACCACGTCCGAGGCAAAGCCGCACTGCGGGCTGATCGCGATCTGATCGAGCGGGATAAACTTCGCCGCCTGGTCGATGCGGCGCTTGAGATCGTCGATCTTTTCCATCTCGGGCACCTTGGTGCTGACCAAGCCCAGCACCGCGACCTTGCCCTTCGGCAGGAAGCGCAGCGGCTCGAACCCGCCGGCGCGCGGGCTGTCGTATTCCAGTAGGAAACGGTCGTACGGCAACTCGACGAACAATTGCTCGGCGATGGCGTCGTAGGTGCCCTCGCGGTGCCACATGCTGCGCTGGTTGCCGCGGCAGAGGTGAATGCCGAACGTCACGCCGGGGAAGCCTGCGATCAGCGCCTGGTCCGCCTTGATCGAGCGCGCGAAATTCTCCTTCGGATCCTCGCCGCGCGAGCGCATCTGCGCCAGCGTCGGCTGATCAACATAGGCGGTATAGCCCGGCGCATCGATGTGGACATAGCGGCAGCCGGCATCGGCGAGGCTCCTGACGATCTCGCGCTCGATTGCGACCACGTCCGCCATGAAGGCGTCCATGTCCTTGTAGACTGCCTTCGAATCTTCGTGCGCGAAGCGCTGGCTGATGCGGTCCGGCCCGATCAGCGCGACTTTGGCGGGCGCCTTCGCGACGTCGTGCACGAATTTGTATTCTTCGAGCGGCACGTTGCGGGCGAGCCGCAGCCGCGACGTCACCGGGCGGCGGTGCGATATTGCCGTGCCCTTCTCATGCAGCGGAAGTTCCCAGCGCCGCAGCGCGGAGGCGTTCTCGACGCGCTGCGTGTAGATCTGCATGGTGCTGGCGGCGGCGTCGTAGCCTTCGACCGCCGCGCCAAAGCTGTCCTGAAAATTCAGCCGGCGCATCTCGCCGTCGCTGACCACGTCGAGGCCGATGCTTTCCTGCAGCTTGATGGCGTCGCGGATCGCCTCGTCTTCGATGCGGCGAAGCTCGGCGGCGTCGATCTTGCCTTCCTCCAGGCGCGCCCGCGCCTGTTTCACTGCATCGGGCCGCAGCAGGCTCCCCACCACGTCGGTGCGGATGGTCCGCAGATCGCTCATGGCTTACTCCCTCGCGCTTTCCTGTCGCACTCATGCACAAATTATGTCTGCCGCGAAACCCCGCTCTGCGGCTATGCTCCATGCATCGGCGCCTGGGTGGGCACGGCGGAAGGGATCGCAAATGATGGGCCAATCGAAAATCGTCGCCGCATTGATCGCGGCGCTGCCGCTGGCGGCGGCGGGCGAAGCGAGCGCGCAGAGCTATCCGAACAAGCCGGTCCGCGTGGTGGTCGGCTTCGCGCCGGCAGGGCCGGCCGACATGATCGCCCGCGTGGTCGGCGACAAGCTTTCAGAATTCTGGGGCCAGCCGGTGCTGATCGAGAACGCCACCGGCGCCGGCGCCAATGTGGCCGGCGACCGCGCCGCCAAGGCCGCGCCCGACGGCTACACGCTGCTGATGGCGAGCAACGCGCAGATCGTCGTCAACCCCAGCCTCTACGAGAGGATGCCATTCGACCCGGCGAAGGACCTGATGACGATCTCGCAATCGGTGTTCACGCCCAACCTGCTCGTCGTGCACAACGATGTGCCGGCGAAAACCGTGCAGGAGCTGGTGGCTTACGCACGCACGCAGCCGGGCAAGTTGACCTACGCCTCCGCCGGCACCGGCACCACGCAGCATCTCGCGGCCGAGCTGTTCAAGTCGATGGCCAAGCTCGACATCCAGCACGTGCCGTATCGCGGCGCGACACCCGCCATCACCGATCTGCTTGGCGGCCGCGTCACCATGTTCTTCGGCAACATCGCGCCGCTCGTGCCGCTGGTGCGCGAAGGCAAGCTGCGCGCACTCGCCGTCACGTCGGCCAAGCGGTTCGGCGCGGTGCCCGAGCTGCCGACCATGATCGAGGCCGGCTTCCCCGGCTTCGAGGCGGTCGCGGCGTTCGGCCTGATGGCGCCGACCGGCGTGCCCCAGGCGATCGTCAACAAGATCCACCAGGACCACGTGAAGGCGCTGGGACCCGCCGATTTGCGCAAGAAGCTCGCCGACGTCGGCATGGAGGTGATCGCGAGCTCGCCCGCGGAATTCGCCGCCGCGCTCGCGGCCGAGCGGCCGCAGTGGGAGAAGCTGATCAAGGAAGCCGGGATCAAGGCGGGGAATTAGATCTCCATCGCCATGGCCGGGCCTGGCCCGCCCATCCACGGTGCAAACTCACAATCGCGTCGGCTCCAGCACCACCTTGCCGATGCCGCCGCGGCTCTCGACGATCTCGTGGGCGCGGACCGCTTCGGACAGCGGCAGCACGCAATCGATCAGCGCCTTGAATTTGCCCTCCGACGCCATTCTGAGGCTTTCCTGGGCGCCAGTTTCCGTTTCGCCGGTCCGGCCCATGATCGTGATCTGGTTGAGATAGAGCTTGTTGACGTCGAGCGGCACGACGCCGCCGCCGTGACCGCCCGCGGTGACCAGGCGGCCGCGGCGCGCCATCGCGGCGAAGGCCTTGGGGAATGTCGTGGGATCGCCGATGTTCTCGAACACCACGTTGACGCCCTGGCCTTCGGTGATGCGCGCCGCCTCGACCGTGAGATCGTGCGTGCGATAGTTGACGCCGGCGTCGGCGCCGAGGTCGAGGCCAACCTTGACGCGCTCGTCGCTGCCGGCGGCGGCGATCACCTTGGTGCCGAGATACTTGGCGACCTGCACGCCTGCGCTGCCGAGCCCGCCGGCCGCGCCCATCACCAGCACCCATTCGCCGGGCTCGACCTTGGCGTGGTCCTGCAGCATGTGGAACGCCATCGGCGCGTGGCGCGTCACCACCGTCGCCACCGGAAAGTCGA
>JBEVIJ010000179.1:0-32973 GCA_040510745.1 Xanthobacteraceae bacterium
CGATCATGCTGTCGGCGGAATCCGCGGCCGGGCAGTTCCCGGTCGAGGCGGTCTCGACCATGAACCGCATCGCCGAGGAGGTGGAGAGCGAGGACGGCTACCGCGCCATCATGCACGCGCAGCACGCCGAGCCCGAGGCGACCGGCGCCGACGCGATCTCAGCGGCGGCGCGCCAGATCGCCGACACGCTCGACCTCTCCGCCATCATCTGCTGGACGTTCTCGGGCTCCACGGCGCTTCGCGTCGCACGCGAGCGCCCGCAGGTGCCGATCGTTGCGATCTCGCCCAATCTCCCGGCCGCCCGGAAGCTTTCCGTGGCATGGGGCGTGCATTGCGTGGTGGCGGACGACGCACGCGACCAGGACGACATGGTGGAGCGCGCCTGCCGCCTGGCCTTCCGCGACGGCTTCGCCAAGGCCGGCCGCCGCGTGATCATCGTTGCAGGCCTGCCGCTCGGCACGCCGGGTGCGACCAACATGATCCGTATTGCATTCGTCGGCGCTGATACGGCGGCCGACGGGGATTGAGCGTTGGCCGAAGTCCCGCGGCGACCCGGGACCGCAAGAGCCGCATCAATTCGTCATCCTTCATCAAACGGGCGTTTCGCTATACCGTGCGGCACGAAACGTGCATTCCTGGGCGACGGCAGACTCGGCCCGCCAGACTGGAAACTGGAGGATGCAATGCGCCGACGAATGAGCCCACACTCGATGTTGCCAGCTATCGCAACGCTGATGGCGCTCGTCGCGCCTGTGCACGCAGCGGATTGGCCGACGCGTCAAGTCACCGTTCTGGTTCCCTTCGGAGCTGGCGGCAACACCGACATGATGGCGCGCCTTGCGTCGCAACATCTGTCCACCAAGTTCGGACAGCCCTTCGTCGTGGAGAACCGGCCCAGTGCCGGCGGCGCATTGGCCACGGGGCTGGTGTCGGCTGCGGCGCCGGACGGCTACACGCTGCTGTTTGCGGCGTCCTCGATGATCACGCTGACGCCTCAATTGCAGAAGCTCAACTTCGACCCGTCCAAGCTGATACCCATTACGAACATGGGGACCGGCACCCAGACGCTCGCCATCAAGCGGTCGCTGCCCGCGGCCACGCTTCCGGAGTTCATCGCCTATGCCAAAGCCAACCCCGGCAAGCTGAACTTCACTGTCGCGGGCACGCAAAACATCAGCCATCTGGCTCCCGTGCTGCTGTTCGCGCGCGCCGGCATCGATCTGGTGATGGTACCGGCCAAGAGCGGCCCGCAGGCGGTGTCCGATCTGATGTCCGGCCAGGTCGATCTCTATTTCGGCAACTCGTCCGAGCTGCTGCCGCACATCAACAGCGACAAGGTCCGCCTGATCGCCGTGGGCACCGCGCAACGGATCCCGGCAGCCCCTAGCATCCCGGCGGTTGCGGATGCGCTGCCCGGCTTCGAGTTCTCGTCCTGGAACGGGTTCCTGGCTCCGGCCGGGACGCCTGAGCCGGTCGTCACGGCGCTGCGGGTCGAGATCGCCGCCTTCGCGAAGTCGCAGGCGGTCTCGGAACGGTTGTCCAACCTCGGCATCAACCCCGGTGGACTGACCAAGGAGCAGACCGAGGCGGTGTTCAAAAAAGACCGCGAATCCTACGTGGAGGCGATCAAGGCTGCCAAGATCGCCCCGCCGCGATAGGACGCGCCGCCAACAGTCCGGCTATTCTGTATTCTCCGGGGAACGTCCGAGACGCTGCGCCTCGGGCGGTCCGCACTCAAGCGAATGGAGAAGCAACTGTGACGCCGGCCCAGAGACTGCGCGAAATCCTGGCTCAACCGAACCTGGAGATCATGCCCGGGTGCTATGACGCACTGTCGGCGAAGCTCGTCACCGACGCGGGCTTCCAGGTCACGTTCATGAGCGGTTTTGCGGTCTCCGCCGCGCGCCTTGGCCTGCCGGACACCGGGCTTATCTCGTTCACGGAAATGCTGGACAGCCTGCGCAACTGCTGCAGCGCAGCCGGCAAGGTTCCGCTGATCGGCGACGGCGACACCGGCTACGGCAACGCCCTCAACGTCCAACGCACGGTCGTCGAATACGCCCGAGCCGGCGCCGGCGCCGTGATGATCGAGGACCAGGTCAGTCCGAAGAAGTGCGGACACACGCGCGGCAAACAGGTGGTGTCACGCGAGGAAGCGCGTATGAGAATCCGTGCTGCGGTCGAGGCCGCCGCCGGGTCGGACATCCTCGTGATGGCCCGCACCGACGCCCGCGCGGTCCATAATTTCGATGAGGCTCTGGCGCGCTGCAGGGACTTCGAAACCGAAGGCGCCGACATCATCTTTTTCGAGGCGCCGGAGACCGAAGATGAAATGCGCCAGTTCTGCGAGGCGATGAAGAAGCCCTGCATGGCGAACCTGGTGCCGGGCGGCAAGACGCCAGTCCTACCGCCCGCAACGTTGCAGCAGATCGGCTACAAGCTCGCCCTCTATCCGGTGATGCTGCTTTCGTCGTCCATCGCAGCCATGCAGGCAACGCTCGCTGCGATGCGTCCGGGTTCCACGGCGCCGCAGCCGCCGAGCGTCGGCTTCAGCGAGTTGCAGGGCATCGTGGGGTTTCCGGCGTATTGGGACCAGGAGACGCGCTTTAGCGTCCCGAACTGAGCCTCACTCGATCTCGGCGGCGCGGCGCATGCTGGCGATCATCGACGACCGCAGCATGTACTCACGCGCCAGCGCCGGATCCGCTGCCGTGGCCCGCATCGAATCGAGCGCCTTCCGACGCACCGCCGGGTCGCGCTCGCTAATCATCTGCTGGTTGCGGTGGGTCTGCTGCTGCACCGCCTCCACCGCAACGGTGCGCCGCTGCCGGTCGTAGCGGTCGAGCAGACGATCGTCGGCACCCGCCCAGATTTTTGCGAACTTGTCGGCCAGATTGAAGGCGTCCTGGATGCCGCCGTTCATGCCCATGCCGCCCAGCGGATTGTTGATGTGGGCAGCGTCGCCTGCCAGCAGGACACGGCCGTGACGGAAGTTTTTCGCGACCTTCTGATGCACATGATAGACCGAACGGTGCGCAATCGTGTACGCCTGCGGCCGGCGCACCACGCGCTGCAGCACGTCCTGCAGCGTTTCGTCGGACAGCAGCCGGTCGCGGTCGGCGTTCTCGGCCGCCGGCACCAGCACCCGCCACAGCCCCGGCACCCGCAGCAGCACCAGCCATTCGTTGGGATCGGCGATGTAGTTGACGTAGGCGATGTCGGTGAGCGTGTCCTCGAACGGAAAATCGGTGGACGCGATCAGGAACAGCTCGGCATAAGTGAAACCTTCGAACTCGACGCCGAGCACACGGCGCAATGTGCTGTGCGCACCGTCCGCCGCGACGACATAACGGCCTTCGAGCGAAATCGGGCCCGATGCCGTGTCGGCGGTCACCGTGACCCCGTGCTCGTCCTGCTCAACTGAAGTCACCCGATGACCGAAGCGGACGTCGTTCCCCGGAAAGCGGCGCAATTCCTCCACGAGAAATTGCATCAGCTTCCATTGCTCGCACTGGACGCGATACGGATGGCCGGTGTCGCCGGCCAGCATTGCCAGATCGAAGGTGGCGACCGGGCCTGTTTCCCGATCGCGGAACTGCCAGGTCGGAGCCTTCAGCCCGACCTCGATCATGCGCGGCACGATTTCGAATTCGTCGAGCAGGTCCAGCGTGGGCGGATGGAACGTCGAGCCACGCAACTCCATCACGAGGTCTGGCTCGGCTGCGAGCAGCACGGTCGGTATGCCGCGGCGCGCCAGCGCGAGCGCCCCGTGAGCCCGACCGGACCGGCTCCGACGACGATGATACGGTCGCTGCTACCGGACATGCGAAAAACCAACCTTCTCTCGCGCACTACGACGTGCCATGAAATAGCCGGTCCTCAAAGTGGAAAGGGGTCGAAGCCGTGAGAGACGTTCTTGGCTGGCGGCGGAAGTTCGGCGTCCTCGGACCTTCCACCAATACGATCGTGCAGCCGGATTTCGAGATGATGCGGCCGCCCGGCGTAACCAACCATTACAGCCGTATTTTTACGCCCAATGCCCAAGCCGTGAGCAACGAAAGCTTCATGGCCGGCACGCAGTTGATCGGTGAGAACACGTTGGAAGCCGTTCGCAGCGTGATGACATGCTCGCCTGATTACCTCGTCATGGGAATGTCTGCGGTGACCTTCTTTGGCGGTGCGGCGGGCGCCGACGCGTTCCAGGCCAGCGTCGAGAAGGAATCGGGCATCAAGATCAGCATCGGATCGCACTCCTGCACCGCAGCGCTCAAGACGTATGGTGGGGTGAAGCGGATCGCGATCCTGTCGCCGTACTACCCCGTGGCCAACCAGCAGGTCGCGCGCTACTTCACCGACTCGGGCTTCGAGGTCGTGCGCGACATCTATCTCGAGTGCAAGAGCTGGACCGCGATCGCCGAGGTGCCGACCGACGTGCTGCGTGAGAAGCTGATCGAACTCAACGGCCACGACGTCGATGCGATCGTGCAGGTCGGCACCAACCTCAGCATGGTCCGCCTCGCCGCCGCCGCAGAAATGTGGCTCGGCAAGCCGGTCGTCGCGATCAACACGGCGACGTATTGGCACGCGCTGCGCCAGAACCAGATCATGGACCAGATCCCCGGCCTCGGACGCCTGCTTGAGGAATTCTGAGAGCGCCGACTTTTTTATTCTGCCGCGAGAATCCGGACGCGCCGCTCAGCCTTGAACGAGCGGATTATGCGTGCCGCAGCTATTCCTTGAAGGGAATATCGTAAGGGGAATGGGCGGGTTCTTTCCTCTTCCAGCAGGCCTTGCTCCCAGAAGCCGCGCGATCACAGCGGATACGGCTCTTAGCGGCCGACTCGCATATCCGCCACCAGTCCCTCGATGGCTTCGACGATGCGATCCGCCGCCGCGAAATGCACCATATGCCCGACGCCGGGAACTTCTATGAACCGCCCTCGCGGCAGTTGCCTGGCGATCGATCGCGCGTGAATTCCGGGTGACACGATCTCATCGGCGCTTCCGAAAATGATGACTGTCGGCGTCTTCAGGCCGGTATATTGCGGAGCCTGTGCCGTGACGAACGCCTTGAGTTGCATGACATCCTCGGCGTTCGCCGTTAGTTCCTTCGGCCGCAGGATCAACTCCGCTCCGGCGCGCGCCAGATAGTCGGGCGGCGGCCGTTGGGGATCGAACGCGTTTGAGATACCCGTGCCGATCAGAAACTTGCCGAGCGGGTACGCCACGGTGTGCACGAACAGCGGGCCGATGAGAGGGGTGGTGATGAGGTTGTCCAGCCAGTAGGTGCTGCCGTGCCACGGATGCGTCACCGGCGCCAACAGCACCAGCCCGGCCACGTCCTGGGGATGGTCCAGCGCATAGGCGGTGGCCAGCGCGCCGGACCATGAATGGCCGACCACGACGGCGGGCCCAACGCCAACCGTCTTAAGTGCTTGATGAATGACCTTGGCTTGCCTCGCGGGCGAGGCGTCGGCGCTGCCGCCCGGCCGTCCACTCCAGCCATGACCGGGACGGTCGATCAGGATGACACGATGGCTTGCGGCGAGCCGGTCGCCGAGCGCCAGCCGCATATCGCTGAGATTGCCGCTGGCCCCATGCAGCAGCACCACCGGCGGCGCGTCCGGCGAACCCAGTTCGACCAGATGCAGCCGCCCGCCCTCGATTTCGACCAACCGCCCTTGCGGCGGATTGGCCCGTTCGATCGCGGCAACGCCCAGCGCCGTGATGACGGCCAGCGCACCGAGCAGCGCGACCAGCGACGTGACGATTTTGAGGATGATGCGCAGCGCCGGTACGCCTTACAACGTTTTCCGATATTGGCGGGAGATCACGCCGCGTTCGGCGCGGTCAGATCGCGCGGCCTTCGACCTTCTCGGTCAGCGTCTTGATGAGGTCGGGGATCTTCTGCAGGTGCGGATGGACCTGCACAGCGCGGCGGAACGCATCGAGCGCGCGCCGGTCGTCGCCGAACTCCTGCAGAATCATGCCGAGCCCGGAGATCGCGCCGAAGTGGCGCGGCTCCAGCGCCAGCACCTGCCGGATGTCGGCCATCGAGCGCGTGTAGTCCTTCTGCATGTAGTAGAGCGTGGCGCGGCGGTTCCAGGCTTCGACGTAGTCGGGGCGCAGCTCGATGATGGAGTCGAGCAACTTGATCGCGAGCGCGGGGTCCTTGCCGTCCATCGCGGACTTGACGCGGGTCATCAGCAGGGTCGCGGTGTCGCTGCCGGATGCGATCCACAGCGCCCAGATGCGGTTCTCGATGTGCTTGGCGCTGTCGGCGTCCGGCGCGACCTTGAGCGCCTCGAACAGGAAGTCGAGGCCGCGCACCTGGTCGCCGCGTTGCGCGCGCGGCAGGTCGGCCGGCGGCTGTGGCGGCTCGACCAACGGGGTGCCGCGCGGGGTGGGCGGCTCCACCGTCTGCGCGGAGGAAATTCCGCAAGACAGGAAGAGGGCCAGAACAAGGGCGAGGAATCGAGTGCTCATAAGGGGGAAGTGTAGAACTTCGCCATGTGACGGCAAGACGGCAGACGTGATGAAAAGGCCGCCGGACGGCGTTTCGCTCAGCCCTGGCGGGCCTTGAAGCGCGGCTGCGTCTTGTTGATCACGTAAACGCGGCCCTTGCGCCGGACAATCTTGTTGTCGCGGTGGCGACCACGCAATGATTTCAATGAGTTACGGACTTTCATGACGGCTCGCAGAGATCGGGGGTTTGCAAGGGTTGCAGGTTCATAAGGAGCCCCGCCCTGCCTGTCAAACCGGCCAATCCCCGGCGGAACATGCGATATTCCGGCCCAGCTCCATACCTCCCGGCGCCTGCTCAAGCCATGTTCCCGCATTTCCAGACCTTCCTCATCGTCCTGGCCGCGATTTTCCCGGTGGTGAACCCGCCAGGCTCCGCGCTGGTGTTCCTGAGCCTCACCCGGCGCGCCTCTGCCGAAACGCGCCGCTTCCTGGCGCGCCGTGTCGCAATCAATGCCTTCTTTGTGATGGCCGGCTCGCTGCTGGTCGGCACGTTCGTGCTGAACCTCTACGGCATCTCGGTGCCCATCATCCGCGTCGCCGGCGGCATCATCGTTGCGGCCACCGGCTGGAGGCTGCTCAGCCAAGGCAGCCAAAAAGAGGACGAGGCGCCGGAAACGCTGGAAAAGGCGGACTACAAGAGCCTGGCGTTCTATCCATTGACGCTGCCACTCACGACCGGCCCCGGCACCATCGCGGTGATGATCAGCCTCGGCTTCTCGCGAACGGCATCGACAAGCGCGATGGAGGAATTGTTCTTCGTGGCGATGATCCTGCTCGCCGCCGTCGCGATCGCGGCCAGCATCTACGTTTGCTGCGCCTATGCCGAACGGGCCGAGCGCATGCTCGGCCACAACGGCACGGAAATCGCGGTGCGGCTGTCCGCTTTCATCCTGTTCTGCATCGGCGTGCAGATTTTCTGGACCGGCGCATCGGAGCTGATCCTGAGTTTGCCCACTCAACATCTTGCCCCGGCTTTGCCAAAGCCTGGTTGACGCCAGCGCGCCCACCCTTTCATGCCGCACGTGGGCTGCACTACAGTGAGCCCGGGAGGACAATGATGAAACGCAGCACCGATCGCTTTCTGACCACGCACACCGGGAGCCTGCCGCGGCCCGAAGACCTGATCCGCATGATGTACGCTAAGGAGGAAGGCGTGCCGGTGGACCCACAGGCATTGGCCGAGCGCGTGCGCGCGGCGGTCGCCGAGGTGGTGAAGAGGCAGGCCGAGGCAGGCGTCGACCTGATCAACGATGGTGAACTCTCGAAACCGAGCTATGCCACGTACATCAAGGATCGCCTCAACGGCTTTGGCGGCACCGGAAACACTTTCGTCTATCAAGACCTCGCGGAATATCCGGCGCTGGCGAAGAAAGTATTTGGCGATCCCGGGCGATCGCGCCGCAAGACTCCCGCCTGCAATGCGCCGATCAGCGTGCGCGACCCGCAGGCGGTGCGCGAGGATGTCGACAACCTGAAAGCAGCGCTGGCGCAGGTGAAGCACAGCGAAGGGTTCATGAGCGCCGCGTCGCCCGGCGTGGTGTCGCTGTTCTTTCGCAACGACCACTACAAGGATTTCGAGACCTACATCTACGCCATCGCCGACGCGATGCGCGACGAATACGAGACCGTGGCCAAAGCCGGCTTTATTCTCCAATTCGATTGCCCCGATCTCGGCATGGGCCGCCATATCCAATACGCCGATCTCGACCTCAAGGAATTCCGCAAGCGCATCACGCTGCACATCGAGGCGCTCAATCATGCGGTGAAGAATGTTCCGGCCGAGCAGCTCCGTATGCACCTGTGCTGGGGCAACTACGAAGGCCCGCATCATCATGACGTGCCGCTCGCCGACATCATCGACATCGTGTTCACGGCAAAGCCGAACGCGATATCGCTGGAAGGCGCGAACCCCCGGCACAACCACGAATGGGCCGTGTTCAAGACCGTAAAGCTGCCTGCCGGCAAGGTGCTGATCCCCGGCGTGATCGAGTCGAAGTCGAATTTCATCGAGCATCCGGAGGTCATCGCGCAGCGCATCGGCCGCTACGCCAAGCTGGTCGGCCGCGAGAACGTGATCGCAGGCTCCGACTGCGGCTACGGCACCTGGGTCGGCCAGGCCGCGGTCGATCCGGATGTAGTGTTTGCCAAGCTCAAGGCCATGGCGGACGGCGCCCGGATCGCGACGAAGCAGTTCTGGAACTGACGGCCGCACGATACGCTGACTGCGATGAGCGATTCGTCCCAGCCCGCAACGTCGCGCCCTGCCCCGGTGATCAGCACGCGCCCGGCATGGGTGGACAGCCTGCTGCGGCCGATCCTGGCGTTCCGTCTGAGCTACGTGCCGGTGGTGATGATCTATTTCGCGTACGGCGCGCTTGGGCTGCTCGACGTTTCCCGCGACCTCTGGATCAAAGAGGCGCTGACCCTGACGCCGGCGCAACTTGCGGCCATTGCCGTCTGGCTGAGCCTGCCGTGGACCATCAAGATGGTGTTCGGCGAGTTGGTCGACAGCACGCCGATTTTCGGCTCTCAGCGCACCGCTTACGTGCTGATAGGGGCGACGCTCATGGCGGGCGGCATGATCATGCTGGCCGGTGCCGCCGGCGGCTGGCTCACGTTCTTCACGCCCAACAACCTCTACTTGGCCGGCACCATGCTGATCGCGATCGGCATGGTCATTCAGGACGTGGTCGCGGACGCCATGTCGACCGAGGTGGTGTCTCGTGTCGATGAGGCCGGCAATCCCCGCGCCGATCACGACATACGCGCCGATCTCGGCATGGTGCAGGTGCTGGGCCGCATCGCGGTCTCGCTCGGCATTCTGGCAGTCGCCGGGCTGTCAGGATGGCTGGCCAGCATCTTCTCGCGCGAAACGGTGTTCTTCATTGGCCTCGTCATTCCGGCGATCTCGATCACCGGCGTGTTTCTGCGCAACCACCAGGCTGTCGGGCGCCGGGCGCCCGACTGGCGCATTCTCGGTGGCGGTATCGCATATGGCGCGTTGGTGATCGTGCTTGGCGTCGGCGGCGTTCCCTACGCGCAGGAGGTGATCTTCTGCCTTTCGATGGCAGTGGTCTGCGCCATGCTGTTCCTGGTGACAAAGGACATCTCGCAAGAGAGCCGCCGCGCAATTTTCTTCACCACTGTCATCATTTTCATGTTTCGCGCAACGCCGTCGGTCGGCGACGCCTATTTCTGGTGGACGCTCGACGTGCTCAAGTTCGATGCCGCGTTCTATGGAATCCTGCGGCAGACCGGCGCGGTGATCGCCATCGCCGCGATGTGGATGTTCAGCAAGCAGCTGACGGAGTATTCGGTGACCTCGGTGCTATTCTGGATAGCGGTCGCCGGCACGCTGCTATCGTTGCCGAACGTGGGATTGATCTACGGCCTGCACGAATGGACCGAGGCAAACCTGGGATTTGGCGCGCGCACCATCGCCATTGTCGATGCCGCGACCGCCTCGCCTTTCGTGCAATTGAGCATGATTCCGCTGCTCACCCTGGTGGCGTACTACGCCCCGGCCGGACACCGCGCGACCTGGTTTGCGCTGATGGCCTCGATGATGAATTTGGCCCTCGTCGCGGGCCAGTTGCAGACCAAGTATCTCAACGAGATTTTCGTGGTCGACCGTGGCCACTATGACGCGCTGGGTGCGCTGCTGATTACTGTTGTGGTGATCGGCTTCGTGTTGCCGATCGGGGCGATTGCCCTGTTCGGCCGGCGCATTGCGCGCGACTGAAGGTTCTGCTGGATTGTTGCCGGGAGTGAGCGCTGTGCAGTTTGGGTTGAACTTCTTTCCGTGCGTCGGCCCCGCCGAAAAATCCGCCGAGCGCTATTTCCGCGAGGCGATGCACCTGTGCAGCCTGACAGACGAACTGGGCTATACGCATATCAGGCAGGTTGAGCATTATTTCCACCGCTATGGCGGGTACAGCCCCAATCCGCTGCTGTTTCTCGCCGCTGCCGCAGCTCGCACCAAAAACACCAGGCTCATCACCGGCGCGGTGCTGCCGGCCTTCAACAGCCCGCTGAAGCTCGCGGGCGAGATCGGAATGCTGGATGGCATCAGCGCCGGAAGGCTGGAAGTCGGCTTTGCCCGGGCATTCCTGCCCCATGAATTCGCGCAGTTCGGCATCAGCCTCGACGAGAGCCGCCGCCGCTTCACCGAAGGGCTCGCGCAGATCACCTTGCTGCTCAAGGGGGAGAGCGTCTCTTCGCAAGGCGAATTCCACAGCTTCAAGAATGTGACTTCGTTGCCGCGACCGACCCAGCAACCGCATCCGCCGCTCTGGATCGCCGCGACGGCAACACCGGAAAGCTTCGAGTTCGCCGGCACGATGGGATGCCGCATCATGGGCATCCCGCTTGAGCCCGAGCGGATGCGAACGCTGCTGGGCGCTTATCGGGACGCGTGGCGCTCCGCCGGCCATCCGGGCAACGGGCACGTGATGAATACGTTTTTCATGTGCTGCGCACCGACCCGCGACGAGGCTATGGCGACCGGGCTCGGCCCCTGCAACGGCCATCTGCGCGGGCTCGCCGACGCGGCGAAGGACTGGCTCTCCGGCGCCAGCACCAAGGATTACCCCGGCTACGACAAACTGATGGCGCACGTGCTCAACGACAGCGCAGAAGCGCAGGTCACCAAGGGGAGTGCTTTCATCGGCACGCCGTCCGACATCATCGAGATGATCCGGTCCTTCAACGACAAGGTCGGTGGACTGGACAGCATCTCGCTGCATTTCACGCCCGCAGACATGCCACTCGATGTTGCGGAACGCTCTCTACGGCTGTTTTCGCGCGAGGTGATGCCCAAGGTGTCCGCGCTTTAAGGGATGAGCCATGAAAGAACGAAAGCCGCTGCGGTCCGAGATGGGCTTCAGCACTCCCGACAAAATAACCGTCCGCGGCTATGACCTGCCGAACCAACTGCTCGGCAAGATCGATCTCGGCGGCATGGCGTTCCTCGAAATCACGGGCCGCATGCCCAATCCGCGCGAGGCCGAAGTCTTCAACGCTCTCCTCGTCACGCTGGTCGAACATGGCATGACCCCGCAAGCGATCGCGTCGCGGTTGATCAGCATCTGCTCGCCCGAGGCGATGCAGGCGTCCGTCGCCGCGGGCCTCCTCGGCGTAGGCAACACGTTCGCAGGCGGCTCCGAACAGATCGCGCGCATCCTGCAGAGCGCGTTGGACGGCAAGGATGCCGGTGCCGACCTCAACGCCATCGCGCAGGACATCGTCGAGGACTACGCGACGCGCAAAGCGCCGATTCCCGGCATCGGCCATCCGTTGCACAAGCCGATCGACCCGCGCACGCCGGTGCTGTTCGCGATCGCGGAGAAAAATGGCTATCGCGGCCACTACATCGCGCTGCTTGAGGCAATCTGCACGACGGCGGAGAAGCGCCTCAACCGTAACCTGCCGATCAACGCCACCGGCGCGATCGGCGCGGTCCTGAGCGAGCTTGGCTTTTCCTGGCGCATTTGCCGTGGCATCGCGATCATCGGCCGTGCG
This sequence comes from Xanthobacteraceae bacterium, assembly GCA_040510745.1. Taxonomy (GTDB): domain Bacteria; phylum Pseudomonadota; class Alphaproteobacteria; order Rhizobiales; family Xanthobacteraceae; genus Z2-YC6860. The sequence goes on from JBEVIJ010000179.1 coordinate 12,046, forward strand.
GTCGGCCTGGTCGGTCATATCGCCGAGGAGATGCGGAACCCCCTCGCCTATGAAATCTACGAGCGTGTCGAACAAGAGGTGGCAGCCAACGCCATGGCAAAGTAGCAGTCCCGGCGCGAGACCCCCCATTTGACCCGAATACGGGAACAAATACCGGCTTCGTTTGGTTACTGGCAGCGTTGAACCGCGGTTTTTCAGGCCTATATTGAAACCCGCCAGTGTCCGAAACGTTACGGGCGACGTGGATTTGCCTTAAGCCATCAGAACCGCGTTGCTTCCCCTGGCCGACTCACACAGGTTCCAATTCATTATTGGGCGACAAGACATTCATGAGCCAAACATCCAAAAACCCTCCGGCTCGCGCGCTGATCGGCGCAGCAGCCGCCATATTGCTGTTTGCTTCAGCCAGCGAAGCGCAACGGGCCGGTCCCTTCACCGCCCTGTCCGGATCCTGGGCCGGCCCAGGCACGATCAGCCTGAACACCGGGGCGAAAGAGAAAATTCGTTGTCGCGCGGTTTACCGGGTCGCCGAGACCGGCGCGGACCTGCAACTGGAGCTTCGTTGCGCCGGCGACAGCTACAAATTCGAACTGCAGAGTGCGGTGAGCCATAGCGACGGCGCGATCTCGGGAACCTGGAGCGAAGTGAGCCGCGGCGCGGTCGGAACCATCTCAGGAACCTCCAAGGGCAATCAGATCAATCTGCGCGCCAGCAGCCCGATCTTCTCGGCGATGCTGGCTGTGAGCACCCAAAGCAACCAGCAATCGATCTCGATCCAGTCCCCGGGCAGCGAGATCTCCGCGGTTTCGATCAATCTCAGCCGCGGCGCGAAGTAAGCCAGCCCCGCAGCCGAAGCCCGACTTTTTCAATCGTATTGCCGTTGATCCGGCGCGATGCGGTCGCGTCGCGAAAATCCGCGCGCCTGTTCGACTGTGGGTAACTCTGTGAAAAACCCTCTGCGTAGATTGAGGAAATACTGGGGATAACGGCCCGATAATCACTGCGAATCAATATGTTGTTCCTTCCCACGCTCATCGAACAAGGCTGGAAGGAACAACAGAATGCGTCGTATTGCCATGCTGCTGCTCTGTGCCGTGGCGTGTGCGGGCTTGAGTTCCGAAGCCAATTCCGCAACCCCGAAAAAGAAAGTGGTTCTCAAAGCCAAGCCGATCGCCAAGGCGCCTCCAGCCGCGCCTTCACCGGGGGGCAGCGGGTTCTACGCCGGCATCAACGGCGGCTATAGCTGGGGCCGCGCCACGCTCAGAGAATTCTCGTTCTTCGAAAACACCATCAACGCCCGGAACGGGATGGCCGGCGTGACTTTCGGCTACAACGCGCAGTCCGGCTCCGTCGTTTATGGCGTCGAAACCGATATCGACGCCGCCTGGATGACGACCAACTGGGGCGCGCCGCCCTGTTTCGCCTGCGAGATTCAACTGCGCTATTTCGGGCGCTGCGGCGCGATCAGAACGCGGCAACCAATTGCTGCAAGCCCATGTTGCGGCCGAATGCGATCGCCTCGCGCTTCTGGTTTTCATCGAGGCTCGCAATCAGCGGCATCGCGATCGCCTTGATCCTGCGAAGGTGCATCGTCGTCGCAGCCACCGTAGCGCCTCGCGCCTGCTGACGCGCCAGGTCACTCAAGGCCACCTCAACTGGAGCCCAATGGGCCTGCTGGGCCGGCGTCAGCTTCAGGATCGCGCGCAGGCGAGTGATGTGACCAACAGTGACGGTCGGCCCGACCGCGGCTTGCGGCCCGGTGTTCTCGCGAGGACTGCCCGGCGCGGATCGCGGATGCCTCGGCGCGGGGTGGCACGATCACCGTTGAGGAAGCCGGAGCGCCAGCCCCCCACTGCTGCGCGCCAGCCTGCGGAATCAAGCCCATCAGAAGCGCTACAGCGCCCAGGGTCGCCTTCAGCATCGGTGTTTCCCCGCTCCGCGTGATTAACAAATTGCTACCCGAAACCCCGCGGCCGGGACATCAAAAACAACGTAAATTTCGGACGATGTCGGGATATGGTTTCTATGAGTGAAGCCACAGAAAAACGTTGATCTTTTATTCCCTGCTGCCGGTCCCGATGTCGGGCGCCGATCCATCCGCGAGCCGCCGTCGGAATGGCCTAGGATTGCCTACGCAGGGCGGACGATGGTGGGTGCGACAGGGATTGAACCTGTGACCCCTACCGTGTCGAGGTAGTGCTCTACCGCTGAGCTACGCACCCCATCGTCGGGGTCCTAATATCGGCTGGGTTGTGGCGAGGCAAGCCGGGCCGCGGTCGGCACTTACGCTGCCACTGCCAGCATCTTCTGCACCTCGTTGACGAGGTCGCGCAGATGGATCGGCTTCGACAGCACCTTGGCGTGCTTCGGCGCGGCGGAATCCGCATTGAGCGCCACCGCCGCAAAGCCGGTGATGAACATGATCTTGATGTCCGGATCGAGCTCGGCAGCCCGGCGCGCCAGTTCGATGCCGTCCATTTCCGGCATCACGATATCGGTCAGCAGAAGCTGGAACGGCTCCTCGCGCAGCCGCTGATAGGCAGACATCCCGTTGTCGTAGGAAATGACTTCAAAGCCGGCGTTCTGCAGCGCCTTGACGAGAAAGCGCCGCATGTCGGTGTCGTCTTCCGCAAGAAGAATTTTCGCCGCCTGATCGTTCTGTGCCATTGACCCGGACCCGCCAACCCCTGAACCCAAATCCATAGCGGCCCGACGCTAACGTCTCGTTACAAACCGCCGGATTTTGGCCATTCCGACGGCCCAAACGCAACCGGGTGCCCCCGATACTGCATAGTCGGCCTGGATTTTCGCCATCCCTGCCCATGCCGCCAGGCTGGTAAACAACCGATGAAAGTGCCTCTTGGCAGCGCCGGGCGCGGCGTGGACAATGCACGCTATGACCGGCTAAGGACCCGGACCGCCTCGTGTAATCCGCATCCCGAGAACGCCCGCTCAATGAGCCAACAGCAAGACGAGCTCGATCCGCCGTTTGAGGTTATCGAGCCGGCCGAGCGCCGCGGGCCGCTGCTTTTCAACTCGCCGCACTCCGGCAACATCTACCCTCGCGCTTTTCTGAGTTCCTCCCGGCTCGATCTTCCGACCTTGCGCCGGTCGGAAGATTGTTTCGTTGACGACCTGATCCTCGGGGTGGTCGAGCGCGGCTATCCCATGATGCGGGCGCACTTCCCGCGCTGCTACGTCGATGTCAACCGCGAGCCCTACGAACTCGACCCGCGCATGTTCGAGGGCCGCCTGCCCTCGTTCGCCAACACCCGCTCGATGCGGGTCGCCGGCGGGCTCGGCACCGTCGCGCGCGTGGTCGGCGACGCGCAGGAGATCTACGACCGGCGAATTTCCGTGAACGACGCGCTGCGCCGCATCGAGAGCCTGTACAAGCCCTATCATCGCGCGCTGCGGCGGCTGTTCACCAAGGTGCATCGCGATTTCGGCGCGGCGATTCTGGTCGATTGCCACTCCATGCCGTCGACCACTGGCGCCGGCAGGGACGAGCGGCCGCGCGCCGACGTGGTGCTGGGCGACCGCTACGGCACCAGCTGCGTGCCGGCAGTTTCGGAAACCGTCGAGGGCACGCTGCGCGGCTTCGGCTACGCCGTGAGCCGCAACAAGCCCTACGCCGGCGGCTTCATCACCGAGCACTACGGCAATCCCGCCGCCGGGCTGCATACGATCCAGCTCGAGATCAATCGCGGCCTGTATATGGACGAGCGGCGCTTCGAGCGCGCCGCCGATTTTTCCCGCCTCGCCTCGCACCTTCAGGCGCTCGCCGACCGCTTGGCCGCCATCCCCGTCGAGGAACTGCGGCCGTACCGCGCCGCGGCCGAATAGCTCTGCTGAAAAGAAAGAGGCCGCCGAACATGTCGGCGGCCTAAGTCTAGGGAGGAAACGCCCAAGGAGGGCGGCGGGAGGGCGATCCGAAGGACCGCCTACCGCGCTGCACAAATATGCCACCGCAATGCACAAAGCACAAGTGACGCTGACCTAATTTGCCTTCAAAAAAAGCATGGCTGTTCATAATTCAACGCAGGCCAGCTATCGGGTTAACCCCCTCTCCTGGCTGCCGAAATACGCCCATGCGCCGAACAGAACGAGTGCCGCCTGCAACCCGAACACAAGCCGGTAGGCCTCCAGGGGGTAGGCCCCGCCCTGACTCGGAAACAAGTCGATCACCGCCCCGCTGACGAACTGGACGAGAAAACCGCCGCCCATGGTGCCGATGTTCAGGAGCGTGATGCAGCGCCCCAGCAGGTGCGGCGGCACCAGCGAGCGGCCGTGCGACATTACCACCGAGGTCATGCCGGTGGAGAAGCCAAGCAGCGCAAACGCGAGAAGCAGCAGCGGCACCGGCATCGCGCCGCCGAGCGCAAACAGCAGCAGCGCCGAAAAGCTCAACGCCGTGCCGACCAGGATCGGCGGCTTGAAGCGCCCGAACATCCGGTCGCTCGGTCCCCAGAAGAACGATCCCAGCACCTGCGCGAGCGCGGCGACGAACAGGATCTCGCCGCGGCCCTTGAGATCGTATCCATAGATGTGCGTCAGATATGGCCCGCCCCAAAGTCCGACCACCAGCACGAAGCTCGGATAGCTGGTGAGTTGCACCAGGAAGACGCGCCCGATCGACGGCGTGCGGATCACCTGCCAAATACCGGCAATGCTTTCGCGAAGCGTCTCCTGATGCGGCTCGGTGGTCTGTCCCGGCGGATCGTCGCTGACCACCAGCCACGTCAAAAGCCCAATAACAACGGTGATAATCGCGATGCCAAGAAAGGCTGCGCGCCAGCCGAACGTTGCCGCTGTGAAAGCCAGCGGCGCCGTCGCCAACAACGCGCCGAGCGAGCCGACGCCGAGATGGATGCCGGCCAATGTCGAGAAACGCTCTGGCGGAAACCAGCGTGCGTAGAGCGCGACCGGCGCCATCAGGAAGCACGCGGTGCCGAAGCCGAGCAGCGCGCGAGAGACGACAAGGCCGGACACATCGTGCGCGAGCGCAAACGCCGTGCTGCCGGCAACCGTCACGGCGATCGACACCAGCATGCAGCGCTTGGGACCGAAGCGGTCGAGCGCGACGCCGAGCGGCAATTGGGTGGCGGCGAAGCAGAAGAAATAAATGCTTGAAAGCAAACCGATTTCGATCGGCGAGAGGCCAACCTCGGTGGCGAGATTGGGCGCGATCACACCGACCGAATTGCGCAGGAATTGGCTGACGATATAGAGCAGCCCGAGGATCGCCACGACCGCGACCGCGAGGGCCGAAAGCCTCGCGCCGCGCGGAACCTCGTGTCTTCCATGCGACATTCCGTATCCTCCTCCCGCGTCTTCGCGCGAACTTCCGCGCTTCTCGTTCTTCTTCGCGGCGGAGCCCGCTATCCCCGCGGTTATCCCCGCCGCCGCCACAGCCGCTACACAGCGGCGGCTTGCGGTTTCCGTCATAACAGGGATTACTGGATGCGCCGCATCGGCGGCGCATGACAAGTGCGAATGCGCGTATGACTGCCATCGACTTCACGGCCTTCGTCGACAAGCTCGCTGGCGCGGCCAGTGACGCCATCCTGCCGTTCTTCCGGACCTCGCTATCGGTCGAGAACAAGAGCCGCGGCGGCAACTTCGATCCGGTCACTGCGGCCGACCGCGCCGCCGAGCAGGCGATGCGCACGATGATCCGGGAGAACTTCCCCGAGCACGGCATCGTCGGCGAGGAGTTCGGCAACGAGAGCACTGACGCCGAATACGTCTGGGTGCTCGACCCGATCGACGGCACCAAATCCTTCATCTCCGGCATGCCGGCGTGGGGCACGCTGATCGCGCTGATGCGCTACGGCGAGCCGGTCTACGGCATGATGCACCAGCCGTTCACGCGCGAGCACTTCAGCGGCGACGTCGGCGCGGCGCACTATCGCGGACCTGCCGGCCCGCGCGCGCTGCATGCGCGCCGTTGCGCCTCGCTCGGCGAGGCGATCCTGATGACGACCAGCCCGCTGCTGATGGACGCTCCCGAGCGCAACGCATTCGGCCGCGTCGAGCAGGCGGTGCGGCTGTCGCGCTACGGCGGCGACTGCTACGCCTATTGCATGGTGGCGGCAGGCCACGTCGACCTCGTCATCGAGGCCGGGCTGAAGCCCTACGACGTGATCCCGCTGATCCCGATCATCCTCGGCGCCGGCGGCGTCATCACCACCTGGGACGGCGGCAACGCCAAGGCGGGCGGCCGCGTCATCGCCGCCGGCGACAAACGCGTGCACGAAGCGGCGATGACGATGCTGAAGGGGTGATTGCGGCGCGCGCTGGCCGGAACGGAACCTCCCGCCGCGCGTTTCCGCCCCATGACAACCGTTCAAGAACGTACGCAGAGCGAAACCGTGCCGCGTTGCATCTACTGCGAGCGCGGAATGACCGCGACCGTCACCGACCGTCTCACCCGGGACGACACCTTTCGTGAGTTCCGTTGCAAGGACTGCGGCTGGGAGGTCGTGGTGCCGCTGCGATGAGGAAGCACCCGGTGCGCGGGCTTGTTGTTCTGCTTGCCATGGCTTTGACCGCGGCCGCGGAGGGCTTCACGTCCGCAGCCGGCGCGCCACGCGAATATCCCTATCCAGCCGAGCCGCAGTACCAATACCCGGTCCAGAGCGAACGGCTGCGCATGACACGCAAGTGCCCCAAGGGCCAAGCCGTGTTCCAGGGCCGGTGCCGGATCGTGCGGCCGGTGTATTGAACGCTAATACATCGGCGTGCCGGGCACGAAGGCGTCGAACGCCGCCCAGAACTGCACGCGGTAGCGGTCCTGCTCCATCATCAGCTCGTGTCGGCTGCCGGCGACGATGAGGTGCGAGCCGGCCCGAAGCCGCACCGCGAAGTCCTCGATCGCGGCGGTGGAGACGATCTCGTCGCGGCCGGCCGCGATCAGCATCAAGGGCTGGCGGATCTTGTTGGCGAAGTTGATATCGGCATATCCGCTCATGACGCGGTAGGCGGCATCGGCCCAGGCGATGGTCGGCGAGCCGATGCCGAGCGCTGGCTCCGCCTCGAGAATCGCCTTGGTGCGCGCATGGCGGACCGGGTCGGAGGTCAGCAGGTTGCCGATGTAGGGACCGCTCGCCACCACGGTCCCGTCACCGCGCGGAATGTATTGCGTGCCCATGCCGGCGTAGCGCATCGCCCGTGCGGTCACTTTGAACAGCGACGAGCCCCACACGCCAGCGAGCTCGATCATCGGCGCCGAGATCACGACGCGATCGAACCAGCGCGAGCCTTTCTTGGCGATGTTCATCATCACGGCGCCACCCATGGAATGCGCGACGGCGAAGTGCGGCGGCGGGCAATCCGGCAGCACGACCTCGTTCATGAACACGTCGAGATCGCGCTCGTATTCGGAGAAGTCCTCGACGTGGCCCTTGCGCGGATCGTCGAGCGCGCGCTCCGACAGGCCCTGGCCGCGCCAGTCCAGCGTCGCCACCGCGAAGCCGCGCGAGCGCAATTCGCGCACGGTCTCGAAATACTTCTCAATGAACTCGGCGCGGCCCTGAAACAAGCAGACGGTGCCCTTGCGGCCCGGCGGCGGATGCCAGCGCGCAAAGCGCAGCGTGACGCCGTCGGCGGTCTTCAGCGTGCCGCTGACGGCCGTCTCGGGCACCGGATTGGCGGGGATGGAAACGAGATCCATAGAAGATTCGGGGGCCTTGAGTCGGCTGGACAGCAGCCGCGTTATAGCAGGGCAACATTGACGCTCAATTTATGCCCGCTCTGGCGCGGCGAGCATGCGTCATCCTCCGCCGGAGGGAATCGTGAAGGTGGGGCCGGCGAATTTTATGGAAATATTTCAATGCCTTACGCCCCCTTGCGCGGCCGCGTGCTCACACCATATCGGGGCCGTGCAGGCCCATTCGGGCTGCACGTTTCACTGGGTCCGGCCCATTCGGGCGGATCACCGCATGTCGCTCAAGGAGGATATGCCATGCGAACTTTCGATCTTGCTCCCCTCTACCGTTCGACCGTCGGCTTTGACCGGCTGTTCTCGATGCTGGATGGCTTCGACGCCAGCACCCCCGGCTACCCGCCCTACAACATCGAACGCACCGGCGAGAACGACTATCGAATCAGCATCGCGGTCGCCGGCTTCGGCGAGAACGAACTGACGATCGAGTCGAAGGAAAGCACCCTGACCGTCAAAGGCGAGAAGAAGCTGAAGGACGAAGAGACGAACGGCGAGGTGCTCTATCAGGGCATCGCGGCCCGCGCCTTCGAACGCTCCTTCCAACTCGCCGACTACGTCGTGGTCAAGGGCGCGAACCTCGAGAACGGCTTGCTGCACGTCGACCTCGTGCGCGAGATCCCCGAGGCGAAGAAGCCGCGCCAGATCGCCATCAATGGCAAAGCCAAGCCGCAGGTGGTCGAGACCAAGGTGGCTGCCTGATCAGCCGACGGCTCAGTTGAGAGCGGAGCGCCCCGGAGTTTCCGGGGCGCTTTTTATTTTGAAGATTTAGTGCGGCAGCGCGCGGGCGTCGACCTTGCCTTCCGGCACAGACGGAGCGGGAGCCGGCGGCGCGGCCGGTGTGGCTGGTTGCTCGCCCCATCGCTGGACCTCACCGGTCGGCGGAGCGGCCTCAGTGGCCGGCTTTGGCTTCGGCAGCGGCGTCGCAGCGGCGCGCTTCACGGACGCAGGCCTTGCCGCCGCGGGCTTTTCGGCAGGCGCAACGGCGCGCGGCGGGAAGCGGTCGGGTGGCGGCGGCAACAGACCGTGCTCACCGCGCTCCTCGCGCATGATCATCGGCGGCTCGGCGGACGGCGGCGGCCCATACTCCCGAGCCTCCGGCACGGCGGCGCGGGCAGCGCGCGGCGGCACGTTCGGAATCGGCGCCGCCGGACGAGCCATCGGACGGTCGTTCTCGTAAATGATCGGCGGCGCGGGCCGGACGTAGCCTTGCGGCGGCGGCCCCTCCATGCGCTCGTACGGACCGAGACGCTCGCCGGCCGGAGCGGCGGCCACGACCGGTGACGCCGACACGATCTCGCCGTTGCGCGCGCCGACGATGACGCGCACCTCCCGGCCATCGGGCGCGCTGGCCCGCAGCACGTAGCTGTTGCCGCGCCGCATCGCCGGGCTGATCGGGACAAACCCCGCCGAGCGCACGACCGCCGCGACCTCGCTGGCCGGCAGCATGCCAGGAATCGCTTGCGCAACCCGCACAGGATCGGCGTGAGCCGCCGAGACCGACAGGCCGATCGCCGTCAACGCAAAAAGCAATGGGTGTTTCACCGCGCGCCCCTCCAAGAATCGAACAAATATCGAACCTGAACGCGGACCAACTTCAGGCCTGAAGTTCAACCCCGATTGGGGCGGCGCTTGGGCCGTTGTGTCACGCTTTTGCGGCGAGATCGACAAACCGGTCGACCTCGGATTCACGCGTCGCGAACGACGTCACCAGCCGGATCAGCAACTGCTGCGGTCCGACGGTGGCGCCGCCGGGCAGGCTGTCGGAGCTTCGCACGTAATAACGCGCTCCGGCGGCCTTGAGACGCTCCTCCTTAGCTTTCGGCAGGATGACGAACACCAGATTCGCCTCGACCGGCCAAGCCGGCTTGAGCCCGGCCTTGGCGAGGCCATCCGCGAGCCGGTCGGCCATGGCGTTGGCGTGGCGGGCAAGCCGCAGCCAGCAATCGTCGTGCAGGAAGGCCTCGAACTGCGCGGCCAGGAAGCGGTGCTTGGAGAGCAGGTGGCCCGCCCGCTTGCGGCGCTCGCCCATCTGCGAGGCGAGCGCGCGGTCGAAGAAAACCACTGCCTCCGCGGCCATCGCGCCGCCCTTGGTGGCGCCGAACGAGAGAACGTCGACGCCGGCCTGCCAGGTTGCCTGCGCGGGGCTGGCGTTGAGCCGCACCAGCGCGTTGGCGAGCCGCGCGCCATCCATGTGGACTTTCATGCCGCGCGCGTGCGCAATCCCGGCCAGCGCTGCGATCTCGTCCGGCCGGTAGATGGTGCCGGCTTCGCTCGCCTGCGAGAACGAAATCGCCGATGGGATGACTTGGTGCGGCGCGTGGCCGTGATAGGGCGCCAGCGCGGCGGCGAGCGTATCCGGCGCGATCTTGCAGCCGGCACCCGGCAGTCCGATCAGCTTCAGCCCGCTGCCGAAGAATTCCGGCGCGCCGCACTCATCGGTGACGATGTGGGCCTCGCTGTGGGTGAACACCGCGCCCCACGGCGGGCTGACGTGCGCCAGCGCCAGGGCGTTCGCCGCCGTGCCGCTCGGCACCAGGAACACCGCGCAGTCGCGCTGGAATATCTCGCCGATGCGGCGCTCGACGCGCCTGGTCTGGTCGTCGTTGCCGTAGCCCAGCACGAAGCCGTCGTTGGCGCGGGTGATCGCGTCCAGAATTTCCGGCGCCATGCCAGCGGTGTTGTCGCTTGCGAAGTTCATGAGGACGAGGGTCACTTCTCGTAGAGATATCGCATCAGGTGGTCGACCGAGATCAGACCCGGCCCCAGCGAGATCAGCACGAGCAGGATCGATATCCAATAGACGTGCAGCGACCAGAACGCCGCCGCCCCCGTCACCCATTGGATCACGCCGGTCATGACCAGCAGCACGATCGCGCAAAACCGCGTGCCGAGACCCAGCACCAGGCAGATCGGCACGACGAACTCGATGGCGCACACCACCGGCGCCGCGAACCACGATGGCAGCGGCAACGCCGCGAGCTGATCGAACATCTGGTAGGTGCCGTCCTTGATCGACATGGGCAACGTGACGCTGGCGACGGTCCAGTCGAGCCCGGGGACGGTCATGGGAATGACCGGGCCGTCCACCTTGAACTGGCCGGCCACGAAAAACGCCCGCGCCATGACAGCCGCAGCACCAGCGCCACCAGCGCATAGGGCAGCATGAGCGCGACGGCCCGCACCGCGCGCGCTACAAAGTTCTGGGTGCGGGTCGGAGGCGCCGCGGCCTCGGCGATCGCTTCCCACTCTGCTCCGGGGGTGACGTCGCGATGATGTCCAACGTCGGTCATGACGGCTCCGCCCGAGTGTTGGACCTTCCGCTGAGTCGAGTTGCAGGGTCAAACGCCCGGCGGCGCAACGAACGCGGTAGCTATCGTGGGATTTCGGCAACGAACCCATGAAAAGGTCCGACCGCGCGCAGGAATGATTTGCCAACCCAATCTTTTTAGGACAGTATTGCTGTCCCAATTGGCGAAACCACGCGGCCGGACCGCGTGCTGCTGCGGCACGGCATTGCACTTGCACATGCGTCGAACGCCGCTCAACATGGCAGCACGCGAGGTGCCGATCAGCGGCCCGCGGCTGCCCTCACTTACGGTTCGCCTTGGGCCGCAGCGCTAATCGGTGCTGAGGACGAGACTGGTGTACCGGCTTCCGGTCAATCGGAGCCGCGAGGGTGCGAATGAAGAAGGGCGAGACACAAAACGGCGGTGTTCACGGCGCGGCTGCACCCTCGCCCGCGGTTGACGCACGTCTGCTCTACAAGGACAGCGCCGATCCCGGCTTGCCGGAAGGGCACGGCCTTTACGATCCCGCCCTCGCCAAGGATTCCTGCGGCGTCGGCTTCATCGCCGACATCAAGGGCCGGAAGTCCCAGAAGATCGTGCAAGATGCGCTGACCATCCTGCTCAACCTCGAGCATCGCGGCGCGGTCGGCGCCGATCCGCGCGCCGGCGACGGCGCCGGCATCCTGGTGCAAATCCCGCACAAATTCTTCGCGCGCAAGGCGAAGGAACTCGGTATCACGCTGCCGAAGCCCGGCGAGTATGGCGTCGGCGTACTGTTCATGCCGCGCGACGCCGAGCGGCGGGAGATGGTGCGCAAGACCTTCGAACAGGTCACCGTGCGGGAAGGCCTCAAGCTGCTTGGCTGGCGCACCGATATCCCGACCGACAATTCGACGCTCGGCGTCTCGGTGACGCCGACCGAACCCGTCCACATGCAAGTGTTCATTGGACAAGGGAAAAAGAAACTCAGCGAGGACGACTTCGAGCGCAAGCTGTACATCCTGCGCAAGGCGATCTCGGCGGCGATCTATCGCCAATACGAGCGGCGGCTCTCCGGCTATTACCCGGTGTCGATCTCGTGCCGCACCGTCATCTACAAGGGCATGTTCCTGGCCGATCAGCTCGGCACCTACTACCGCGACCTCCATGAGCCGGATTTCGAGAGCGCGCTCGCGCTGGTGCACCAGCGGTTCTCGACCAACACATTCCCGACATGGTCGCTGGCACATCCGTACCGGATGATCGCGCACAATGGCGAGATCAACACGCTGCGGGGCAACAACAACTGGATGGCGGCGCGCCAGGCCTCGGTGTCGTCCAAGCTCTACGGCGACGACATCAGCAAGCTGTGGCCGATCTCCTACGAGGGCCAGTCCGACACCGCCTGCTTCGACAACGCGCTGGAATTCCTGGTGCAGGGCGGCTACCCGCTCGCGCACGCGATGATGATGATGATCCCCGAGGCGTGGGCGGGAAACCCGCTCATGAACGAGGAGCGCCGCGCGTTCTACGAATACAACGCCGCGATGATGGAGCCGTGGGACGGCCCGGCGGCGATCGCCTTCACCGACGGCCGCCAGATCGGCGCGACGCTCGACCGCAACGGATTGCGGCCCGCGCGCTATTTCGTCACCCGCGACGACCGCATCATCATGGCATCCGAGATGGGCGTATTGCCGATCCCGGAGAAGGACATCGTCACCAAGTGGCGGCTGCAGCCGGGCAAGATGCTGCTGGTCGACCTCGAGCAGGGCCGGCTTATTCCGGACGAAGAGCTCAAGTCGACGCTCGCCAAGAGCCATCCCTACAAGCAGTGGCTCGAGCGCACCCAGATCGTGGTCGAGGACCTCGGCGCCGCGAACGCCGAGGCGCCGATCTCAAACCTGCCGCTGCTCGATCGCCAGCAGGCGTTCGGCTACACGCAGGAAGACCTCAAGCTCCTGATGTCGCCGATGGCGGCGATGGGCGAGGAAGCTATCGGCTCGATGGGAACCGACACGCCGATCTCGGCGCTGTCCGACAAGTCGAAGCTGCTCTTCACCTACTTCAAGCAGAACTTCGCGCAGGTCACGAACCCGCCGATCGATCCGATCCGCGAGGAAATCGTGATGAGCCTCGTCTCCATCATCGGGCCGCGGCCAAACCTGCTCGACCTCGAAGGCATGGCGCACACCAAGCGTCTTGAGGTGCGCCAGCCGATCCTCTCCGACGAGGACCTGGAGAAGATCCGCGAGATTTCACAGCTCGGCGACGCGCAGTTCAAGTCGATGACGCTGGACACCACCTGGCCGTCGGGCGAGGGCGCGGCCGGGATGGAAAAGGCGATCGAGACGCTGAGCGGGCAGGCCGAGAAGGCCGTGCGCGACGGTATCAACATCATCATCCTGTCGGACCGCAAGGCCGGGTCGGACCGTGTGCCGATGCCGTCCCTGCTCGCCTGCGCGGCGGTGCATCACCACCTGATCCGGCAGGGCCTGCGCACCTCGGTCGGGCTTGTCGTCGAGTCCGCGGAGCCGCGCGAGGTGCACCATTTCGCCTGTCTCGCCGGCTACGGCGCCGAGGCGATCAACCCCTATCTCGCATTCGAGACGCTGATCGCCTTGAAGAGCGAACTGTCGAGCAAGATCGAGAAGAAAGAGATCGTCAAAAACTACGTCAAGGCGGTCGGCAAGGGCCTGCTCAAGGTGATGTCCAAGATGGGCATCTCGACCTATCAGTCCTACTGCGGCGCGCAGATTTTCGACGCGATCGGGCTGAAGGCCGATTTCGTCAACACCTACTTCACCGGCACGGCAACGCGCATCGAGGGCGTCGGCCTGCTGGAAATCGCCGAAGAAGCGATGCAGCGGCATCGCGACGCCTTCAGCGAGGCGCCGATCTATCGCGCCATGCTCGACGTCGGCGGCGAATATGCGGTGCGCGTGCGCGGCGAAGACCATGCCTGGAACGCGATCACGGTTTCGACCTTGCAGCACGCGGTGCGCGGCAACTCTTACGAGCGCTATCGCAGCTTCGCGAAAGTCCTCAACGAGCAGTCGGAATCGCTCGTCACCATCCGCGGCCTGTTCCGCGTCAAGAATGCCGACGAAGACGGCCGCAAGCCGGTGCCGGTCGAGGACGTCGAGCCTGCGAAGAGCATCGTGAAGCGCTTTGCGACCGGCGCGATGTCGTTCGGCTCGATTTCGCGCGAGGCGCACACCACGCTCGCCATCGCCATGAACCGGATCGGCGGCAAGTCGAACACCGGCGAAGGCGGCGAGGAGGCCGACCGCTTCAAGCCGCTGCCCAACGGCGACAGCATGCGCTCGGCGATCAAGCAGGTTGCGTCGGGACGCTTCGGCGTCACCGCCGAGTATCTCGTCAACTCGGACATGATGCAGATCAAGATGGCGCAGGGCGCCAAGCCCGGCGAAGGTGGCCAGTTGCCCGGCCACAAGGTCGACAAGACCATCGCCAAGGTGCGCCATTCGACGCCTGGCGTCGGCCTGATCTCGCCGCCGCCGCATCACGACATCTATTCGATCGAGGACCTGGCGCAGCTCATCTTCGACCTGAAGAACGTCAATCCGTCGGGCGACGTCTCGGTGAAGCTCGTCTCCGAGGTCGGCGTCGGCACGGTTGCCGCGGGCGTCTCCAAGGCGATGTCCGACCACGTCACGATCTCGGGCTTCGAAGGCGGCACCGGCGCGAGCCCCCTCACCTCGCTCAAGCACGCCGGCAGCCCTTGGGAGATCGGCCTCGCCGAAACGCACCAGACGCTGGTCGCCAACCGGCTGCGCAGCCGCATCGCGGTGCAGGTCGACGGCGGCATCCGCACCGGCCGCGACGTCGTGATCGGCGCGCTGCTCGGCGCCGACGAATTCGGTTTCAGCACCGCCCCCTTGATCGCGGCCGGCTGCATCATGATGCGCAAGTGTCATCTCAACACCTGCCCGGTCGGCGTTGCCACCCAGGACCCGGTGCTGCGCAAGCGCTTCACGGGACAGCCCGAGCACGTCATCAACTTCTTCTTCTTTGTCGCGGAAGAGGTGCGCGAACTGATGGCGTCGATGGGCTATCGCAGCTTCGACGAGATGATCGGGCAGATGCAGATGCTCGACCAGCATAAGGTGATCGAGCACTGGAAAGCCAGGGGCCTCGACTTCTCGCGGCTGTTCACCAAGCCGGTCGCGCCGAAGGGCGTGCAGATCTATCGGTGCGAGAAGCAGAACCACAAGATTCACGACATCCTCGACCGCAAACTGATCGCGCAGTCGCAGGACGCCATCGAGAAGGGCACGCCGGTCCGCATCGAAGCGGCGATCCGCAACATCGACCGCACCGCGGGCGCCATGCTGTCCGGCGAGATCGCCAAGCGCTACGGCCACGAGGGCCTGCCAGACGGCACCATCCACGTGAACCTGACCGGCACCGCCGGACAGAGCTTCGGCGCATTCCTGGCACGCGGCGTCACCTTCGAGCTTGAGGGTGAAGGCAACGACTACGTCGGCAAAGGGTTGTCGGGCGGCCGCCTGATCATCCGGCCGGCCGCCGACAGCGGCGTCATCCCCGAGCAGTCGATCATCGTCGGCAACACCGTGCTGTACGGCGCGATCGCCGGAGAAGCCTATTTCCGCGGCGTGGCCGGCGAACGCTTCGCCGTGCGCAACTCCGGCGCGACCGTCGTGGTCGAGGGCGCCGGCGACCATTGCTGCGAATACATGACCGGCGGCGTGGTGGTGGTGCTGGGCAACACCGGCCGCAACTTCGCGGCCGGCATGTCTGGCGGCATCGCCTATGTGGTCGACGAGGACGGGACGTTCGAGCAGCGCTGCAACCGCGCGATGGTCGACCTGCAGGAAATGCCGGAATGGGTCGAGGGCGAAATGCACGGCGACCTGACCGACATGACGCAGCACGACAACGAGCGGCTGCACCGGCTGATCAGCCGCCATGCCGAATTCACCAGGTCCAAGCGGGCCGCGGAAATCCTTGCCAACTGGCGCGAATACCTGCCTAAGTTCCGCAAGGTGATGCCGCTCGAATTCAGCCGGGCGCTCGCTGAGATGGACAAGGCGCGCGCAATGCAGGCCGCTGAGTAGAGGCGGATGGGCAAGGTCACCGGTTTCCTCGAGTTCGAGCGGGAAGAGCGCGACTACCAGCCGGTCGCGGAGCGAATCCGCCATTGGCGCGAGTTCGTGCTGCCGCTGCCAGAGGAAGAGGTGCGCCAGCAGGGCGCGCGCTGCATGGATTGCGGCGTGCCATATTGCCACGGCACCGACCAGACCGTGGCGCAGCCGACCGGCTGCCCGGTCAACAACCAGATCCCGGATTGGAACGATCTCGTTTACCGGGGCCACTGGGAGCAAGCTGCGGTCAACCTGCACTCCACCAACAATTTCCCGGAGGTGACCGGCCGTGTCTGCCCGGCGCCCTGCGAAGCCTCCTGCACGCTGAACATCGACGACAACCCGGTCGCCATCAAAACCATCGAATGCGCGATCGCCGATCGCGCCTTCGAGAGCGGCTGGATCAAACCGGAGCCCGCCTCGCGCAAGACCGGCAAGAAGATCGCGGTGGTCGGCTCAGGCCCGGCCGGCATGGCCTGCGCGCAGCAACTCGCCCGCGCCGGACACGATGTCCACCTCTATGAGAAGCACGCCAAGGCCGGCGGCCTGATGCGCTACGGCATTCCCGACTTCAAGATGGAGAAGGGCATCGTCGACATCCGCGTCGAGCAGATGCAGGCCGAGGGCGTCACCTTCCATTATGGCGCACACATCGGCGTCAACCTGCCCGCGGAAAAGCTGATGAAGGACCACGACGCGGTGGCGCTGACCGGCGGCGCCGAAGCTCCGCGCGACCTGCCGATCCCGGGCCGCGACCTCAAGGACATCCACTTCGCGATGGATTTCCTGCCGCAGCAGAACCGCCGCATCAGCGGCGAAGCGCCGGGTGACGCGGCGCCGATCCTCGCTACAGGCAAGCACGTCGTGGTGATCGGCGGCGGCGATACCGGCTCCGACTGCATCGGCACCTCGATTCGGCAGGGCGCGCTTTCGGTGACCAACTTCGAGATCATGCCGAAGCCGCCGGAGCACGAGAACAAGCCGATGAGCTGGCCGCTGTGGCCGCTCAAGCTGCGCACCTCGTCAAGCCACGAGGAAGGCGTCGAGCGCGACTTCGCGGTGCTGACGACCAAATTCTCCGGCGCGGACGGCCAGGTGCAGACGCTGCACTGCGCGCGGGCCGATGCGAAGTTCCAGCCGGTGCCCGGCACCGAGTTCGAGATCAAGGCGGACCTGGTGCTGCTGGCGATGGGCTTCGTGCATCCCGTGCACGAGGGCATGATCAAGTCGCTCGGCCTCACGCTCGATGCGCGCGGCAACGTCAACGCCGACCAGGTCGCCTACCAGACCTCGCTGCCGAAGGTGTTCTCGGCCGGCGACATGCGGCGTGGCCAGTCGCTGGTGGTGTGGGCGATCCGCGAGGGCCGCCAATGCGCCCATGCGATCGACAAGTTCCTGATGGGAGCGACGACGCTGCCGCGCTGATCGCGCATTTACCGGAAGAACGGGAAGAAGAAGCCGCGCTGCGGCTGCTGCGGTCTCTGTTGCTGCGGCGGTTGTTGCGGGCGCTGCACGACGCGGCGAGGTGCAGCGGCGGCGACGGTAGCGGGTGCGTCGGCGTTCGGCGCCAGCACGGTTTTCGCCGGCGCGCCCTGCATGACCGGCAGCGGCAACGTGGTGGTCGCCACCGTGGGATCGGCGCCGAACGGCGCGACGCCGCGGCGCGGCCAGCTGAAATCGTCGCCGCGGCCGGCGGGCGCTTCAACTGCCTCGCCCTTCACCAGCACGCGGGTGACCGTGACGTGATCGGGCGCCGGACGCGCACCGGAGCCGCCGAGCAAGCCGTCCTCGCCGACA
Source organism: Xanthobacteraceae bacterium (assembly GCA_040510745.1). GTDB lineage: Bacteria > Pseudomonadota > Alphaproteobacteria > Rhizobiales > Xanthobacteraceae > Z2-YC6860. The sequence goes on from JBEVIJ010000179.1 coordinate 29,964, forward strand.
TTGGCGGCGGCGGTGAGCGGCATCACCGGCCCGGCGAGCGGCCGCGCGGTCGAAGCGCCGGTCTTCGCGGCGGGCGTCTGCGGCTGCGGCTCGGACGTCGGCAGCGCGACGGCCACGGGCCCGCGCGACGCCATGCGCTTGATCTCGCGCTCGACATAGTGCGCGAGCTTGCGCGCGCCGGCCTTGGTGAAATGCACGCCGTCGGCGGTCCGCAGCCGGCGCGTCTGACCTTCGAAGTCGGGGCCTTGCAGCGCGAAGCGTCCGCCCTCATCGACGAAACCATCCCACACGTCGATGAAGGTGATGCCGTTCTTCTCAGCGCGGGTGCGGTACAGTTCGTTGAGATAGGCCACGTCGCTGGTCGAGCGCTGGCCGCGCACCGAAGGCAGGCCGACCCAGAACACCGGCACGCCGCGGCTCTTCAGCGCGGCGATGGTGTCGTCGATTTTCTTGGAATAGAGCTCGGCCCACTTGTCCGTGCGGAACTCGTGCGTGCCGGCAACGCGCACGCCGCGCGGCGTTTCCGGCGCAATCAAGAGCTGCTCGGGATTGTCAGTTTCGGACGGCTTCTCGGTGTCGGGCACCTGCGGCTGCGCAGGCTGCGCGGCGGGCTCGCCCGCAGGAGCGGCGGGTGCCGCGGGACGTTGCGCGCCCGCGCCACGCGCAGGAGCCGGCGTCACGCGCTCGCGGATCTGCTGGCGGTCGTTAAGCCCCACCATCATGACGATGAAATTCGGCTTCTCGGCCGCGATAATCTCACGCGCGGCCTGCGCCCAATCCGGCGTCTCGGCGCGCGGCTCGTAGCGCAGCAGGCCGGAATAGGTGCGGTGCTTGCGGGTGACACCGAACTCGGGCGTTTCGCCGAGCGCGTCTTCGAGACCGTAGGCGAGCCAGTCCGCCATGGAATCGCCGAGCACGAGAACGTGGCTGGTCGCCGGTTCCACCCGGCGGGACGGCGCTGGGGCACGCGAGGAATCGACCGGCGCGACGCGCTGTTCGGTCCGGTACTGGGGACGAGTGGGAAACGGCTGAAAGAATGAATCCCAGGGCGAGCCCTGCGCCAGGGCGGGAACCGGCCAGATCACGTCGGCGGCAGGCAGCGCGAGCGCCCCCCCGATCAGGAGTACGGTTGCAAACCGCTGACAGCGCGGACCTTTTCGCGTCATATCCGTTTACCGATGGACCTCCGGCGACCCCTGCCGCAGGCCGTGCCGTGACCCTATCGGTCAATAGCGCGACGATCTTGTCAACCGGAAGGCGCCCGGCATGGTTACCGGCGGCGGCCCGGATAGCACCGCCAGACTAGCGCCGCAGCCGGGCGAGGATCGCGGTGGTGGCGAAACCGTCCGGAACAAGCCCGATCGAGGCCTGGAAGTCCCGGACTGCCGCGCGGGTCTTGGGGCCCAGCCGGCCGGTCGGCGTGCCGCCGTCGAAGCCTTTCTTCAGCAGCAGCTCCTGCAGTTCGAGCCGCTCGCCGCGCGACAGCACCGCCTCGTGCCGCGGCCACGGCTGCACGAACGGCGGGCCGCCGCGGAACCGGTCGGAGAGATGGCCGATCGCGATCGCGTAGGCTTCCGCCGGATTGTATTTCATGATCCCGCGGAAATTGTGCAGCATCAGAAAGCCCGGCCCTTGATGACCGGCGGGCACAAGCAGATAGGCCTTGTCGTCGGCACGCGGAAATCCCTTGCCGCCGGCACGCTTGATGCCGAGAGCTTCCCACTCCGCCATGGTCTTCTGCTTCGAGCGGTCGGCGAGCAGGTAGTTGAAGCCCTTGGGAATGGTCACCTCATAACCCCAGGTCTGACCGGTCACCCAGCCATCCTTCTTCAGATTGTTGGCGGTCGAGGCGATCATGTCGGCTGTGCTGTCGACCACGTCGCGGCGGCCGTCACCGTCGCCGTCGATCGCGAAGCGCTTGAACGACGTCGGCATGAACTGCGTCGGCCCGAACGCGCCGGCCCATGAGCCCTTGAGCTGCTCGGGACGCACGTCGCCGCGGTGCAGGATCTCCAGCGTGGCGAGGAACTCGTCGCGGAAATAGGCTTGCCGCCGGCCGATGCAGGCGAGCGTCGCGGTCGAGCGGATCACCGGCCGGTCGCCTCCGAGCGTGCCGTAGTTCGATTCGACGCCCCAGATCGCGGTGATGATGTTGCGGTCGACGCCGTATTGCTTTTCTACCTGGTCGAAGATCGCCTTGTGCTTGGTCAGCATCTCCTGGCCATTCTGCACGCGCGCGTCGTTCACCAGGATGTCGAGATAGTCCCAGAACGCCTTGGTGAACTCGGGCTGCGAGTCCATCAGGTCCATGATGCGCAAATCGGGCGTCAGGCCCTTCACCGCTTTGTCAAACGAGGCGCGCGAGACGTTGCGCTTGGCGGCGAGCGGCCACAGCCCTTCGAGGCAGCTTTCAAAACGGGAGGCGGCGGCGCGGATCGCGGAGGCCTTCATCTCGGGATGACCCGAGGCGCCGTCCTCGCCGGTCCATTCCTTCGGCGGCGACGGCGCAGGAGCGAGCGGCGCGACCGGCGGCTGCGCCGTCTGCGCCTGCCGGGTCGCCGGCTTGGGCGGCGCGATGCCTTGCGCGAACGCCGGCACGGCACATCCGACCGCGATGATCGCCAACAAGGTCCTGGTCGATAAGGTCCTGGTCAATTCGTGCGTCATGTCGCCTGCCTCATGCGCCCCGGTGAGTAGCGGCACATTGGGGCAACATATGGTTTAACGAACGTTAACGGACCGTCCCTTCACGACATCGGGATCGTTCAGCGAACACCTCGCAGCCGCTCGATCAGCTCGGCGGTGGGATAGGCATCGGCGGGGAGGCCGACCTTGAGCTGCGTTTGCTTCACCGCCGTGCGGGTCTGCGATCCGAGTCGGCCATCGGCTTCACCGGTCAGCATTTTCCGGGCGATCAGAAGCCGCTGCAATTCCACGATCTGCTCGGTGGTAGGCACCACCGGCTGGCCGTTGCCCGGACTGATCACCGGGGCGCCCGCAAGCCGGGCGC
>JBEVIJ010000180.1:0-18037 GCA_040510745.1 Xanthobacteraceae bacterium
AGCGTGCGGCCGATCCGGCGCGTCACGTTATGGAACCGCACGCGCACTCGCGCCGTGCAGACCGCCTTCGGTCTTTCGGTCGGCGGGCTCGAGGTCGAGGTCACCGACGATCTCGAGGCTGCGGTGCGCGACGCCGACATCGTCTCCTGCGCGACGCTCTCGGCGACGCCGCTCGTGCGCGGCAAGTGGCTGAAGAAGGGCGTGCATGTCGACCTGGTCGGCGCGTATACGCCGAAGATGCGCGAGTCCGACGACGATGCGATCCGGAAATCGCGCGTCTATGTCGACACCCGCGCCGGCGCGCTCAAGGAAGGTGGCGACATCGTGCAGCCGATGAAGACAGGCGTGCTGAAAAAGGACGGCGTGCGCGGCGACCTGTTCGAGCTCTGCCGCGGCGAGGCCAGAGGCCGCAGCGGTGACCTGCAGATCACGCTGTTCAAGTCGGTCGGCACCGCGATCGAGGATCTGGCCGCCGCGATGCTGGTGTGGCGGCGGCTGCGCAACTGACACGCGCTCACGCGAAACGCGAACTCGAATCCGCCGGGTAGAGTCCAATTCGATAAGATGCGTCTCGCGTTGTAGACGTAAAGGTTTTTTTTCAAATCATCTGTGAGGCGAAACTTTATCTGCAAGTCGCTCACAATGATGCCCCGTGAGAGGCATCTACTTCCCCTCGGCGTAACGCGGCCCTGCAGTTGTCGGGCCCGCATTCAGGGGAAGAAAAATGAAACACACACCGCTCGACTCCACCCAGCCGCTGCTGTTCGGCCGCCGCCGCATGGCGCCTCGCGTCTGCGTCGTCGACCACAAGCCCCACATTCGAACGTTCCTCGCCGAAGCCCTCGAGGACCTCGGCTTTCTCTCTTACTAGTGCGGACGCGCGTCCGAGCGCAATGCTGCACGGAAGGGTGACGAATTCGATCTCATCGTCGTCGGCTCGCTCGCCCCGGAAAGCGACGTGACGCGGGTGCTGCACGTGTTGTCGCTCACCGGCTATCGCGGCAAGGTGATGCTGTTCGGCGCCCGTGCCTCGTCGCCGATGCTAGCTCATCATGAGTTGGGCGAGCACCTCGGTCTTGGAATGCTGCCGCCGCTTCGCACGCCGTTTCGCGACAGCGATCTGCAGGACAATCTGTCGAGCTTCCTGCCATTCCCGCCTCGCCGAGCCTGCCCATCGACGTCGAAGAGGCGCTGGGCAACAGGTGGCTCGAGCTCTGGTATCAGCCGAAAATCGACCTGCGCCGGATGTCGCTGTGCGCCGCCGAAGCCCAGGTGCGGATGCGCCATCCGGGCTGGGGCATCGTTGCGCCCGATGGCTTCATCCGGACCGATAGCGACCCGCTGTTCCGGGGGGCTGTCGGACTTCGTGGTCAAGCGCGCGATGACCGACTGGGTCTATTTTACCGAGCGGCGTTCGCCGGTCGAGCTCGTCGTGCCTTTGCCCGTCGCGATTTTCGAAATGCCGCATTCATCGACCGCTTGTGTCTCGGGCTGCCCGCGCACGCAGCGTCGGGCAAGCTGACCGTGGAGATCAGCAGCATCGACGCTGGCCGCGACACCGCCTTGGTGAAGCAGGCGGCCAGGCAGCTCGAACGCTGCAACGTCGCCATCTCGATCGACGACGTGATGGCGGAAACGTCCTGGATCGACATCGGCGATTTTCCGATTGCCGAACTTCAGGTCGGTCCGGGCTTCATCAGCGGCTGTTCGGTCGACCGCGACAAGCGCGCGGTATGCGGCAAGGTGCTCAGCATCGCCGAGCGGATCGGCGCGCGAACCACCGCCAAGGGTCTCGACGCGTCGGCCGACTTCCGCGTCGTGTGCGACATGGGATTTGATCTCGGTCAGGGGGCGCCGTTCGCCAAACCGATGGAGGTGCACAGGTTTGCGCGGACCGTGCTGAGAGGCCATCCGGCAGCGCTTAAATAGCGCGGGCGGCGTCATTGCATCGGTATGCGCCCCAGGCCGGGTCGAGACAAACGAGCCATGATCGGTTAGAACCGGGCCGAAAAAAAGTACGGTGGTCATGTCTCTGCTGGTCAAAATCTGCGGCCTGAAGACGCCCGACGCGCTCGACGCGGCGCTGGATGCCGGAGCCGACATGGTCGGCTTTGTGTTCTTTCCGCCGTCGCCGCGCCATCTCGGCTATGAGGCGGCGCGGCTGCTCGGCGAGCGGGTCAAGGGCCGCGCCATGAAGGTGGCGCTGTCGGTCGACGCTACCGACATCGAGCTCGGCAATTTCATCGAGGCGTTGAAGCCAGACATGCTGCAATTGCACGGCAAGGAGATGCCGGAACGCGTCGCGGTGCTGCGCTCACGTTTCGGATTGCCGGTGATGAAGGCGCTGCCGGTCGCGCAGAAGTCCGATCTTTCGCCGATCCGCGAATATGCCCACGTCGCCGACCGTATCCTGTTCGACGCGCGGGCGCCGCAGAACGCCACGCGTCCGGGCGGGCTCGGCAAGGCATTCGACTGGCGCCTGCTGGAAGGCCTCGACATCGACGTGCCGTTCATGCTGTCGGGCGGGCTCGACGCCAACAATGTCGCCGAGGCGCTGGCGGTGACCCGCGCGCCGTCGGTCGACGTGTCGTCGGGCGTCGAGGAGCGGCCCGGCGAGAAGGACATCGCCAAGATCAGGGCGTTCGTGCGCGCCGCGCGTACGGCGGCGGACAAGCTCGATGCGCAACAGGCCGCGAGGTCGGCATGACTGCGCCGCTGCCCAATTCGTTCCGCACCGGGCCCGACGAGCGGGGCCATTTCGGCATCTACGGCGGCCGCTTTGTTGCCGAGACGCTGATGCCGCTGATCCTCGACCTGGAGAAGGCCTATGCCGAAGCGAAGGCCGATCCGGCGTTCCGGCGCGAGATGGATGCGCACCTGAAGAATTACGTCGGCCGCCCGTCGCCGCTTTATCTCGCCGAGCGGCTCACCGCGCATTTCGGCGGCGCGAAAATCTATTTCAAGCGCGAGGATCTCAATCACACCGGCGCGCACAAGGTGAACAACGTGCTTGGCCAGATCATGCTGGCCAAGCGCATGGGCAAGCCGCGCGTCATCGCCGAGACTGGTGCAGGCATGCATGGCGTCGCCACCGCGACGCTATGCGCCAAGTTTGGCCTGCAATGCGTGGTATTCATGGGCTCGGTCGACGTCGGCCGCCAGCAGCCCAACGTGCTCCGCATGAAGGCACTCGGCGCCGAGGTGCGCGCGGTGGAATCCGGCGCGAAGACGCTCAAAGACGCCATGAATGAGGCGCTGCGTGACTGGGTCACAAATGTCGAGGACACGTTCTACTGCATTGGCACGGTGGCGGGGCCGCATCCCTATCCGGCGATGGTGCGCGATTTTCAGTCGATCATCGGGTACGAGACGCGCGAGCAGATGCAAGAGGCGGAAGGCCGGATGCCGGATTCCCTGATCGCCTGCATCGGCGGCGGCTCCAACGCGATGGGGTTGTTTCATCCCTTCCTCGATGAGCGGCAGATCGAGATTTACGGCGTCGAGGCGGCAGGGCACGGCCTCAACAAAAAGCACGCCGCGTCGGTCGCCGGTGGCAAGCCCGGCGTGCTGCATGGCAACCGCACCTATCTCCTGATGGATGCCGACGGCCAGATCGAGGAAGCGCATTCGATCTCTGCGGGCCTCGACTATCCGGGTATCGGACCGGAGCACGCCTGGCTCGCCGATCTCGGGCGCATCAAGTTCCTGTCCGCCACCGACAAGGAAGCGCTGGCGGCGTTCCAGCTTTGCAGCCGGTTGGAAGGCATCATCCCGGCGCTCGAAGCGTGTCATGCGCTGGCGCGGCTGTCCGACGTCGCTTCGAAGAAGCCGAAGGATCACCTGCTGGTTGTCAATCTCTCCGGCCGCGGCGACAAGGATCTCGACAGTGTGGCGCACCACCTCGGAGGCAAGCTTTGATGTCCCGGCTGTGGGCGCCGTTTGCGTGGTGGAATGGAGCCGGGCGGCAGCGTCGCGTCGGCTGGCTGATCATCGCCCTGTCGGTGTTCTACATCCTCTACTTCCTGAAGGCGCGGCTGTTCGCCGGGAGCTCGGGCGGCGGCCCGATCATGACGAAGGAATGGGTGTATTTCGTCATCTCGTTCGGCGGGATCGTGCTCGGCACCATCAACGTGCGGATGGCCGACATGCGCGAGCGACACCAGCAAGTGCTGCCGCTGGTCGATCCTGATAAAGTCAGAAAAAAATGATGACGCGCATCGATACTCGCTTTGCGGACCTCAAGCGCGAAGGCCGCGCCGGGCTTGTCACGTTCCTGATGGCCGGCGATCCCGATGCCAAGACCGCGCTCGCGATCCTCAAGGCGCTGCCGAAGGCCGGCGCCGACGTGATCGAGATCGGCATGCCGTTCACCGACCCGATGGCGGATGGCCCGGCGATCCAGGCCGCGGGTCTGCGCGCGCTCCAGGCCGGCCAGACCATGAGGAAGACACTGGCGATGGTGCGCGCGCTCCGCCAGGACGATGACGCCACGCCGATCGTGCTGATGGGCTACTACAATCCGATCTATATCTACGGCGTCGCGAAATTTCTCAGCGATGCGAAAGCCGCGGGCGTCGACGGCCTCATCGTGGTCGATCTGCCGCCCGAGGAAGACGAGGAGCTTTGCCTGCCGGCGCTGAAGGCAGGATTGAACTTCATTCGCCTCGCGGCGCCGACCACCGACGACAAGCGGCTGCCCGCCGTGATCGCGAACACCTCGGGCTTTGTCTACTACGTCTCGATTGCCGGCATCACCGGCGCCGCGGCGCCGGACGCGGGCAAGGTCCACGCCGCGGTCGCCCGCATCAAGCGCCATACGCACCTGCCGGTCGCGGTGGGGTTCGGCGTGCGCACCGCCAAGCAGGCGCGCGAGATCGCCAGCGGCGCCGAGGCGGTGGTGGTGGGATCGGCGCTGGTTAACGCGGTCGCGCAAAGTCTCGACAAAAAAGGCAAGGCGACGGGCAAAACGGTCAAGGCGGTGACAGATCTGGTCACCGAACTGGCCGGCGGCGTCCGTGGCGGCAAACGGAAGGCAAAATAGTCTTTCGGCCTCATTGCCGCGCCTGGTACGGCAATCCATCTATACCGTGTGGTAAGTTGGCGACCGAGAGAGCTGAGAGCGCGCGTATGAACTGGATCTCCAACGTCGTCCGGCCGAAGATTCGCAACTTCCTCAGTCGCCGCGAATCGCCAGAGAACCTTTGGATCAAGTGCCCGGAGAGCGGGCAGCTCGTGTTCTTCAAGGACGTCGAGACCAACTCGTTCGTCATCCCCGGCTCGAACTACCACATGCGCATGGGCGCGGTGGCGCGCATGAAGTCGATCTTCGACGAGCAGAAGTGGGAAGACATCGCCGTTCCGGAGGTTGCGACCGATCCGCTGAAATTCCGCGACGAGCGCCGCTACGTCGATCGCCTCAGGGATGCGCGCGCCAAGACCGATCTCGCCGATGCGATCAAGCTCGGCTACGGCAAGCTGGAAGGCCAGCCGGTCGTGCTCGGCGTGCAGGATTTCGATTTCATGGGAGGCTCGCTCGGCATGGCGGCGGGCGAGGCGGTGATCGCCGGGCTTGAGGCGGCGGTCGAGCACGGCGCGCCGTTCATCATGTTCGCAGCGTCAGGCGGCGCGCGCATGCAGGAGGGCATCCTCGCGCTGATGCAGTTGCCGCGCACCACAGTCGCGGTGCAGCAGTTGCGCGAAGCCAAGCGGCCTTACATCGTCGTCCTCACCAATCCGACCACGGGCGGCGTCACCGCGTCCTATGCGATGCTCGGCGACGTTCACATCGCCGAGCCCGGCGCGCTGATCGGATTCGCCGGACCGCGCGTCATCGAGCAGACCATCCGCGAGAAATTGCCGAAAGGCTTCCAGAAGGCGGAGTATCTGCGCGACCACGGCATGGTCGACATGGTCGTGCATCGCCACGAGATACGCGGCACGCTCGCCAACCTGTGCCGGCTCCTTGCCAAGGCCCCGGCCGCGCCGCCGGCGCAGCGCAACAGCCTACCGCTGCCGCCGGATGTCGCGGCGCCGGTGCCCGCGCAGGCGTGATTTTGCCATCGCTTCGGCGCTAGAGTCGGTCGATGTCGGCCTACGATTCCATCATCGCGCGCCTGCTGGCGTTGCATCCGAAACGGATCGACCTCTCGCTCGACCGCGTCCGGCGGCTGCTCGGCGCGCTCGGCCATCCGGAGCGGCGCGTGCCGTCGGTCATCCATGTCGCCGGCACCAACGGCAAGGGCTCCACCATCGCCTTTATGCGCGCGATACTGGAGGCGGCTGGCCGCAGCGTGCACGTCTACACCTCGCCGCATCTGGTGCGCTTCAACGAGCGCTTCCGGCTGGCCGGCACGCTCGTATCGGACGAGGCACTTGCCGCCGCGCTGGAGGAATGCGAGCGCGCCAACGGCGGCGAGCCGGTCACCGTGTTCGAGATCGAGACCGCGGCGGGCTTCCTGCTGTTCTCACGAAATCCCGCCGATGTGCTTTTGCTCGAAGTCGGGCTCGGCGGCCGGCTCGACGCCACCAACGTGATCGAGACGCCGCGCGCCAGCGTCATTACGCCGGTGTCGATGGATCATCTGGAATTCCTCGGCGACACGCTGGAGAAGATCGCCGCCGAGAAGGCGGCCATCCTCAAGCGCGGCGTGCCTGCCGTCATCGCGCCGCAGTCGGACGTGGCAATGGCCGTCATCGAGCGGGAGGCGCAAAAGGTTCGTGCGCCGCTCCATGTCGCCGGCGAGCACTGGAACGTGCACGAGGAGCACGGCCGTCTGGTCTATCAGGACGAGGACGGGCTGCTCGACCTTCCCGCGCCGAAGCTTCACGGCCGCCATCAGTTTGACAATGCCGGCGTCGCCATCGCGGCGCTGCGGGCCGCGGGCTTCAAGCTGCCGAACGCCGCCTGTGAAGCCGGCATCGTCAAGGCCGACTGGCCGGCGCGCATGCAGCTTCTCTCACACGGCGCGCTGAAGGCGCTCGCGCCGCTCGACAGCGAGCTGTGGCTCGACGGCGGCCATAACGCCGAGGGTGGCCGCGCGGTGGCCGCCGCGATCGGCGGCCTGGAGGAGCGCGTGGCGCGGCCTCTGGTGCTGATCGTCGGCATGCTGTCGACCAAGGACTGCGCCGGCTATCTGCACCATTTTTCAGGACTGGCGCGCCGGGTGTTCGCGATCCCGATCCCGAACCAGGAAAAAAGCCTGCCCGCCGAGGCCATCGCGCAAGCGGCGCGCAACGCCGGCATCACGGCGGAGCGTTACGGCACGATCGAGGAGGCGCTCGCCGCCGCCTGCCGCCTCGGGCTCGATCCGCCGCCGCGCATCGTCATCGCCGGCTCGCTCTATCTCGCCGGTGAAGTTCTGGCCAAGAACGGCACGCCGCCAGTCTAGCTGTAGCCATAAAACCAGCAGGAGCAATAGTTTAGAGCAATTGTACTTTACATCGCGGCCACGGCCTCACATTGCAGCGTGACGGGCGCGTCATTACCTCGGGGTGCTGCGATGGGAAGCGTATTCGTTCAGTCCGCCGTCATTTTGCTGCGCGAGGGTCTCGAAGCGCTGCTCGTGCTCGCGGCGCTCGCCGCGTATCTCATCAAGGCAGACGCGCGTGATCGCTTACCCGCGCTCTACACCGGCGCCGTGCTCGCCGTCGTGGCGAGCCTGGGCGCGGCGTGGGTGTTCCAGGTCTTCAACAACGGGGCGCACAGCGATCTCTTTGAGGCGTTCGTCATTCTCGCCGCTGCCGCGCTGATGCTTTACGTCAGCGGCTGGCTGCTGCTGCGGCAGGACCCGCGAGCCTGGCAGCGCTATCTGCGCGAAAAGGCCGACGCCGCGATCGCGCAACGCACCGGCCTGGCGGTCGGGTTGCTTGCGTTTCTCGCGGTGTTCCGCGAAGGCGCGGAGACCGTGCTGTTCGTTTATGCGCTGGCCAAGACCTCCGGCGGCTTCGGCTTGGAATTGATCGCTGGACTCGCTGCTGCGGCAGTGGGACTAGCGGTGCTGTTCTTTGTGATCAATTCTGTCGCGAAGCGGATTCCGCTGCGGCCACTGTTCATCGTCACGTCGGCGTTTCTGTTCCTGATGGCGATCAAGATGATCGGCGACGCCATGCAAGAATTTCAGGAGCAGCAGATATTCTCCTACACGCCACTGAACAGCGGTGGCGTGCTGGAGGCGCTCGGCCTGAATCCGACCGTCGAGGCGGTGGGCGCGCAGCTTGCGGTGATCGTTCTGGCAGTGCTGACCTGCGTGGTGTTGAGCCGGCGCAGTCAGCAGGAGAAGATTCAGGGGGCCTAAGCTCGTCTTAAATAAAAATGGCCGGCGTTGCGCCGGCCATTCGTTTCGCGAAACTCTGCGATCAATCACACAGAGGTGTTGATCCACTGCTCCAGCTTCTGCTTCGGCGCGGCGCCGACCTGGCGCGAGGCCAGCTCGCCGTTCTTGAAGATCATCAGCGTCGGGATCGACATGATGCCGTACTTCGACGCGATGCCCGGGTTCTCATCCACGTTGAGCTTGACGATCTTGACCTTATCGCCCATGGCGCCCGCGATCTCTTCCAGCGCCGGCGCGATCATGCGGCAGGGGCCGCACCACTCCGCCCAGAAGTCGACCACGACCGGGCCGGTCGCCTTGAGCACCTCGGCCTCGAAATCCGCGTCGGAAACCTTGCCAACGGCCATGGGAACCTCGTTCGAATCGGGGGGTATGACAGATGTGTGGTCGGAACGTATGGACGCCCCGGCGCAGCGTCAAGGATTGTCACGCCGAGGTGAGGATAGCGCGATGGCGGCGTCGAGTTCGGCCGCCGGAATCTCCATCAAATCGGGCGTATCGGTCCACAGCAGCGCAGCCCGGACGGGCCGGCCGGGATAAAGCCGCATCAGGACAGCGCGATAAAGCGCGAGCTGCCTTACGTAATCTGCATGGCGCTTCTTCGTCTGGTCGAGGCTGTTCGGCGCCGGCCGGTTAGTCTTGTAGTCGGCGATCAGCACTTCGTCCGGCGTCACCGTCAGCCGGTCGATCTGGCCGGAGACGTCGCGCCCCTGGTGGCGGCCGACGATCGAAACCTCGGCGCGGCTGCTGGGCAGGAACAGCTTGTCGAAGCGAGCGTCGTTAAGCAGCGCCAGCGCCGCGGCGACGAGGGCGTTCTGATCGGTCTCACTGAAATTCGTGCTCTGCCGCACGATGTGTTGTCGCGCCGCCTCGACGCGCGCCGCCGGCGGCAGGTCCGGCAACGACTGCATCAGCCGATGCAGAATGTTGCCGCGCAGGATGGCGCGACGCCGCGCCTCGCGCTGGCCGAGCAGGCCCTGCGCTTCGCGGTCGTCGATAAAGCCCGACGGCTGGATTGGCACGCTTGCAGGTCCCTCCGTGATCTTTTGCGTCAGCCACGGCGGCAACAGCGCAAGCTCCAGCGCCGGTGCCTTGACGGGCTTCGCCTGTGGCGCCGCCGCGACCTTGCGAAAGCGCAGCACCGCGCCGTCGCCGTCGTCGGCCGGCTCACTGACGCAGTGCGTCTCAAGCGCGTCACGCGTGAGATCGTACCAGCAGCCCTCCGGCCGCTCCCTTATGCCATCGACGCCGCAGACGATCAGCCGCTCGATGGCGCGCGTCATCGCGACGTAGAGCAGCCTGCGGTATTCATCGCGCGCTTCCCCGAGCGCGACATTGCGCGCCGCCTCCATCGGCCCGACGTCGTTCGCCTTGGCGGTGGCCCAGATCAGCGGCGGCGGACCAGCTTTCTGCGACAGTTGCAGCAGCCTTGGCGGATGGAAGCCTTGCGGCGGCGTCGTGGTGTCGGCCAGGATGACGATCGGCGCCTCCAGTCCCTTGGCGCCGTGCACCGTCATTACCCGCACCTCGTCGCGCGCCATTTCCATGTCGCGCTTCACCTCGGCCTGCGCCGAGCGAAGCCAGGCGACGAAGCCCTGCAGCGATGGCGTCTCGATGCGCTCGTAGTCGAGCGCCAGGTTGAGGAACTCGTCGAGCGCGTCAGTCGCCTCGTGGCCGAGCCGAGCCAGCAGCCTTTGCCGCCCGTTCTGGGCGCCGAGCAGGTCGGCGTAGAAGGCGAACGGCGCCATAGTGCGCGACTTCTCGCGCAGCGCATCGAATTGTGCCGAGAGATCGGGCCGCAGCTCGCTGAGCACGCGGCGCAGGCTCGCCTTGCGCTCATACGCCAGTTTGAACAGCTCATCCTCGCTGATGCCGAACAACGGGCTCTTCAGCACCGTCGCCAGCGCCAGATCGTCCTGCGGCAGCAGCAGCGCGTCGGCCAGCGCCATCAGATCCATCACCGCAATGTGCTCGGTCAGCGTCAACCGGTCGGCGCCGGCCACCGGAACGCCACGGTTCTTCAGGGCACGGATGATCGACTCGAACAGCACGCCGCGTCGCCGCACCAGGATTAGAACATCCTTGGCGAACCGTCCTTGGCTGCGCCATAGCGCGACGTGGCCGGCGATCCGTTTGGCGAGTTTCACCACGCCGCTGGTGCTGCGCTCGGTGTCGAACGGCGCATCCCAGGCGGTCATGTCCTTGCGCTCGTCGGTCCGGGTGGTGTCCCAGATTTCGACTAGGCCGGGCGCGGCCTGCGGCAGCGCCTCGTGCACCGGGGCCTCGGGCAGCGCGGTCAGTCCCGCGTGCGCCTCGGGCGGCGTGAACACGGTGTCGACCGCGCCCAGCACATTCGGGCCCGAGCGGAACGAGTGCTTGAACTCGGTCGCCACGAACGGAAGCTGCGCCTGCCTGTGCAACCGGTCGAAGTGTTCGCGCATGGCGGCGAATTCGCGCGGCGCCGCACCCTGAAACGAGAAGATGGATTGCTTCTCGTCGCCGACCGCGAAGATCGTGCGCTTGCGGTCGTGTGCGCCAGCGCCGGCGAAGAACTCGACGACCAGCGCCTGGACGATGGCCCATTGCTTCGGGCTTGTGTCCTGCGCCTCGTCGATCAGCACGTGGTGGATGCCGCGATCGAGCTTGTAGTGCACCCAGGCGGCGGACACGTTGGTTAGTAGCGCGAGCGTCTTGTCAATCAGGTCCTCGTAGTCGAGCAGCCCGCGGCGGTCCTTCTCGGCGCGTAACCGCTCGATCACCGCATGCGCGACGGTGAACAGCGCCACGCTGCGGTCGCGCGCCTCGACCGCGCGCTTGCGCTGGAGCAGCGCCCAGACCCGATCTCGTTCTTCATCGAGCCGCCGGCACAGGTCCGGATGCGATTTCTGAACCTTGCCGGTTGCAAGCCGTTCACGCGCCTTGTCGCGCGCGCTGGTGCAGAAGATGTCAAGATAGGTGTCGAGTAGAACTGTGCTGTCCAGGGTCGCCAGAGCCTTGAAGCGTGCGGCTTGATCTTTGTCGCCCTTTGCTTCGCTGGTTAGAAATGCGGCCGACACAATTGTCCATTCTGACGAGGCAATCAGGCTGCCGCCGAGAATGTCCGCCTCGACCTGTGCCCCCGTCTGGTCCGGCGTGACTCCGAGCGCTTGTGAAAGCTGCGTCATGGCCTGCGGCAGGCCGCCGGCCGCCTCGACCCATCGCATCAGCTTGTCGCGCTGCCGGATCACCTCGCGCACCAGATCGCGGAATGTCACGTCGGCCGCGGCCAGCACCGCCTGGGCCAGCGCTTTGCCGAGGGCTGAATCCGGCGCATCGGCCGCCTTCATCATCACGTCCAGGCTGAGCTGTTCGAGAAGCTGGTTCTCCTTGGTCTCGTTCAGCACCTCGAAGCGCGCAGCGACGTTGGCCTCGAACGGAAACAGATGCAGGAGCTGGGTGCAGAAGGCGTGGATGGTGTGGACCTTCAGCCCGCCCGGCGTCTCCAGCGCCAGCGCGAAAAGCTGACGCGCCCGCAGCCGCCGCGCGGCGTCGATCCGCTTCTCGCCGGCCTTGCGCATGGCCTCGTCGAGCTTCGCGTCGTCCAGCACGGTCCAGTCGCGCAGCTCATTGAACACGCGGTTCGCCATGTTGGCGGCGGCTGCCTTGGTGAAGGTGATGCAGAGGATGCGAGCCGGATCGACGCCCGACAGCAGCAGCCGTATCACGCGCTGCGCCAGCACATGGGTCTTGCCCGAGCCGGCGTTGGCCGCGACCCAGGCCGAGCTGCCCGGGTCCGAGGCCGCGGTCTGCCTCTCGGTGACGGCGTCCGGGATGATGCGCGGCGCGCTCATTCGAAGATCGGATCCTCGTTGGTGGCGCCGGTCAGTGACCACTCCTGCACGCGGGCGAGGTGGTCGTAGGTGCCGTAGTGGTTGCTCCACATCGGATGCAGCAACGAGTAGTACGGATTGTTCGGGTCGGCGAACTGGGCCAGCACCTCGGAGAGCTTAGTCAGCGCGATCTCGGCGTGCGCGTCGGGCGGGCCGCCTTCGCTGAACTTGATCGGCTTCTCCTCGCCGGCTACGCCGCCGCCGCGTAGCCGCACATACATCAGATCGGCCACGCTGCCGCCGGCGGGGATGTCCTTGAAGCCGCCGCGGCGCAGGATCGCCGCCTCCAGTGTGAGCTGCGGGGAAAGTCCGGTGCGCACCTGCTTCTCGCTCGGCGGTGCGCCGGTCTTATAGTCGAGCACCGCGTAGTTACCATCCTTGAGATGCTCGATGCGGTCGGCTCGCACGGTGAGCTTAAACGTCTCGCCACCGAACGGGATTTCAATGCTGCCGCCGATCTCGGCGTCGAGTTTTGCCAGCTTGGCGCGCCGCGCGGTCTCGAAACGCGCCAGCCATTCAGCGATGCGCAGGAAGCGCGGCCACCAAAACGCCCGCGCCTCGGGGAAGTCAGCCAGCGGCTGGAAATGCCGCTCGCCGATCATGCGCAAAGCTCCTATCGGATCGTCGGGCATGTTGCCGGGATGCGGATAGGTCTTGGCAAACTCGCCGATGCTGTCATGGATCAAAGTGCCGCGGTCGGCCGCGCCCGGCGGCGTGTCGATCGCATCGAGCGGCTGCAGCTTGAGCACATGCTTGGCGTAGATCGTGTAGGGATCGCGCAGCAGATCCTCGATCTCGGTGACGCTGAGCTGCCTGGGCCGCGCGGCCAGCGGCGGCTTCGGCTCGGGGCGCGGCCATGGATTGGTCGCGGCCGGCTCGTCCAGCCGCTGCGCCAGCTCGGCGTAGTGTGCGCCACTGGCGAGCGTTTCCTTCCAGCGCGCCTCGCCTGCAATCGCGGCGAGCCGCTGCACGAAGCGCGAGGCGACCGTCGGCGTGCCGCCGAGCTTGGCGGCGCGGGTGAGGATGACCTCCTTTGCGCCGAGCGCCTGCGCGAAATCGTGCGCCGAGAGCCCGATGCGCCGCTCCGGCAGGTCGAGGCCGAGCGCGTGGCGCATCGGTCGGCTGAGCCAGGGATCGGCGCGCGTCTCCGGCGGCCACATGCCTTCGACCAGGCCGCCCAGCACCAGGCGGTCGACCGATTGCAGCCGCGCCTCTATCGCGCCGTAGATGCGCACCCGCACGTCAGCCTCGGGGCGCCGCACCTTGCGATCGGCGAGAGCGGCCTGGAACAGCTCGGCGTAGTCGCCAGCCTCGACCGCGAGCGATCCTGTCTCGATGATCTCCTCGAACGCCGGCGCCAGTTCCTCCGGGATACCGCCCAGCGCGTGCAGCACCTTCGCGTGCCGCTCGGCTAGTTCGCGGAACGCGTGAGTGCCGCGCGGCAAGGTTTCCAGCGGGGCGAGGGCATCCTTGAGCTTCGTAACCAGCGCCACCGCGGCGTCGAGCTGCGCCTCGTTCAGGAAGCGCCGCGGGTCGGTGCGGTGCAATTTCGTTCGCTCGGCGCGGAACGTTTCCAGCGCCGCGGCGAGTCCCGCCGTGCCGGACTTCGGCCGCGGCCCGCGCAGCACTGCGCGCTCGAGGGTCGACACCGCGCCCGGCTCCGCCATCGTGCATAGCAGATGTTTGAGCAGCGCCAGCAGGGTCACCGGTTCCACGCCCTTCAGCGCAACCTCCGCCGCAAGCCGCGCAAATACGCCGCCCGGCGTCTCGGGCAATGCATCGCCGCCGGAGTCGTCCACCGGCACGTCCCAGCGCGCCAGTGCCGCCAGCACGCGCCGCGCCAGCGCGCGGTCCGGCGTCACTAGCGCTGCGGTCTTGCCGGGTTCGTTCATCGCCTCGCGCAGTACGATCGCGATGGCCAGCGCTTCCTCCTCGGCACTCGCCGCCTCGATCGCCGCGACGTCGCGCAGCGCGCGATCCGTGTGAGCGACGAAATGGGCGTCTTTCAGACGATCGCGCCACAGCGCGCTCGCCTCAGCCGGGCGTAGCGCCTCCGACGCAAGCCGCTCGCGGCCATGCGCCGCCGGTGCGCCGAGCGTTTGCACGGCCTCGCGAACAACACCGATGCGCGTAAGCAGCGCCGCCATGGCAAACTGCGGATGGCCGTGCGCAGCCTCGCCATCGGCTTCGGCAATGCTCTTCCACGTCGCAGCGTCGAGATCGGTGTCGAGGCCGGGCAGCACTACTGCGCCATACGGCAGCTGGGCGATGGTGGCGAGCAACGTGGCGGTAGCCGGGATCGAGCCGGTGGAGCCCGCGGCGATCACCGGCGCCTTCGTGCCTGCGAGCCGCTTTGCCTCGGCGGCGATCAGCTTGTCGCGGCGCTCGGCTGGCTCGATTTGGCCGCGCTCCTTCAGCATCGCCGGCCAGTACTCACGCGCGATCTTCAGGAAGCGCAGCGTCTTCTGCCAGAACTCGTCGACCTCCTGCGGCACCAGCTCATCGAGCCGGCTCCACGGCACCTGCCGCATGATCATGTCGTCCATCAGCCGCGCCAGCTCGCCGGCGAGCGTCAGCGCCGCCGCCGGGCTGTTGGCGACCAGCGAGTAGCTGCCGCCGCCGCGCATCTCGGGGCTCGCCGCCCATTTTCGGATCAACTCGGTCAGCAGCATCTTGCGCTCGAGGCCGCCGAGCGCCGGCGGCAGGTCGAGCACCGCGCCGGCGTTCCCGCCGCCCGCAGCCTCGGTGAAGGCGAGTTCATCCTCGTCGACGTCGCCGATCGGCACGATGCGCGGCAGGATTGCCGCGTCGGTGCGCTGGCGGAACACGTCGCGTGCCAGCCGGCAGGCGCGCCGCGTCGGCAGGTAGAGCGTCACCGCCGCGAGCTTCAGCGGGTCGCCGGCGGCCTTGAAGTTCAGCCCCAGCCTGTCGCCCAGCAGCGCGTCGATCAGCGTGGGCAGGAACGGCGCCGACGCCGGGATCGTGAAGACGCGTGGTTGGCTCGCCATGGCACCGCATTAAAGCACCGTTCGTCCGCGCGAAAGCGGGGCCCGGGGCGCCGAGTGTAAATAGTGGTTGTGGCACGGGATTCCCGGCATAAGGCGAGCGAAGCGACGCCGTCTTCGACGGCTATGCGCGGGAAGAGCGGTAAGCCCGGCCTACTCCGTACTCTCCCGGATCGCCGCCTCGGCCAGCGCGATTGCTTCCGGCGTGCCGACGTGCATCCAGACGCCCTCGAGCCGGAGGCCGTGCAGCCTGCCCGCGGCCAGCGCCATGTTGAACATTCGGGTCAGCGAGAACGCGTCCGCCGGCGTGCCGTCGAACAGCTTGGGCGTCAGGATGGCGGCGCCGGCATAGACATAGGGCGCGACCTCCCGCTCGCCGCGTTTTTGCAGCCGGCCGTCCGGCGCCATCGTGAAGTCGCCGCGCCCGGCATAGCCGATGCTGGTCGCGACCGGCGCCAGCAGCAGCAGCGCGTCCATGGCCGTGGCATCGAACGTTTCCGCAAGCCGCGTCAGGTTCGGCCTCACGCCGTCGATCCAGAGCGTGTCGGAGTTGACGTGGAAGAACGGCTCGTGGCCGAGCTGGGGCAGCGCCTTCACCACGCCGCCGCCGGTGTCGAGCAGCTTGGCGCGCTCGTCGGAGATCACGATCTGCGGCTTCTTGCGCGATGCGAGGTGCCGCTCGATCTGGTCGGCGAGATAATGCACGTTGACCACGGCGCGCTCGACCCCCGCGTCGGCCAGACGGTCCAGCACGAAGTCGAGCATCGCTTGCCCCGCGACCTTGACCAGCGGCTTCGGCATCGTGCTGGTGATCGGCCGCATGCGCTCGCCCAATCCTGCGGCAAGCACCATGGCGCGGCGGGGATGTTGTCCGGCCATTTTGTTCAGCCGCCGAGCTTCGGAACGTGCACGCTGTACCAGCCGTGCAGCGTGGCCAGCGAAGGATGCGTCAGCGAGCGCTGCAGATAGGCCCACACGCGCGGGATGTGACGCAGGTATTGCGGCTTGTGATCGCGCCGATCGAGCCGCGCGAAAATGCCGAGGATTTTCGACGCGCGCTGCGCCGCCAGCGTTGCGTAGGCCTTGATGAACGTGGGCGGGTCGAAATCCGGGTGCGCCTCGCGCCGCTTCTGCACGTAGCGGCCGAGCAACGAGACCTCCATCGTGTCCGGCACGTCGACGCGCGCATCCTGCAGCAGCGAGGCGAGATCGTAGGCGGCGGGGCCGAGCATCGCGTCCTGGAAATCCAGCAGTCCCACTTTTGCGACGCCGTCCCGGTCCGGCAGCCACATCAGGTTCGGCGAATGAAAATCCCGCAGCACCCAGGTGAGATCAGTCTCGATCGCCGGTTGCAGCGCCTCGCGCCACATCGCCACGTACACCGTGCGCGTCGCGTCTGAAATCTTGGCGCCCAGCGAAGGCAGATACCAGTCGAGCAGCAGTTCGGCCTCCATCAGCATGGCGTCGAGGTCGTAGCGCGGCAGTTTGTGCTGGACGTTCGGCGCGACCGGCAGCACCTCCGGCAAATGCTGGCCGTGCAGCGCGGCCAGCACGTCGACCGCCGCGGCGTAGCGCTCCTCGACCGGCGTGGGCGGATTGCCTGCCACCACGAACTCGTCGCCGAAGTCCTCGATGATGAGCAGCCCTTCGTCGATGTCCGCTTCGAAGATCTGCGGCGACGAGAAGCCGAGATGACCGAGCCCGTTGGCCATCGCGACGAACGGTTTGACGTCTTCGGCGAGATGCACGATCGCGCTGTACGGCTTGCCGTCGCGCACCGGCGGGCCGTCCGGCCGGCGTGGCGCGTTCATCAGGATGGCGCGCTGATCGCCGAGCCGCAGCCGTTCGTACGAGCGGGCCGATGCGTCGCCCTGGATGCGCTTGCGCTCGGCTTCGGCGTATCCGCTGCCTTCCAGAAAGCGGCGGATCGCGGCCAGCCGGTCGGCGCGCAGGGCGAATGCCCCGTGACCGGTGACGCGGACGTTGCGATGGTCGGGCCCAAGTTGCGGCGCGAGCGTGAACGCGATGTCGAGCCGGTCCGGCGGCAGGAAGCCGGCCGCGCGGTCCGGCCATTCCATCATCGTCACGGCGCCTTCGGGCAGGTCGTCGAAGCCGAGCTCCTGCAATTCGCCCGGCGCGTCGAGCCGGTAGAGGTCGGCATGCACCACCGGAAAGCGCGGCAGCTCGTAGATCTGCATCAGCGTGAAGGTCGGGCTCGGCACCTGTATCACGGGATCGCCGGCGAGATGGCGGATCATGGCACGGGCGAAGGTGGTCTTGCCGGCGCCGAGGTCGCCCG
Source organism: Xanthobacteraceae bacterium (assembly GCA_040510745.1). Classification (GTDB taxonomy): domain Bacteria; phylum Pseudomonadota; class Alphaproteobacteria; order Rhizobiales; family Xanthobacteraceae; genus Z2-YC6860. The sequence continues at coordinate 17,507 of JBEVIJ010000180.1, forward strand.
ACAGCGTGATCAGGTCGCCGGGCTCCAGCGCCGCCGCGATGTCGGCGACGAAGCGCTCGGTGGCCTGCTCGTTCGGCAGCGCCACCGCAAAGCTTGAACCGCCGGATGTGGTCAGCAGCATCCGCCGGTCCTTGTCATACCGCTTCCTTGGCTCGGCTGGTCGACAGCGCGCTCTCCGATTCGGGAAAATAGGCCACTTTTGACGAAAGCTGAAGCCGTCGCAGGACGCACCATTTGGTCGCGGTCGCGCCGGTCTATGTCCGCAGTTGGGGACAGAACGGACTCAAAGTGGTCGCTGTGCGATGTCCGCTTTTGACCCAAAGCGGACATGGGCTACAGCTCCAGCTCCTTCCAGAGACACCGCCGACTCGATAACCTGCAGAGCATGAGGCGGCGCAATTTCATCGCCGGACTGGGCGGTACGGCGGCAGCGCTGCCGTTTGCGGCGCGCGCGCAACAGAGCGAGCGCCCACGCCTTGTCGGTCTGTTGACGCCGTCGGACCCTGACGGGCGCCGCCGCGCATTGCTTCA
>JBEVIJ010000181.1:0-33184 GCA_040510745.1 Xanthobacteraceae bacterium
TTGCTGACGCTGGGCATTCCCGGCAACGCCATCATGGCGCTGATGGTCGGCGCCATGATGATCCAGGGCATCCAGCCGGGCCCGCAGGTGATGACCGCGCAGCCGCAATTGTTCTGGGGCGTGATCGCCTCGAGGTGGCTCGGCAACCTGATGCTGGTCGTGCTCAACCTGCCGATGATCGGGATGTGGGTGTCGATGCTGCGCGTGCCCTATCGGCTGTTGTTCCCGATGATCGTGCTGTTCTGCTGCATCGGAACGTATTCGGTCGGCAACACCGTGTTCGACATCTGGGTGATGCTGCTGTTCGGCGTGCTCGGCGTGTTCTTCTACAAGGTCGGCGCCGAGCCGGCGCCGTTCATCCTGGGGTTCATCCTCGGCCCGCTGATGGAGGAGAATTTCCGCCGCGCCATGTACCTGTCGCGCGGCAACCCGATGACGTTCATCGAACGTCCAATCAGCGCGGTATTGCTGGCAATGTCGCTGGCGCTGCTGGTGATCCTGGTGCTGCCCGCGGTGAAGCAGAAGCGGGGGGAGGTGTTTAAGGAATGAATGTCGGAGTTTGCGTTTTGCTCCGTCACCCTGAGGTGCGAGCGTAGCGAGCCTCGAAGGGCGACGGCCCGGCTATTGCAACATCGTGGCCGTCCATCCTTCGAGGGCCGCTTCGCGGCCACCTCAGGATGACGGCGTCAGCCCCTCATCCAAAAATGCCTGCACGGTCTTGAACAATTCCAGCCGGTTCTTCTCGAACATCATATGATGGGTGCCTTCGGCGAGCTGCACCAGCCGCTTGCCAGGCGAGTTCACCAGCAGCGGGAAAATCGTCTGTACCAGTGCGGGCGGCGTGTCGTGGTCCCATTCGCCGACCGCGATCAAGACCGGCACCGTGATCTCGGCCGGATCGTAGAGCGCCTTGCCGTTCATCCAGAACTCGCATGTGTCCGCCAGCGTGCCGTTCGGCGCGCGCAGCAGCGGTGGATTGTGCTTGCCGCTGTCCGGATCGGTCGCCCACATGGCGTCGCTCCATTGTTCGAACCATCCGGCGGGAATGAGCTCCGCCTTCTTGTGCTCCGGCACGCCGTTGAGCCAGCGCTCGCGGGCCGCCGCTTTGCTGACAAGCCGGTAGGCGTGCACCGGGCCTTCGCTGTTGAACAGCGGCGGCTGGGTGCGGATCCACGACGGCGCGTGCAGCATCAGGCGGGCGACCTTGTCCGGATTCTGTACGGTGGTGATGCTCATCAGCGCGCAGCCCCACGACCAGCCGAGCAGGTTGAGACGGGGAATGTTGCGGTGCTTCAGCACGGCTTTGAGGACAGCGGTGATGTCTTTCACCGCATCGGGGCGTGCGCGTGACCGGCGGATTGTTCGCCGGCGGCTCGCTCATCGCCTTTGGCCACGTCGAGCGGCCATAACCGCGCAGATCGAGGCAATAGACGTCGTAACCGCATGACGCGATGGACTCCATCCACGATTGCCCGCCGAGCGGCAGATCAAAGCCTGCGTGAGCTGGATAGGTCGAGCCGTGCACAAAAAGCAGCGTGCGCTGCGGCGAGAACGACGTCAGGTCCGCCGGCCGCTTGTTGCGAACGTAGATGTCGATGCCCGGCTCGGAGGGCACCGACATTTCTTCGGTGATGAGGTCGGTCATACACTCTCCGCTGCCGTCTCCGCGAAAGCGGGGACCCATAACCACCAATCGAAGTTTTTTGCGCGATGGGTCTCCGCTTTCGCGGGGACGACAATCGAGAGACTTCGCTACGAAACCCGGCAGTCCTTCAAAATCTCCGGCTTGAACGCCAGCCCATGCCCAGGGCGCTCCGGCGCCGTGATCATGCCGTTCACGATCGGCATCGGATTGACGAACAGGTCTTCCGAAAGCCCCATGTCCTCGATCCAGGCGCCGTTCGGGATCGACGCCAGGAGCTGCACGTTCAATTCGGGGAACAGGTGGGGCGCCATCTGGATGTTCCAGGTGTCGGCAATCACCGCGATCTTGCGCAAATCCGTGTAGCCGCCGCGCATCGGATCAGGCTGCAGGATCGGGCAGCATGGGTTCTCGAAGAACGGCCGCATATCGAACCGCTTGAAGTGCGTCTCGCCGCCGACGATCCGGATCGGCAGCGCTTGAGCGACGCGTATGTACCCCTTGAAGTCGTCGGCCGGCACCGGCTCCTCCAGCCAATAGATGTCGTAGTCGGCGATCTTGCGGCCCTGGCTGATCGCGACTTCCGCGGTGTAGCCCATGTTGATATCGATCATGATGTCCATGTCGGGGCCGAGCGCCTCGCGCATCCGCTTCACGTTATCAACGTCCTGGCGGAGCGTGTGGTTGTGCGCCATCTGCATCTTGATGGCCTTGTAGCCGCGCTCCTTGTAGTGCAGCGCTTTCGCGATCATGCCGTCGCCGCCGGAGCCGCGGAAGCAGCCGGAGCCGTACGCCGGAATCTGCGAGCGCACATGGCCCCACAGCCGGTGCAGCGGCAGATTGGCGCGCTTGCCGACCGCGTCCCACAGCGCGATGTCGAGCGCCGACATTCCCATCGTGACGATGCCGCCGCGGTTGTAAGTGACCGTCGTCTTCCAGAGATCGTTCCAGATGCCCTCAACGGCGGTGGCGTCCTTGCCGATCACGCGCGGGATGATGGTTTCTTCGAGCGCGGCGGTGATCGTCTTCAGTCCGGGGCGGAACGAGAACAAGTAGCCCATGCCGACGATGCCACCCTTGGTCTCGACCTCGATCACCAGAAAATTACGCGCGTCGCCGAACGCATGACCTTTCAGCCACGGCGTATCTGGCCACGGCACGCGCAACGTGGTGGTGCGGACGGCTGTGATGGTCATGTCGGTCATGGTCAATTTCCCGGGCGAATTTCGTTGAGGTGAGGTTCGACGCATTCATCATAGCCCGGCATGCGGGCGATGAATCCGCCGGAATGCAGGCTTTTCACGAGCTGCGAAAATCCCTGTGGGATCAGTTTGGTCTCGCGCGACCAAAGATTGGCGTCGCGATAGCGCCGCAACGATCTCAGCAAAATGTCCGGCGCAACGTCTGGAAAGAATTGTGTAACCGCCTTGGCGAGCTCCTCGACCGGATTGGCATAGAGCCACGCCAGCATCTTCGCGGTGGCACGCGTCATCGCCGCGAATTCGTCGCGGTGCTTTACGCAGGCGTCGCGCGTCGCGACAAACGCAGTGTAGGTGGTCGGGCCGCGCCTGCTTGCCGCATAGAGAACTTCGCCAGCGCCGTCTTTCTCCGCCATCGAGACGAACGGCTCGAATGTCTGCATCACGTCGATGTCGCCGGACTTGAGCGACACGTAGTTGCGCGTCATCGCTTGATCGGAGCGGCGCGAAAGCGTGTCCGGGTCCATGCCCTGGTCGCGCAGGTCCTGTTGCAGGCACATCCACGGCGTCGGCACCTCCGAGACCGAAGCAAAGTTCTTGGTTGCGAGATCGGCGAGCTGGAACGGCTTGGCGCCGGGTTTTCCGATCAGGAAGAACGGATCATGCGACACTACCTCGCAGAAGCTGACCAGCGGCGATTTGCTGTCCTGGTCGTGCGCCTTCATCACCCGCATCGGCCCGCCCCAGGTGACATCGACCGAGCCGTCGAGCAGCTTGGGAACTGCGTCGCCCGGCACGTCGGAGGTCAGCAAGTCGACGTCGACGCCCTCGCGCTTATAGAAGCCGAGCGCATGCGTCGCGTAGTAAGGCGAATAAAAGACCGCGCGGAAGTTCTGCATGAGCCGAATCGGCATGAGCCGCGCGCCCCTCGCTGTTGTTGTGGTTGGACGTGATTTTTGGGAATGTTGGCGGGCGGTGCAAGGGACCAAAGCGCATGCGTGCCATCTTCCGTAGCCTGTTTTTGATGGCTGGAGCCACAATCGCGATGTCTGCCCCTTCGGTGCGGGCGCAAGACACGTATCCGAGCCGACCCATCACGCTGGTAGTGCCGGTGCCGCCCGGCGGGGCGTCGGATTTCATTGCGAGGACGGTGGGCCAGAAGCTGTCCGAGGCGGTGGGCCAGCCGGTCGTCATCAGCAACCGCGGCGGCGCGAGCGGCACCATCGCGTCCGACAATGTCGCCAAGGCGGCGCCGGATGGCTACACGCTGCTGATGAGCTCGATCACCACCCACGGCATCGGGCCGCTGGTGAACACCAACGCGCCATATGACTCGCTCAAGGACTTCACCTCCATCATTTTCCTGGCTGACCTGCCGCTGATCATGACCCTCAATGCCGCCCATCTGATGAAAACGGTGGCGGAGGTCATCGCCTATGGCAAAGCCAACCCGGGCAAGCTGTCGTTTGCGTCGTCCGGCAACGGCGGCGCGCCGCATCTTTCAGGCGAATTGTTCAAGATCGTGACCGGGATCGGCATGCTGCATGTGCCGTATCGGGGCAGCGGTCCGGCGGTGGTCGACGTGGCCGGCGGTCGCGTCGACATCATGTTCGATGCGGCGCCGTCGCTGCTCGCCATGATCCAGGCCGGAAAAATTCGCCCGCTGGCGGCGGCGAGCCAGAGCCGCGTTCCGATCCTGCCCGATGTGCCAACCTTTGCCGAGGTTGGGATCGGCGGCATCGATGTGTCGCTGTGGTTCGGCGTCAGCGGACCGGCCGGGATGCCGCCGGCCGTGGTGCAACGTCTCAATGCCGAGATTGGAAAGGTTCTTCAGTTGTCCGACATCAAGGACGCGCTGGCGCGCCAGGGCGCGGTGCCGATGGGCGGGCCGCCGGAGCGATACGACACGTTTGTGCGTGCCGAACAGGCGCGCTGGGGCGACGTCGTGCGCAAGAACAACATCAAGGTCGATTGAGGTTCGGCACGGCTCAGCGCGCCTGCGCGTGGTAGGCGCTGTTCGGCCTCATATCGGTTGCCGACGCGACGCGGTTGGTCATGTTGTAGAAGCCGGCGACCGCCGCGATGTCCCAGATGCCGCGATTGGAAAAGCCGGCGCGGCGCAACGCTTCGCGATCGTCCTCCTCGATCTTCCACGAGTCGGTCGTGAGCTTCACCGCGAAGTCGAGCATGGCGCGGTGGCGCTTGCTCAAACGCGCGGCGCGATAGTTCATGTTCATGAGCTCGCCGAGCACCGGGTCGCCGGACAGCGTGCGCACGGCGGCACCGTGCGCCACCAGGCAGTAGTAGCAACGATTTGCGGAGGATACGGCGACCGCGATCATTTCGCGTTCGAGCTTGGACAGGCCGGACGGCGCCAGCATCAGGTCGTTGTAGAGAGCGACAAAGGTTTCAAGTTTTGGAACATCGAAGGAATAAGCCTGAAGAACATTCGGAACAAAGCCGAGCTTCTCGGAACACTTGTCAAAATAAGCCTGCATCGCCGGGGATAGCTGTGTGCGCTTGAGATCGAGTGCCGTGATCTTCGTGTCGTCACCGGCAGCAGCGTGCGGTGCAGCATCATGTTTCCCCTTGATGGCGCTAGATTTTTTCGATGCCTTCGCCACGGTCATTCTCCCGTCGTGTTTGTCGAGTTAGCCTAAACCCTTTCACTATCGGGCGAAATCTCTACATTCGGGCGTGCTGTCATGAATGATTCTCGCCCCACCGAACGGTCTGCCGCCCTCGCCAGCGAAGAAGAGCGCGCTGCTCGCGATCTTCTGGATGTTTCCAGTACGTTGCTCGGCGATGTTCCGGCGACCTTCGCGGCTGTTCTTTTTGCCCGCACGGCGCCGGAAGATCTGCTCGTCTACGACGCGAAGGAACTCGCGCAGCTCGCCCGCGACGCCTGGGCCTTCCTCGCCGTCCGCAAGCCGGGCGAGCCGAAAGTCCGTTTCACTTCTCCCGCGTCCGACGGCGACCGGCTCAAATCGATCTCGGTGATCGAAGTCGTCAACGACGACATGCCGTTCCTGGTCGACTCGCTGATGGGCGAGCTGACCGAGCGCGGCATCGGCGTCCGGCTGGTGGCGCATCCGATCTTTTCGGTCGCGCGCGACGGCGACGGCAACCTCACGGCGCCGCCGGCCGAAGCTCGCGCCGACAGCAAGGGCGGCTCGCACAACGAGAGCTTTATCCACATCCACGTCGAGCGCATCGATGACGCGCAGAAGCGTGAGAATGTCGCGCGCGCGCTCGAAGGAGTGCTGGCCGACGTTCGCCTTTGCGTGCGCGACTGGAAGGCGATGGTGGCGCGCGTCAACGACGTGATCGCGGAGCTCAAGGCGGGTCCGCCGCCAGTACCGGTCGGCGACATCGCGGAAGCGATCCAATTCCTGGAATGGCTCAACGCCAACAATTTCACGCTGCTCGGCGTGCAGGAATACGCCGTCGCGGCGAACCTCGATCTGCAGCCGGTGCGCGACAGTGGGCTCGGCCTGCTGCGCCAGCATGACCTGCCGATCCTGCGACGCGGCGGCCAGGTTGTCACCGTCACGCCGGAGATCCAGGCGTTCTTCAACGAGCCGAAAACACTGATCGTCACCAAGGCCAACGTGAAATCGCGCGTGCATCGCCGCGTCCACATGGACTACATCGGAGTGAAACGCTTCAACGCCGACGGCGTTATCTCCGGCGAGTTCCGCATCGTCGGTCTGTTCACCTCCGGCGCTTACACGCGCCCGCCGCGCACCATTCCGTATCTGCGGCGCAAGATAGACGCCATTGTGCGCCGCGCCGGATTCGATCCCGACGGGCATTCCGGCAAAGCGCTGGTCAACGTGCTGGAGACCTATCCGCGCGACGAGCTGTTCCAGATCGATGAGGATACGCTCTATCGCAACGCGCTCGCCATCATGCAGATCGAGGAGCGGCCGCGTCTGCGTGTGCTGGTGCGCCGCGACCGCTTCGACCGCTTTGTCTCCGTGCTGGTTTACGCGCCGCGCGAGCGCTATGACACGCGCGTGCGCCAGGAGATCGGCGAATATCTCGCCGGGGTTTTCAATGGGCGGGTCAGCGCGTTCTATCCATATTTCCCGGACGGCCCGCTGGTCCGCGTGCATTTCATCATCGGACGCGATTCCGGCGAAACGCCGAATCCCGATCGGGAAACGCTGGAAGACGCCATTTCCGCGATCGTCCGCACCTGGTCGGACTCGCTGTCCGAGGCGCTGAACGATGCGTTCCTGGGGCGTTCCCGGGCGATGTTCGAGCGCTATCGCGACGCGTTCTCCGATGGCTATCGCGAAGTCTATTCGCCGATCGAAGCGGTGGCCGACATCCGCGTCATCGAAGGACTGTCGGCGGATCGTCCGCTTGCGGTCGATTTCTATCACAAGGTCTGGGACGAGCAGGATGGCGTCGGCCTCGAAGTGTGGAGTCACGGCCGGCCGATCCCGTTGTCGGAGCGCGTGCCCGTGCTGGAGAACATGGGCTTCCGTGTTGTCGACGAGCGCACCTATCAGGTCGATCCTGTTGGCGGCAGCGGAGTCTGGTTTCATGACATGACGCTGGAATGCATCGCCGGTACTGCGAGTGATCTCGAAGCGCGGCAGCAAGGCCTCGAAGCGCTGTTCATCGTGGTCATGCGCGGCTTTGGCGAGAACGACGGCTACAACGCGCTTACGCTGGCGGCGGGGCTGATGTGGCGCGACATCGCGCTGCTGCGCTCGATCTCTCGTTTCATGCGCCAGATCCGCGTGCCTTACTCGCAGGACTACATGTGGGTGACGCTGCGCAAGCACGCGGCGCTCGCCGCGAAGGTTGTCGAGTTGTTTCACACCCGATTCGATCCGCGCGCGTCCGACGCGATGGAGCAGCGCAAGGAGCGCGAAGCGGCTTGTCTGGCCGAGATCGAGGCTGCGCTGCAAAAGGTCGAAAGTCTCGACGAGGACCGCATCGTCCGCCATTTCGTCAACGCGGTGCAGGCGGCTGTTCGTACCAACTACTATCAGATCGATAACGACGGCCAGCCCAAGCCGCAGATCGCCATCAAGTTCGAGAGCAGGAAGATCGACGGCCTGCCGTCGCCGAAGCCGCTGTACGAAATCTTCGTCTATTCGCCACGCGTCGAGGGCGTGCACCTTCGGTTCGGCAAGGTGGCCCGTGGCGGCATCCGCTGGTCCGACCGCCCGCAGGACTTCCGCACCGAAATCCTCGGCCTGGTGAAGGCGCAGCAGGTCAAGAATGCGGTGATCGTGCCGGTCGGCTCCAAGGGCGGTTTCGTGCCGAAGCACCTGCCGCTCGGCGGCTCGCGGGAGGCGGTGCAAGCCGAAGGCACCGCCGCCTACAAGCTGTTCATCTCGACCCTGCTCGACATCACCGACAACCTCGACCTCAACGGCGTGGTGCCGCCCGACAACGTGGTGCGGCACGACGGCGACGATCCCTATCTCGTCGTCGCGGCCGACAAGGGCACTGCGACGTTCTCCGACATCGCGAACGCGATTTCCGAGGAGCACAATTTCTGGCTGGGCGACGCGTTCGCCTCCGGCGGCTCGGCCGGTTACGACCACAAGAAGATGGGCATCACCGCCCGCGGCGCCTGGGAATCGGTGAAGCGTCATTTCCGCGAGATGGACGTCGACATCACTACCGCACCGTTCACCGTGGTGGGTGTTGGCGACATGTCGGGCGACGTGTTCGGCAACGGCCTGTTGCGCGAGAGCACCACGCGGCTGCTCGCCGCGTTCGACCATCGCGACATCTTCATCGACCCCGATCCCGACCCGGCGCGCAGCTTCGCTGAGCGCGCCCGGCTGTTCGTGCTGCCGCGGTCGAGCTGGCAGGATTACGACAAGGCGCTGATCTCCGCGGGCGGCGGCGTGTTCCCGCGCTCGTCCAAGGAGATTGTCCTTTCGCCGCAGGCGCAGGAGACGATCGATCTCAGGAAGGACAAGGCGACGCCGCAGGAGGTGATGACCGCGATCCTGAAGACGCCGGCCGACCTGCTGTTCTTCGGCGGGATCGGCACCTACGTCCGCGCGTCGACCGAAACGGACGAGGCGGCGGGGGACCGCGCCAACGATGCGATCCGCATCACCGGCGGCCAGCTTCGCTGCAAGGTGATCGGCGAGGGCGCCAATCTGGGCATGACGCAGCGCGGCCGCATCGAGGCGGCGCACGCCGGCGTGCGGCTCAATACCGACGCGATCGACAATTCGGCCGGCGTCAACACGTCGGACGTCGAGGTCAATATCAAGATCGCGCTCAGCCTGCCGGTGCGCGACGGCCGTCTCGATCTGCCGGCGCGCAACGAACTGCTCGGCAAGATGACCGACGAGGTCGCGGCGCTGGTCTTGCGCAACAACTATCTGCAGACGCTGGCGCTATCGCTGGCGCGGCGGCGAGGCTTGGAGGACATGGGCTTCCAGCAGCGCCTGATCCAGACGCTGGAGCAGCGCGGCGAACTGGACCGCGCCGTCGAGTTCCTGCCCGACGACATGGCGATCGCGGACCGGATGAAGCGCTCGCAGCCGTTCACCCGGCCCGAGCTGGCGGTGCTGCTCGCCTATGCCAAGCTGTCGCTCTACGCCGAGCTGCTCGAATCTCCGGTGCCGGACGACCCCTATCTCGGCCGCGAGCTGCTGCGCTACTTTCCGAAGGAGTTGAGCCAGGCGTTTCCCGACTCCCTGGAACAGCACCGGCTGCGCCGCGAGATCATCGCCACGCAGCTTGCCAACTCGATGATCAATCGCGGCGGGCCATCGCTGGTGGTGCGGATCGCCGACCAGACCGGCGCGACCTCGGCCGCAATCGCCAGCGCCTTCGCAGCGGTGCGCAACAGCTTCGACATGCCGGCGCTCAACGACGAGATCAACGCGCTCGACAACAAGGTGCCGGGCAAGGTGCAGCTCGAGCTCTACGAAGCGGTGCAGAACCTCTTGCTCGACCGGCTGGTCTGGTTCCTGCGCAACGTCAACCTGTCGGAAGGCTTGGCGAATGTCGTCGACCACTATCGCGAGGGCATCGAGGCGGTGGCGGTTGCGCTCGACGGCCTGCCGCAGGAGGTGATGGCGACGGGGCAGGCGCGCGCCAAGGAGGAGTTGAGCGTGGCTGGCGTGCCGGACGCGCTGGCGCGCCGGATCGCCGCCTTGCCGGTTCTCGCGGCGGCGCCCGACGTGGTGCTGATCGCCGACCGCACGAAGCAGCCGATTCCGGCGATCGTCGCCACCTATTTCGCGGCAGTGGCGCACTTCTGGCTCGACGGCGTGACGGCGGACGCCCAGAAGATTGTGGTGTCGGACTATTTCGACCGGCTGGCGCTCGACCGCTCGCTGGACACGATCGGCGATGCTGAGCGCCGGCTCACCGCGGCGATGGTGCAGACCGGCCTGTCGGGCACGGCGGCGGTCGAGGCCTGGGCCGCGCCGCGGGCGGCCGAGGTGGAGCGCATCCGCGTCGCGATCCGGCAGATCGCCGGCAGCGGACTGACACTGTCCAAGCTCTCGGTGGCGGCCAGCCTTCTCGGCGATCTGGCAAAAGACTAAGTGATCTCAAAGCCTTAGATCGCATGCCGTCGGCGCTGAAAAAGCCGCCAGACTGCCAATTCTGGCTTGAACCTACGCCCATCCTGCCAAGACCTATGCTCAAGAGCCGCCAAGATGAGGCAGGCGGCCAATTTCGGGATTGGTGTCATGGCGGCGAAACAGAACATCCGGAACCTGGTTTCCACAGCGGTCCTGCTGGGCGCGATGACGCTGCCGGCGAGCGCGGTGGAAATCTCCAAGCACTCCAGCGACAACGTGCTGGTGAACGCGGTTCTGCTCAAGGGCACGATCGTGGACGGCGACGCGTACGAGGTGCGCAAGCACATCGCCAAGCTGCCGAAGAAGACCGGCACGATCGTGTATCTCGATTCCCCCGGCGGCAATCTCCGTGAGGGCCTCAAGCTCGGCACCTATTTCCACGACCTCAAGATCGAAACCGTGGTGGAAGCCAAGGCGCTGTGCACCAGCGCGTGCGCGCTGGCGTTCCTCGGTGGCCGCGATGCGAACGGCAACGTCTCGCGCACCAAGTTCACCGGCGGCCGGCTCGGCTATCACGCGTTCAGCCGCGATTTCAATGAAAACGTCAGCTACTCCGCGAACGACCTGAAGACCGTTCTGCACCGCACGCAGTTCGAGGTGTTCAACATCGCCGAGTACCTGCGCTCGATCGAGACCCACATGGACGTGCTGCGCATTATGCTGAGCGCGCCTCCGAGCGGGATGAACTTCATCTCCGACGACACTGCGATTGAAATCGGCGTCCGGGTCTGGGATGCGAAGCTCAACCAGCAGTTGGATCCGGCGCCGGTGCTCGAGCGGCTCGCCAAGGCGCGCGCCGAGGCAAAGATCGCGGCGTCGCAGCCGCCGGCTCCCGCCGCGCCGGCTCCGGTGTCCGCGGGGTCCGATGGTGGTTCGTCGCCTATCAAGCCGACCGCTGCGGTGGTGCCGCCTGCTTCGCCCACGACGCCGGCGAAGTCGGCAACGCCGACCGCCAAGTCCGACAGCGCGGGCCGGGCGGGGTAGTCAATCGGCGCGTCAAACTATGCTGTCGTCCCCGCGAAAGCGGGGATCCATCTGTTAGAGCATTCGCTGGTGAATGGGTCCCCGCTTTCGCGGGGACGACATGCTGCGGTTGTGTCACGCGTGACACGCCAACCTAATGCCTAAAATGCCGCGTGCCGGTGAGCACCATGGCGATGCCGTGATCGTCGGCGGCCTTGATCACCTCGTCGTCGCGGATCGAGCCGCCGGGCTGGATCACCGCGGTGGCGCCGGCCTCGATCGCAACCAACAGCCCATCGGCGAACGGGAAGAACGCGTCTGATGCGACCACCGAGCCTTTGGTCAGCGGCGCCGCGAGCTTCAATTCCTTCGCGGCGTCCTCCGCCTTGCGTGCTGCGATGCGCGCGGCGTCGATGCGGCTCATCTGCCCGGCGCCGATGCCGACGGTGGCGCGGTTTTTGGCGTAGACGATGGTGTTTGACTTGACGTGCTTGGCGACGCGGAAAGCGAAGCGCAGGTCGTCAAGCTCGGCCGCGGTCGGCGCGCGCCTGGTGACGGTCTTGAGATGCATCTCTTCGACGGTGGCGCTGTCGCGCGATTGAACCAGCAGTCCGCCGGCGACCGACCTTACCGTGAGTCCCGCGGCGCGCGGGTCGGGCAGTCCGCCGGCGATCAGCAGGCGGAGGTTCTTCTTCGCGCCGACGATGGCGATCGCTTCGTCCGTTGCGTCCGGCGCGATGATCACCTCGGTGAAGATTTCGGTGATCGCCCTGGCGGACTCCGCGTCGAGCTTGCGGTTGACCGCCACGATGCCGCCGAACGCCGACGTCGAATCGCAGGCGAGCGCCTTGCGGTACGCCTCCGCGAGCGAGGCGCCTTCGGCCACGCCGCAGGGGTTGGCGTGCTTGATGATCGCGACCGCGGCGGCGGGCTTGGGATCGAACTCGGCGACGCATTCGTAGGCGGCGTCAGTGTCGTTGATGTTGTTGTAGGAAAGCTGCTTGCCCTGCACCTGCCGCGCGGTGGCGACGCCGAAGCGGTGCTCGGGAGCGCGATAGAATGCCGCGCTCTGATGCGGGTTCTCGCCGTAGCGCAGCGCTTCGGCGAGCTTGCCGCCGAACGCGCGAAACGCCGGCGCGGGATCGTCGAGCGTCTGCGCGAACCAGTTGGAGATCGCGGCGTCGTACGCGGCGGTGCGCGCGTAGGCCTTGGCGGCGAGTTTTTTGCGTAGCGCCAGCGTGGTGGCGCCGCTGTGCTGGGTGAGCTCGGCTAGCACGGCGGCGTAGTCGTCGGGTTCGACCACCACCGCGACGTCGGCGTGGTTCTTGGCGGCGGCGCGGATCATCGCCGGGCCGCCGATGTCGATGTTCTCGACGCAATCGTCGTAGCCGGCGCCCTTCGCGACGGTGGCCTCGAACGGGTAGAGATTCACCACCACGAGATCGATCGGCTTGATGCCGTGCGCGGCCATCGCGCCGGCGTGCTCTTTGTTGTCGCGGATCGCCAGCAAGCCGCCGTGCACCTTGGGATGCAGCGTCTTGACGCGGCCGTCCATCATCTCCGGGAATCCGGTGAGGTCGGAGACGTCGATCACCTTCAGCCCGGCGTCCTTCAGCGCCTTGGCGGTGCCGCCGGTGGAGACGATCTCGATGCCGTGGCCGGCGAGCGCCTGGGCGAACGCGGCGAGGCCGGTCTTGTCGGACACCGAGAGCAGCGCGCGGGCGATTTTGCGGAGCTCGGTCATCTACCGCTCACGGCGTGCTCAACGGCAGTTCGGGCGATTCGTCGCGGCCGCGCACTTTGCCGCCGCTGGCCGGCGTCACGTAGGCGAAGCTCCAATGCACACGTGGCACTTTTCGGGCGCGGCCGTAGATGACCATCTGCACCGTGCGGCGCGGGCCGTCGGGACCGGACAGGAATACGCTCTCCTCAAGCTCGACGCGATCCTCGTGCGCGTTGAAGGTCCACACCTCGCGATCGGGCAGCATTAGCATCACGCCGCGGCCGTCGGTGAGCTTGTTGGCCTTGATCGCGGGATGCAGATGGAACCGCACCGCGAATTCGTCCGGCACGTTGTCGGGCAGCAGATCGCTGTCGACCGGCACGAACAAATCCTCGCCGTCGAGCCGATGGCCGTCGGCGGAAAGCCGCAGCGCGCGCTGATGCACCACGCTGAACCGGTCGGCGTAGCCGTCATGCGACGCGCGCAACAGGATCGCGTCGGCGCGTTCTTCGCGCGCGACCGACACCTGTTCCGGGCCATCGACGATCGGCGTACCGATCAGCTTCTTGAACGACGACGTCTCAAGGAAGCGGCACGACGAGGAATCGTTGAACACCACGGTGGAGTGCGCCGCGGTGGCGCGCGCCACCTGCCGCCATGTGTCGCGGCTGGTCGCCGGCAGGCCGCAGTTCACCACGATGCGCTGTAGCCCCGACGACAATTCGAACGACAGACAACCGGCGTGCGCCTCCTGACTCATTGCGAACGGCGGCGGCGGGCCGGTCTCCATCAGCACCGTCAGGGCGTTTGCTTCGACGCGCTGGTAGCCGGAATGCGGCGCGTTGGAGAGTGGGGTGCCCCGTGCGTCGTCATAGGCGAGGATGGTGGCAATCAGATCGGGCTGGGTCGGGCCCATGCCGTTGAACTGCGCGAAGTTGCCGTCGGCGTGACGGAAGAAGCGCAGCATCGGCATTGTGCGGTCGATCGCGTTGTTGAGCTGCGCCGGCGGCGCGATGTTGCACGCCGCGAAAGCCTGGCGCAGCGGCAGGAGATCGAGCAGCACCTCAATCAGAGCGCCGGGGTTGCGCGTAACGTGCCCGCCGTCAGGCAGGATCTGGCGTTCGATCTCCGTGACCAGGCTCTTTACCGCGGTGCGAAGGTGCCGCGCCTGCCCGGCCATGCATAGCGCCGCATAGGTCAGCGCGACATGCGCCTGCATGCGCGGGACGCCTTCGCTCGCTTCGCCCGCGGTGTGGCGCAGGTAGCGCACCTGGCGCTGCAGGCTGCGCAGGAAGCGGCGATAGAATTGCTCGTCGGCGTCGTGCAGCACCAGCGGCGCCTGGCTGAGCCAGGCGATGATCCGCCGCGCCGTGATGTCGGGCTGCCACGCCACCGGATGAAACGATCCTTGCAGCGTGATCCATTCGTCGACCAGCGCGCGGGCGTTGGCGCGGGTGATTCCGGACTCCGCGGCGCGCAGGTGGCGCAGCCAACCGAAGCCGAACACCGCCGCCGCCCATTCGTCCGATGGCGGTGCGATCTCGAACGGCGAGCGGCCGTCACAGATCACCACCTTGCCGGCGAAGGCGAAGCGGCCGGCGTAGATTTCGCTGGCGCGGGTGCCGTCAGCGGTGCGCAGATCCTGCGGCGCAATCACCAGCCGGTCGGCCTTGCCCGGCATGATTTTCCAGCGGATCAGCGGGTGGCCGCGAACGCGCCCGGCCAGATTGCGCACGGCCCGGCGCCCCATGAGCACGGTCAGCTTGACGCGTTCCGCCATCGAAAGCCTGGCCATGGACGCGTTCGCCTTTTCCCTGTGCTCCGCGGTTGCCGAAAGCCCCCGCCGTTCCCGGCCGCATCATATAGCGAAGGGTGCAACAGCGGCCAACCGGGACCGCCCCGCAATTCCTTCTAGTTTCTGACGATTCGGGCCGCGTAGAAGCCGTCCAGCCCTGCCATGCGAGGGTCAGGATCGGGCAGTTGGCAGGGCAGCGTCCGCAAATCACCCGCCGGCGTCAGGACATCCGCCAGTCCTCCGATTTCCTCAGCCACAATCGGTTGCCGCCGCAAGCCGGCGTTGCGCGCCAGCAGTGCTGCGACGGCCTGCTCGCCTTCCTCGGGCTCCAGCGAGCACGTGCAATAGATCAAGGTCCCGCCCGGCTTGAGCAGTGCCGCGGCGCGGTCGAGCAGCCGCGACTGAAGGGCTGAAAGCTTTACGAGATCGATTTCGCTCTTGAGCCACGGAATGTCTGGGTGCCGGCGGATCGTGCCGGTGGCGAGGCATGGTGCGTCGAGCAGGATGGCGTCGAACGGCTCGCTCTCCCATAACGTGGCGTCTGCGCGAACGACGTTCGCCTGCAGGCCGAGCCGCGCCAGGTTGTCGCGCAACCGGGCGAGCCGTGGCAGCGAGCGGTCGACGGCGGTGACGTTCGCGCCCGCCGCGGCCAGTTGCGCCGTCTTGCCACCCGGCGCGGCGCAAAGATCGACGACGGTTTTGCCGTGGACATCGCCAAGCAGTCGCGCGGGCAGGGCGGCAGCGGCGTCCTGCACCCACCAGCCGCCGCCATCGAATCCCGGCAGCTTCGGCACCGGCCCGTGAGCGAGCAAACGCACCGTTCCGGTCGGCAGCACGCGGCCATCAAGCCGCGCCGCCCATTGTTGCGGTTCGCTCTTTACCGTGAGATCGAGCGCGGGCTCCCGCGCATTCGCCGCGGCGATGTCACGTGCCATCGCGTCGCCGTAACGCGACCGCCAGCGCTTCATCAGCCACTCCGGCGTGTCGAGCATGATGGGATCGATGGCCGCAAGCCGCGTCACGCCTTCGCGCGTGACCTTGCGCAGCACGGCGTTGACCAGGGGAGCGTAATGCCGGGCGTGACGATCCTCCTGCGCGAGCCGCACGGAAAGGTCGACCGCGGCGTGATTGGGCACGTCGAGGAAAAGGATCTGGGCGGCGCCGATCAGCAGCGCGCTTTCGACCCGCGGCGCGCTGTCCGGGAGGCCGCGGTCGAGGAGGCCGGCGAGCAGATGGCGCAGCGTGCCGAGCCGGCGGATCACGGTTGCGACGATGGCGCGAACCAGCGCCCGGTCGCGCTCCTCCTCGAGTAAATCGAGGCCACCTACTTCAAGCTGCTCGTCGAGCGGCCGCCTGCTCCGCAACACGCCCTCGACGATCGCCGCGGCGATACGCCGGGCGGCAAGGCCGGGGACAGCGGTTTCGGACGAGGTTTCTTGGGCCATGCTTGCTCAGGTGTCGTCGCCCGCGGAGGCGGGCGATCCAGTAATCGCAGTCGTGGATGTGACGCACGACCGCGCGTGAGCCGCAAGTCCCGTGGTTACTGGATGCCCACTTGCGCGGGCATGATACTGGCCAGCTTGGCGGAAAAGCGAGGGACTAACCCCACGGGCCGCTGCGGCGGGCGCCGCCGCCCCACGGGCCGTGGGCCGGCGTGGTCGGTGCCTGCTGGCGGCTCGCTCCCGGGTCGAAGCCGCCGCCTTGTCCCATGCGGCGCGCCAATTCCTGCAGTGCGGCGATGCGGTTCTCGGTCGCCGGGTGGGTCGAGAACAGGTTGTCCATGCGCGCCCCGCTGAGTGGATTGACGATGAACATGTGAGCGGTGGCCGGATTGCGCTCCGCCGTCTCGTTCGGGATCTGATGCGCGGCGCTCTCGAGCTTGCGTAGCGCAGAGGCGAGCCACTCCGGCCGCCCGGCGATCTGGCCGCCGAGCTCGTCGGCGGAATATTCTCGGGTGCGGCTGATCGCCATCTGCACCAGCATGGCGGCGATCGGCGCCAGGATCACCATCGCCAGAGTACCGATGATGCCCATGCCGCCGCTATTGTTGTCGCGGTTGCCGCCGAAGAACATGCCGAACTGCGCGACCATGGAGATCGCGCCGGCGATCGTCGCGGTGATCGTCATGATCAGCGTGTCGTGATTCTTGATGTGCGCGAGCTCGTGCGCGATCACGCCAGCGACTTCCTCGCGGCTCAGATGCTGCAGCAGTCCGGTGGTGACCGCGACCGCGGCGTTCGCCGGATTGCGTCCGGTCGCGAATGCGTTGGGCTGCGGATTGTCCATCAGATAGACGCGCGGGATCGGCAGTTGGGCGCGCTGCGCCAACTCGGCGACCATCCGGAACACGTCGGGCGCGGTGCGTTCGTCGATCTCCTGCGCGCCGGCCATCGACAGCACCATGCGGTCGGAATTCCAGTAGGTGAAAAGGTTCATGCCGGCGGCGATGACCAGCGCAATCAACGCGCCGCTCTGTCCGCCGATCAGAAAGCCGACGCCCATGAACAGGGCGGTCAGACCTGCCAGCAGAAGGGCCGTTCGGAAGTAGTTCATTGTGCGCCTCTCGACACGCCGCCGCGGAAAACGGCCGCACAGAAAAATGGGAATGCTTGCGCTGACTTCAAGCTCGCACCCGGACACAAGCCTTGACGGCGGTCATATCCGGCGTAGTTCAGAACCATGGCCGCCGAACGATCCGAGGACAAACCGCCGCAGCCGGGTTCGGCGAAAAAGCCGCTTTCCCCGGCGGCGGAACGCGCGCTGGCTGAGGCCGCCGGACGCCGGGCGGAAATGGACCGCAAATCGGTTGAGCGGGCGAAAGAAACCGGCCGGAAGCAGGGCCTCGACCCAACCCGTTATGGGGATTGGGAAAATAAGGGGATTGCGTCGGATTTCTGAGCAGCTACGCGGGTCAATCCAAGGTGGCGTTTTCATATGCCATCCGCGCCGATTGCACTTGCCTTGCTCCGGCGACTCGATTTATGACTAGGACTATGATCCTTTTGCCAAGATTATTGTCCGCAGCGATGTCGAATACTGCGCTGGTCCTTGCCGCGCTGACTTTCGCGCTGGGACTTGGCGTCGGCTCCAGCGTCGCCCCGGTGACGGCCAGCCGAAGCGATCCGGTCGCGGCGCCGCCACTTCCAGGCGTGCCGACTGAGCCGATTTCAACATTGCGCGCCGCGCATTCCGCCGAGGTGCTGCGCGTGCTCGACGGCGACACCTTCGAGGCGCGAGTCCATTTGTGGCCAGGGCTCAACGTGACGACCCGCGTGCGGCTGCGCGGCATCGACGCGCCAGAGCTCAACGCGCGTTGCATGGATGAGCGGATCAAGGCGGAAGCCGCGCGCGACGCCCTCAGGTCGATGCTCGACCGCGGCGAAGTCGGCATCATGCGCGTGGCGCTCGACAAGTACGGCGGGCGCGTTCTCGCCGACGCTCGGCATACGCGATCCCGGACGTTGCGGCATCGCTGCTCAACGCTGGCTACGTGCGCCGCTACAACGGCGCACGCCGCGAGACGTGGTGCTGAAACCCAGAGCCAGTCTGGATTCTAGCGCGTCACCACCACCGGCGTACCGACGCCAACCCGGCCATAGAGATCGACGATGTCCTGGTTGTGCATGCGGATGCAGCCATAGGACACGAAGCCGCCGATCGAGCTCGGGCTGTTGGTGCCGTGGATGGCGTAGCTGCCGCCACCGGACAACGTCAGCGCGGCGGCGCCCATCGGGTTTTCCGCCGTTCCACCGGGGATCACACTCGGCAGGCCCGGCTTGTCACGCCGGATGTCCGGGGGTGGCGACCACGCGGGTCGCACATGCTTGCCGTCGATGAATGCCCGGCCGGCCCACTGCCGTCCGGCGCGTCCGACGCCGACCGTGTAACGCAAAGCCCTGCCCTCGCCGAGGACGAGGTAGAGCCTGCGCTCATTGGTACGCACCACGATGGTGCCCGGGGATGCGCCGCCATTGATGGCGACAACCTCGCGAGCAGCGGCGGGTGTGGCGATGACAAGGGAGAAAAATGACGCGGCAACGGCCGCGAAAGCGGCGATACGCAGAACCATACTCATGACGCAACGTCCAACTAACGTTGCCGCATCAATAACCCTTTATTCACCATATTATCGGGCCAGCACAAGGCCCTTTAAGCGGCTGAATCTAGGAGAAAAACGGGACGCGGGTGGTTCCCGCGCCTGCGCGCAAATCCGCTCCTGAGGATGAGGGCGGATTGAGGCCGGCGACCTGCTTACGCGCTGGCTTTGGCCCCGGCTTTCTTGTTCTGGCGGTTGTTGACCAGGTCATCGACCACGGCCGGATCAGCCAACGTCGAGGTGTCGCCGAGCGCGGTGTAATCGTCCTCCGCGATCTTCCTGAGGATCCGGCGCATGATCTTGCCGGAGCGTGTCTTCGGCAAGCCCGGTGCGAACTGGATCAGGTCGGGCGACGCGATCGGTCCGATCTCCTTGCGCACCCAAGCCACCAGCTCCTTGCGTAGTTCTTCGCTCGGCTGCTCGCCCGCCATCAGCGTCACATAGGCGTAGATGCCCTGACCCTTGATGTCATGGGGGTAGCCGACGACCGCGGCCTCAGAGCATTTCGGATGCGCAACCAGCGCGCTCTCCACCTCGGCGGTGCCCATGCGATGCCCAGCGACATTGATGACGTCGTCGACGCGGCCGGTGATCCAGTAGTAGCCATCGGCGTCGCGACGGCAGCCGTCGCCTGTGAAGTACTTGCCCGGATAGGTCTTGAAGTAGGTTTCGATAAAGCGCGCGTGATCGCCGAACACGGTGCGCATCTGCCCGGGCCACGAGTCGATGATGCAGAGATTGCCGGAGGCGGCGCCTTCGAGCACCTTGCCCTCGGCATCGACGAGCTGCGGCTGGCAGCCGAAGAACGGCCGCGTCGCCGAGCCGGGCTTGAGGCGCGTTGCGCCGGGCAGCGGCGTGATGAGGATGCCGCCGGTCTCGGTCTGCCACCAGGTGTCGACGATCGGGCAACGGCCGTCGCCGACCACGCGGTGATACCACTCCCAGGCTTCCGGATTGATCGGCTCGCCGACCGAGCCGAGCAGCCGCAGCGACTTGCGCGACGTCTTCTTCACCGGGCCTTCGCCGGCCTGCATCAGCGCGCGGATCGCGGTCGGCGCCGTGTAGAAGGTGTTGACCTGATGCTTGTCGCAGACCTCCCAGAAGCGCGACATGGTCGGATAGTTCGGAACGCCTTCGAACATCAGCGTGATGGCGCCGTTAGAGAGCGGCCCGTACACGATGTAGCTGTGCCCGGTGACCCAGCCGACGTCGGCGGTGCACCAGTAGATGTCGCCCTCGTGGTAGTCGAACACGTATTGGTGCGTGATCGAGGTGTAAACCATGTAGCCGCCGGTGGTGTGCAGCACGCCCTTGGGCTTTCCGGTCGAGCCCGACGTGTAGAGGATGAACAACGGATCCTCCGCGCTCATCTCCTCGCAGGGGCATTCCGAGGTCACCACCGCGGCCGCCTCGTGGTACCAGACGTCGCGGCCGGGCGTCATGTCGATCGCGCCGCCGGTGCGCTTCACCACGATGACGTGGTCGACGTTGCCGACTTTGGCGATCGCAGCGTCGGTGTTGGCCTTGAGCGGAATCTTGCGGCCGCCGCGCACGCCTTCGTCGGCGGTGATGACGACCTTGGACTGGCAGTCCTCGATGCGGCCGGCGAGCGAGTCCGGCGAGAAGCCGCCGAACACCACCGAATGCACCGCGCCGATCCGCGCGCAGGCGAGCATGGCGTAGCAGGCCTCCGGGATCATTGGCATGTAGATGGTGACGCGGTCGCCCTTCTCGACGTTGCGGTTGCGCAGGATGTTCGCCATCCGGCACACCTCGTCGTGCAGCTCCTGATAGGTGACCTTCTTGTCGTCCTTGGGATCGTCGCCCTCCCAGATGATCGCGGTCTGATTGGCGCGCTTCGGCAGATGGCGGTCGATGCAGTTGTAGGCGGCGTTCAGCGTACCGTCCTCGAACCATTTGATCGAGACGTTGTCGGGCGCGTAGGAGGTGTTCTTCACCTTGGTGAAAGGCTTCATCCAGGTGATGCGCTTGGCGTGCTCGCCCCAGAATCCGTTCGGATCGGCGACCGAGCGCTTGTACATCTCCTGATACTTGGCGTCGTCGATGAAGCCGCGATGCTTCCATTCGGCTGGGATTTCGTAAATCTTGTCGTCCGACATCTGTTCCTCCTCGCGGCGCGATTTGGCTCGCGACGGCGCTTTTTGCTTGCACTATTATGCGACGTCGCACAGACGAGCGACAAGGCGGCGACCGTGCCACTTTGGTCGACAGACAAGCGATAGTTGGGGCGGAAACTGTCCATGCCGGGCCAATTTCGGGGCGTGCTTTTGGCGTTGTTCGCGCTGGCCGCCACGGCCGATGCGGTCGCCGCGCAGGCCTATCCGAACCGTCCGATCCGGCTTCTGGTCGGATTTCCGCCGGGCGGCGCGTCCGACATCATTGCAAGGCTCTACGCGCAGGGGCTGTCGGTGCGGCTCGGCCAGCCGGTGGTGATCGAGAACAAGCCCGGCACCGGCGGCAATCTGGCGAGCGATTTGGCAGCGAAGGCCACGTCCGACGGCTACACGCTGCTGCACGGCACCGAGAATGTGTTCGTCAGCAATCCGCACGTGTACGGCGCCCGGATGCCGTTCGATCCATTCAAGGACCTGGTGCCGGTGGCGAGCCTGGTCTCCAACCAGATCGTGCTGGCGGTCAATCCGGCGCTGCCGGCGAACGGTCTGCGTGCGTTCATCGAGCTGGCGCGTAACAGCAAGCCGCCGCTGTTCTACGCCTCGATCGGCAATGGCAGCCAGCATCATCTCGCGATGGAGATGCTCAAGCAGCACGTCGGCATCGACCTGACCCATGTGCCGTATCGTGGTGGCGGTCCTGCGGCGGTCGCGGTGCTGGCGGGTGAAGTGTCCGCGATGTTCGGTGGCGGTTCGGTGGTGCCGACCATCAAGTCCGGCAAGCTGCGCGGTTTGGCTTCCACGGGATCGGTGCGCAATCCGGCAACGCCGGAATTGCCGACCATCGCGGAGCTCTATCCGGGCTACGAGGCGCTGAGCTGGCACGGCCTGTTCGTGCCGGCCGGCACGCCGCAGCCAGTCATCGACCTGTTGCGCAAGGAGATCGCGGCGGTGCTGGCGCAGCCCGAGTTCAGGGAGCGGCTCGCCAACACTGGTTCCGGCGAGCCCTACACGGTCGCGCCGGATGCGTTCGCCGCCCGGATCAAGGCCGATTACGAAAAGTACGGCACGCTGATCCGTTCGATCGGCGTCAAGATCGAGTAGCTACTGCCCCATCCAGCCGACGATCAGACCCATGACCAGCAGCGCGCCGAGCCAGTGCAGGCTGTCGATCACGGTGAGCATCGGCCGCTTGCCGTGGAAGGCGTTGTTGACCGTCATCGTGGTCAGCACGAAGCCGAACCAGATGATGGCGCCGGAGATCATGCCGGCACGGACGCTGAATGTTTTGAGATGCACCAGCACGCCGTAGAGCGCCCAGGCCATGATCAGCGCGCCGACGAAAGCCAGAACGAATGGCACATACATCGCGGATTTGGGCTTGCCCTCCATCTCCGCTTTGCATTGTTCCATGGTCTTGCCCTGCGCCGCGAGCCAAGGCCCGCTCAGCGCCGTGTAGTACGCCGCGCCAAACAGCCAGGCGGCCACGCCGGCAATCAAAATCGAAAGATAGTTGATGTTGGACATCATGGTGCGCCTCCCAGCTTGAGTATCATACATGGCGGCATGAATTCTGCTTAGTCTAGAGACCTCAGCACAAGGTGCCCATGCCCGCCATCAACCCCGAACGCCTGCTCGGCGACCTGTACAAGCTTCGGACCTTCGGCACCTACAAGACCGGTGTGCACCGGCCAAGCCTGTCGCCGGAGGATGTCGCTTCGCGGCAATGGCTCGCCGATCGCATGGCGGATGCCGGCCTCGATGCGCAGATCGACGGCATCCGCAATGTGCTCGGCAAGTCGTTGGCCCCCGGCCGTAAGGTTCTGGCCGGCTCGCACATTGAAAGCCAGAATCAGGCCGGCTGGCTCGATGGCGCGCTGGGCGTGATCTTCGCGCTCGAAACCGCGCGTGCCTTGCGCGAGGATCCGGCGGCTGGCGACATCGGCGTCGACGTGGTGGCGTTCTGCGACGAGGAGGGACATTTCGGCGCCTTCCTCGGCAGCCGGTCGTTCGTTGGCGACGTCACCGAAGCGGACATCGACGCGGCGCGCAATCGCACCACCGGCCAATCGATGCGCGATGCGCTCGCCGCGGCGGGCTACGCCAGCCGTCCGCGTCTCAGGATCGATCCGCGCCGCTATACCGGATACTTCGAGGCACACATCGAGCAGGGCAGCACGCTGGAATCCGGCAATCTCAAGATCGGCGTCGTCACGGGCCTGGTCGGCTTGTGGAATTTCGGCATCACGGCGGCCGGCCAGCAGAATCACGCCGGCACCACGATGATGTGGGAACGCCGCGATGCCGGCGCGGCGTTGGTGCGCCTGTTCGTGGCGATCGACCGGCGCTTCACCGAGATCAGGGCCGCGCGCACGGTATGGACGGTTGGCAACGTGAGGTTCGAGCCGGGTGAGCCGAGCATCATTCCCGGACGAGCGGAAGCGATCCTGCAATTCCGCGATGTCGATGCGGCCGTGGCGCAGCGGTTCGAAGCGGCGTTGCACGAGTTGGCTGCCGAAGCCAACCGTGCCGGTCCCTGCGAGATCACCATCCAGGGCACCAGGCGCAGCGAGCCGGCCGCGATGGACGCGCGCTTCCAGCAGGCGCTCGAAGACGCGGCGGCTCGTCACGCCCCCGGACTTTCGGTGCGGATGCCGTCGGGCGCGGGCCATGACGCTCAGGTCGTTGCGCGGGAAATTCCAGCCGCGATGATGTTCGTGCCCAGCATCGGCGGCATCAGCCACCACTGGAGTGAGAACACTTCGGACGAGGACATCGTGCTGGGCGCGCGCGTGTTCACGGACGCGATCGCGAGTGTGTTGAAATCGGGTTAGGCCGTCATCCCGCCCATCTTGCAGACGAGTTTCCATTCGTCGGCTGTCACCGGCTGCACCGACAGGCGAGATTTCATCAGCGCCATGTCCTTGAGTTTGGGCTCGGCTTTGACGGCCTCGAGCGTCACAGGCTTTGGGATCGCTTCGCGGGCGCTGAAATCGACCACCACCAAAGGCTCACCCTGCTCGGCGGTCGGATCGGGATGGTGCTCGCGAATCACCTCGACGACGTCGACGATCTCCTTGCCGATGTTCGAATGATAGAAAAAGGCGCGTTCGCCTTTCTTCATCTTCATCAGGTTGAGCTTGGCGGTGTGGTTGCGCACCCCGGTCCAGAGCTCGCCTTGCACGCCCTTGCTGACCTGCTGATCCCACGACCAGACGTTGGGCTCGGATTTCACCAGCCAGTAGGCCACGGCGTCAGCCCTTCACGCCGCCCATCTTGCAGACCGCCTTCCACTCTGCGGCCGTCACAGGTTGTACTGACAAGCGCGCGTATTTCACCAGCGCCATGTCCTTGAGCGACTTCTCCGCCTTGATCGCGGCCAGCGTAACCGGCTTGGGCAGGGGCTCGACCGCCTTGATGTCCACCACCACCCACGGCTCGCCTTTGGCCGCGGTCGGATCGGGATAGGCCGCCTTGGCGATCTCGGCGATGCCGACCACGGCCTTCTCGTCGCCGGTATGGTAGAAAAACGCGAGATCGCCTTTCTTCATTTCCTTGAGATGATGCCGCGCGGTGAAGTTGCGCACGCCGCTCCAGACTTCGCCTTTCGCGCCCCGCTTCACCTGATTGTCCCAGGAAAAGTCCTCAGGTTCGGTCTTGAGGAGCCAGTACGCCATTCACGCCTCCGATTTGAGCGGCCGAGCCAACAGCGACTCGATCGCCGCGTCCACGCCGAGCCTGCCGTCGAGCACCGCGGCGATGGCGGCGGCGATGGGCATTTCGACGCTCTTGGCTTTGGCCAATTCGACCAGCGCGGGAGCGGTGAATATGCCTTCGGCCAGCTTGCCGTGATGAGCCTCGCCCAATTTTTCGCCTTTCCCCAGCGCGATGCCAAGGGAGAAGTTCCGCGACTGCGGGCTGGAGCAGGTCAGCACCAGGTCGCCAAGCCCGGACAGACCGGTCAGCGTCTCGGGCTGCGCGTTGAAGGTGCGGCCGAAGCGGAACAACTCGGCGAAGCCGCGGGTGGTCAACGCGGCGACCGCGCTGGCGCCGAGGCCGCGGCCTGTGGCAATTCCCGCCGCAATGGCCAGCACGTTCTTCGCCGCGCCGCCGATCTCCACGCCGCGCACGTCGGTCGAGTGATAGGGCCGGAACGTGCCGGAGCCGAGCGCCTGCGTCAGCCGCTCCGCCAAGCCAAGGTCTTTTGCCGCCAGCGTCACCGCGGTCGGCAGGCCGCGCGCCACGTCGGCGGCAAAGCTCGGGCCGGACAGGATCGCGGGCAATGCGGTCTGCGCGCATTCCGCGATCACTTCGGTCATGAAGCGATCGGTGCCGCGCTCGATACCTTTGGCGCAGGCGATGATCGGCGTGCCTGACGGCGCGACATCATTCAGTGCGAGCGCGACCGCGCGTACCTCCTGCGCAGGGACCACCAGCAGAATGGCGTTGGTGCTCCCGGCGGCTTGCTCCAGGTCGCTGGTGACAGTGATACCGTCGGCGAGCTTCATGCCTGGCAAACGCGGACTCTCTCGTGTCTTGGCGATTGCCGCGGCGGTTTTTGGATCGCGTGCCCACAGCGTCACGTTGCGGCCTGCGCGCGCAGCAGCGTTGGCAAGCGCGCTGCCCCACGCGCCCGCGCCGAGCACGGCGAACCGGTCGAGACTCATGACGTGGCCTTCGCGCCGCTATTGGCCAGCGCGCGGCCGAAGAAGCTCTCCGGCTGGACCGGCTTGCTCACTTCGTCGAGCGGCCAACGGGCGCGCGGCGCGGTGACTAGCGAGTCGGTGAGACCGAGCGCCAGCCGCTCCGCGCCGGCCCATGCGATCATCGCGCCGTTGTCGGTGCAAAGCGCGGGTGGCGGCGCGACAAGCACGGTGCCGGATTCGAATCCGATGCGATGCAGAACCTTGCGGAGCGCCTGATTGGCGGCAACGCCGCCGGCTGCGACCAGCGCGGTCGGTGCGCCATAGCGTTCGCGGAAAATGCGCAAGCCTGCGCGCAGCCGGTCCATGACGGTCTCGACGACGGCTTGCTGAAACGAAGCGCAAAGGTCGGCAACGTCCTGGTCGGTCAGCGGCGCGATCTTCTCGGCTTCGAGCCGCAGCGCAGTTTTCAATCCTGAGAGTGAAAAATCGGCTTCGGGCCGTCCATGCATTGGACGCGGCAGCAGGAAGCGCACGGGATTGCCGCGCAGCGCCTCCTGCTCGACCTGCGGTCCGCCCGGATAGCCGAGGCCGAGCAGCTTCGCGGTCTTGTCGAACGCCTCGCCGATCGCATCGTCCATGGTGGTGCCAATGCGGGCATAGTCGCCGACGCCGAGCACGGCGACGATCTGGGTGTGGCCGCCGGAGGCGAGGAACAGGCAATAGGGGAACGGCGTGCCGTCGGTCAGCCGCGCGGTGAGCGCGTGTGCCTCGAGATGATTGACCGCGATCAGCGGCTTCGAGCGCACCAGTGCGATCGCCTTGGCAGTGGTCAGTCCGACGATCACGCCGCCGATCAGTCCGGGCCCCGCCGCCGCCGCGACGCCATCAATGGCGTCGAAATCCTTGCCGGAGTCCTTCATGGCCTTGGCGATGACGCGGTCCAGCGCCTCGACATGGGCGCGCGCGGCGATTTCCGGCACCACGCCGCCGAACGCCGCATGTTCGTTGGTCTGCGACAGCACGACGTTGGACAGGATCTTGCCCGGCCCGTCGCCGGTGCGCTCGACCACCGCGGCGGCAGTCTCATCGCATGTCGTCTCGATTCCGAGTACAAGCATGACGAACAGTTAGCATAGCTGCCGACGGGCAACCATTGCGAGGTCCGGTGTCGCAACCCCAAGCTCCATCCCAAGCTGCGATCCTGCGGATCGGGACGCGCGGCAGCCCGCTGGCGCTGGCGCAGGCCGGGATGGTGCGTGACGGGGTGGCGAGGGCGCACGGCTTCGATCCGGCAGGGATCGAACTCAAGGTGATCCGCACCACGGGCGACCGGATTCAGGACCGGCCTTTGGCGGAGGCCGGCGGCAAAGGGCTGTTCGCCAAGGAGATCGAGGAGGCGCTGATCGAAAGACGCATCGATCTCGCAGTGCATTCCTCTAAGGACATGCCGACTTTTTTGCCGGAGGGTCTGGTGCTCTCGGCATTCCTGCCGCGTGAGGATGCCCGTGACGCTTTCATCAGCCGCAAGGCGCGCGACCTGGCCGGGCTGGCGCGCGGCGCGGTGGTCGGGACGTCGTCACCGCGCCGTCAGGCGCTGCTACGGCGCATGCGCTCCGATCTGAAAGTCGTCGACCTGCGCGGCAATGTCGAAACAAGGCTGCGCAAGCTCGATGAAGGTGCCGCCGACGCGACGCTGCTGGCGCTCGCTGGGCTCAAGCGGCTTAGTCTCGCCGATGCGGCGGCCACCGTGTTCGAGCTCGACGAGTTTCTGCCTGCGGTGGGGCAGGGCGCGATCGGCATCGAGACGCGCGTGGACGATGCGAAGACGCGCAGCCTGCTCACGCCGATCAATCATGCCGATACTGCGACTGCGCTTGCTTGCGAACGCGCGTTCCTCGCTGCGCTCGACGGCTCATGCCGCACGCCGATCGCCGGATACGCGGCGGTGGCGAACGGCCGGGTGAATTTCCGCGGCATGATCGTGAAGCCGGACGGCAGCGAAGCGTTCGAGACGACACGCAGCGGTTCGGCAGATGATGCGGAGCGGCTCGGCACGGATGCGGGGCGCGAACTCAAGGGCAAGGCCAGCCCGGACTTCTTCGCCTGACATGCGCCTCCTCGTCACCCGGCCAGAGCCCGACAACGAGCGCACCGCGGCGGAGCTTCGCGCGCGGGGCCATGAGGTGATGGTGGCGCCGATGCTGCGGGTCGAGCCGGTGATCGATGCCGATCTCGGAGCGGGGCCTTGGGCCGCGGTGCTGATCACCAGCGCCAACGGCGCGCGGGCCATCGCCGCACACAAACGGCGCGGCGAGCTGACGGCGCTGCCGGTGCTTGCCGTCGGCCAAGCCAGCGCGACGGCGGCGCGCGCTACCGGATTCTCCGAAGTCACTTCGGCGGATGGTGACGGCGGCGATCTCGCGCGGCTCGCCGCGGTGCGGGTTTCCGGAGCAGCCATGCCGCTGCTTTATCTTGCCGGCGAGGAGCGCGCCCGCGATCTGGGCGCCGAGTTGGCCGCCAGCGGCCTCAAGGTGGCGACCGTGGCCGTCTATCGCACCGTCAAGGTGGCGGCATTGCCGGACGACGTGCGGGCCGCGTTGGCGGCGGGCGTTGTCGAAGGCGTGCTGCATTTCTCCCGGCGCAGCGTGGAAAGCTACCTCGACTGCGCCCGCGACGGGCCGGCGCTCCAACCCATTCATTATTGCCTGTCGGCGCGGGCGGCCGAGCCGCTCCAGGCCGCCGGCGCCTCCCGAATCCGCGTGGCGGCCAAGCCCGACGAGGCTGGGATGCTCGCTTTGGTCACGTCGCGGCCTTGAACGAATCGCATAGAATACGGCATGGCCACTGGAAAACGCCCGTCCCCGGCAATCCCCGGCGCCCGCCGGAAGCGGCCCGCGCCGACCATCGACCTGACGGCAACCGAGGTCGCGGCTGAGCCCGCGGCCGCGCCGGTCCAATCCGAGCCATTGCAGGCGGAAGCGCCGCCCCGGGCGAAAGCGCCGCCCGTGCCGCCGCATGTTCCACCAAGCGAACCGCCGCGCGCCGCGTCCGAGCCGCCGCCATCCGGCGGCATCGCGTGGCTGCCGCCCGACTTCCCCTGGCCGGCGGCGGTTGCCGGTGCCCTCGCGGCCGCTGCCGTGCTGCTGGTGCTCCTGTCGATCTGGCTGATCGTGCCGCGCGGCGGCGATGCCGTGGCGGCGGCATTGGCATCTCGGCTCGCTTCGATCGAAGCGCAGTTGCGCGACCTGGCTGCGCGGCCCGCTCCTACGAGTATCGACCCGCAGGCGCTCGATGCGCTGTCGGCACGGCTCGTCAAACTCGAAAGCGCGCTCAACGCGCCACGCCCGGTGGCGACCGATCCGAACGTGCTGGGCCGCCTCGGCTCGATGGAAGGGCTGATCAAGCCGCTGTCCGATTCCATCATTGCGCTCGCGCGCCGCGCCGACGATACCGACGCGGCGTTCCGCAACGTGCGCGGCCGCATCGATACGACAGCCGCGACAGTGTCCGAGCTGCAGAACGCGGCGCGCGCCAGCTCCGGTGATCATGGTGAGATCGTGAAACTGGCGGATCGGATCGCCGCACTGGAGAAGGTTGACCGCACCGTTGCGGACCAGCTCGCCAAGAACGCGGCTGCGAGCGCGGCTGCCGCCGTCAACGACCGGCCGATCCGGTTCGCGCTTGCCGCGTCGGCGCTGCGCGCCGCGTTCGACCGCGGCGAGCCGTTCACCGCCGAACTGGCCGCCGTGAAGCCGCTCACCGCCAACATGCAGACGCTGGCGGCGATCGAGCCGTTCGCTGCGTCCGGCGTGCCGAGTGCCGCGACGCTTGGCCGCGAGCTTCTGACCGTGCTGCCCATCATGCAGCGGGCTGCGGGCATCACACCGCGCGACGGCGGATTGCTCGATCGCCTGCAGGCCAATGCCGAGAAGCTGGTGCGCGTCCGCCCGATCGAGGAAATGCCAGGCGATGACGTCAACGCGATCCTGTCGCGCATCGAGGTAAAGGCCGCGCAAGCGGACATCGCCGGCGCGCTGGCCGAGCTTGCCAAGCTGCCGCCCACGGTGCGCGCTCCGGCGCTTGCCTGGGTCGCCAAGGCGGAGGCGCGCGGCAAGGCGGTCGACGCGAGCCGCCGGCTGGGCGCCGAAGCACTCGCCGCACTCACGTTGAACCCATAGGCCCACGCCGCAATGATCCGGGTCATCCTGTTTCTCGCGCTGGTCGCCCTGATCGCGCTCGGCGTGGTCTGGATCGCCGACCGTCCCGGCGACGTCGCGATCACCTGGCAGGGTTACCGCATCGAAACATCGGTGATGGTGATGGCGGTTGCGATCGCGGCCGTTGTCACGGTTGTGCTGCTGCTATGGTCGCTGATCCGCACCATCCTGCGCTCGCCCGATCTGATCGCGATGTTCCTCGGCCACCGCCGCGGCGTGCGCGGCTACCTCGCGATCTCGCGTGGTCTGATCGCGGTTGGCGCCGGAGACGCGCGCGCGGCGCGCAAGTTTGCCGACGAGGCGGAGAAGATCGCGCCGGGCGAACCGCTCGCCTTGCTGCTTCATGCGCAATGCGCGCAGCTCGCCGGCGATCGCACCGGCGCGGAGTTTGCGTTCCGCACCATGGCCGAGCGGAACGACACCAAGCTGCTGGGCCTTCGCGGCCTCTATGTCGAGGCACAGCGTCGCGCCGACGGCGCCGCGGCGCGCGGCTATGCGGAGGAGGCGGCGAAGGCCGCGCCGTCGCTCGCCTGGGCGGGTCAGGCGGTTTTGGAATATCGCTGCGCCACCGGCGACTGGGCGGGCGCATTGTCGGCGCTCGACCGCAGCAGCCGCTACGGATTGATAGACAAGGCGGGCTACCGCCGTCAGCGTGCGGTGCTGCTCACAGCGCGCGCGCTGAGCATCGAAGAAAGCGAACCCGAGCGCTCCCGTTCGCTGGCGCTCGAAGCCGTGAAGCTTGAGCCGGCGCTGGTTCCCGCAGCCGATCTCGCGGCGCGGCTGCTCGGCGAGCGTGGCGACCTGAAGAAGGCGAGCCGCATCGTCGAAGCGGCGTGGAAAATCAGTCCGCATCCCGATCTCGCCGACACCTATGCACACCTGCGTTCGGGCGAGTCCGCGCGCGAGCGGCTGACGCGCGTGCGGGCATTGGCGCAGAAGGCGCCGGGACATGTCGAAAGCGCGCTCGCGGTGGTGCGCGCCGCGCTCGAGGCACAGGAGTTCGCGGCGGCGCGCGCGGCGCTTAAGCCGTTGCTCAAAGACACCACCCAGCGCATCGCCGTCCTGATGGCGGAGATCGAGCAGCTTGAAAGCGGCGACGAAGGCCGCGCCCGCGAGTGGATGGCGCGGGCGCTGCACGCCGCAAGGGATCCGGCCTGGACCGCCGACGGCTTTGTCTCCGACCGCTGGATGCCGGTTTCGCCCGTCAGTGGGCGGCTCGACGCGTTCCAATGGAAAGTCCCGCTTGAGGAACTGGGCGATGCCCGCGAGACGATCGAGACCGGCGATCTGCCGGCAGCGGTGGAGGCCATCCCAGCGGAGGTGCAGGTGGTAGTGGATACGCCGGCCGAGATCGTGGAGTCCGTGCGGCGCGACGAACCGGGGGGCAAGGAACCCGCTGCCAAGGAACCTTCTGCAAGGCCGCGCTCGGCGCGGCGTGCAGCAGCGCCGCAGCCGCGGGTAGAGGCGGTGATTCCGCTGGTGCATGTGCCGGACGATCCGGGTCCTGAGCCGCAGGCCGAGATTGAGCCCGAACTGCCCGATGACGCCCGCAGACGGCTGCGCGCGCCGAAATGAACGCGTTTGAAGAGAGTCCGAGCCTTGCCTGGCGGGGCCACCGGCGCTATCAGAGGCCCAGCTTTTAGCCGCAATAGCTCAGTCGGTAGAGCACGTCATTCGTAATGACGGGGTCGGGGGTTCGAATCCCTCTTGCGGCACCAACCAACTCATTCTACGCGCGCAATTTTTCTCACCGCGGGTTTTCAACAGGTTGGGGAGAATTCGGCTGGGTGACCACATGGTGACCAAGCGAATATTCGAACGAATTTTTGTATCCGAATTAATTCGTTCGGTTGGTACCATTAGTGCCCGCGGCCTCTCGTGTTCCCGATCTTGGTCTATTCGCTGAAGTTCTTTGGCGCACAGCCAAGACTCAAGGCGGACGTTTAATTAAGCGCCAAGGCGTTGCGCGTTATTGGTAATCCACTCTATCCATTCGGCCAACCTGTCGAGCGACACTCGAGAGCCCAACATGACTGACACACCTGAATACACGCCGCCGGAAGTCTGGGTCTGGGAGAAAGACGACAGTCCCAAGTGGCGCTATAGCAATACCAATCGCCCTATCGCGGGCGCCACGCATGAGAAGGAGCTGCCGCGCGGAAAGCATCCGCTTCAGCTCTATTCGCTGGCGACGCCGAATGGCGTCAAAGTGACAATCATGCTGGAGGAATTGCTGGCCGCCGGTCATCGCGGAGCGGAATATGACGCCTGGCTGATCCGGATCGGCGAGGGCGACCAGTTTGGTAGCGGATTTGTCGGGGTGAATCCGAATTCCAAAATTCCGGCGCTCATGGACTATAGCGAGCCGACGCCGCAACGCGTGTTCGAATCCGGCGCGATCCTGCTCTACCTGGCGGAAAACTTCGGCGCCTTCCTGCCAAAGGATCGCGGCAAACGTACCGAAGCGCTGTTGTGGCTGTTCTGGCAGATGGGTTCGACGCCCTACGTGGGCGGCGGCTTCGGGCATTTCTATGCCTACGCTCCGGTGAAGATCAAATACGCCATCGACCGTTTTACAATGGAGGTGAAACGCCTGCTCGACGTGCTCGACCGGCATCTTGCGGACAATCAATTCATCGCCGGCGACGAATATACGATCGCCGATATGGCGATCTGGCCATGGTACGGCAATGGCATGTTGAACGGCGCCTCCTACAACGACCCGCGCAAGTTCCTGCAGACGCACGAATATAAAAACCTGACGCGCTGGACGAAAGAAATCGGCGAGCGCCCGGCCGTCAAGCGCGGGCGAATGGTCAACCGCGCCAGCGGGCCGCCTGAAGAACAATTGCGCGAGCGCCATGACGCCAGCGATTTCGAGACCAAAACGCAGGACAAGATCGAGGCGCGCGGGTAACCCCAGCGTAATCCCTCTAAATCAAGACGACGTTGCCAACCTCACTTCTGTTGCGTGCTGACGAAGTATGACAAAGCGCATTATCGTCTTAGGGCATTACCAGGCATCGTCCTGAACCTCCAAAATTTCACCTTTGACCCGAAGCGGACCTGACGCGTCGGCGCGATCCTTCGGGCGAGTTGCGTGATTAGGCGGGAACGTACGTCAACCTGATCTCGTCCTCGCCGCCGATTAAGCCGCTGGCCACAAGGCGGAGCGCAGCCCCTGGGAC
>JBEVIJ010000182.1:0-6227 GCA_040510745.1 Xanthobacteraceae bacterium
GGCGCCGCACCGCGCTGCCTTGAAGGCGTCGCGCAGCGACAGCACGGCGCTGACCAACCTGATGACCGGGCGTCCGGCGCGCGGCATCGTCAATCGGCTGATGCGCGAAATCGGCCCGATCAACACGATCGCGCCGGAGTTCCCGCTCGCCGCTGGTGCACTGGCGCCGCTGCGCGCCAAGGCGGAGGCCCAAAGCTCGGGCGATTTCTCGCCCCTATGGTCGGGCCAAGCGGCGTCGCTCGGCCGCGAGATGCCGGCGCGGGAACTCACCGCCAAGCTCGTTAGCGAGGCGCAGGCGCTGTTGCGGAGAATGGCGGGGTAGCCGGCCGGCTCAGCGCGTCGGTTTAAGCTGAACGATCTGCCAGCCGAGTTTCTGGATCTCACTCGAAGCCAGCGGCGTCACCTGTCCTGTCGTTGCGAGCGCCGCAGCACCGTTCGGGCTGCGGCGGCGCAGCTCCGCGTTCGCAGCAAGGAAGGTCCGTTTCGGCAACGCGGTCCATGCGAGGTCGTCCAGCGGGAAGACTGCGACCGCCTTGCCGTCGCGGGTGACGTTTACCGCATGTCCGGCAACCGGGACGAAAGCAACGAGGCCGCCAAGTTGGGCGCTTCGCGCAGCGATGAGGTCGGCCCGACGCCAATGGAAATACGCCACGCCGTACGAATTGGCATCGGCTGCGCGTTCAATAAAGGCGGCAGTGTTCTGCGCCTTGAGTTGCGCCAACGCACGGGACATCAGGAGCAAGAAGGACGGCGTATAATTCTGGTTTTCGATAAGGCGGTTTATTGTCGCCTCGGGGACGCTGAGGGAAATCAGGGTGGCGCGCACTTCGGCGATCACCTGCGCCGCCGTTTTGTCACGCAAAGTATCTTTCGCCGCCTCCATTCCGCTGGCGGCTGAAATGCCCATACCAATGCCCCCGGTCACAGCTGCGAGACCGGCCTTTACCGTCAGCTGGCCGCCGGCCATCACACGCGACATTTCCTGCAGTCTGTTCTGGAGGGGTGCAAAATCCGAGTAAGGATCGACGTTCAGTTGAATAGCCAGCTGGCGCTGCGCATCACTCACGCCGAGCAGGCTGTTGGCCATGTTGTCGCGGCTGGATTTTTGGTTGCTCATCGCCGCGCCGGCACGATCGAACATGTTGGCGATGCCACTGGCTGATCGATTGATGGCTTCCGCGGGATTGGTAACAAAGCTCACTCCGAACTTTATCGGCGCCACTGCCGCGCTACCGAACGATTTGATCCAAGCCTCCGATTTCGACATTTTTTCGAGCGCTGCGGTTGCTTCGATTTCCCGCAGCCGGAGTTTGGTAAACTCGACGCCGTCGAAATCGTATTTTCCGTAGCGTGTCTCCACGTGGAAGATGCGCATGATGCCGTCGCTGCGCGCGCTCGGCCCGACCGTGTAGTTCTCGCTTTTCATCGCGGCGCCGAGATATTTTGCAGCGGGGGCGGGCTTGGGCACTTCAAGCCCATCAGCCGTCGCCTGTGCCGCCCTTGGGGGAGCGTTCTGCGCGGCGATTTGCTGCACGAGAGCCAAGCTGCCAAGCAGTCCGAGCCCCAAAGCCCCGAGTCCGACGCTCGCTCGAGAACGCGCCATTGTGAATTCCCCTAATGCCCCGGCGCGATTAAATCCAATTTCGTAGCGCATTGCCATCAAGTTCTGCTGGATTGCGGCTCACCGAATAGGTTGCAAATCCTGCCAAGCAGTGGCTGCAGGCGAGCCGTGGCGCGGCGCCAGTTGCCGGGGGAATTTGCCGTCTGCTATAGCGGCGGTGCGCCGGCTCGCGCCGGCAGAGGGTTTCCGATGTCCGTCGACGCCGCCACCGTTCGCCGCATCGCGCATCTGGCCCGCATCGCGGTCGCCGATGACGAGGTCGAGCACCTGCGCGGTGAGATCAACGCGATCCTGGCGTTCGTCGAGCAATTGTCCGAGGTCAATGTAGACGGCGTCGACGCGATGACCTCGGTCACGCCGATGGCGATGAAGAAGCGCCACGACGTCGTGACCGACGGCGGCGACGCCGACGCGGTGTTGCGCAACGCGCCGGCTCGCGAGGGCAACTGCTATGTTGTTCCCAAGGTGGTGGAATAAGCCATGTGCATGGCCTGCGAAGAGATGGACATCTACTACCGCTACCTCGACGCGATCGAGGAGGCGAAGCGTAGGGCGCAGCCGTGGCAATGCGAAGTGACCGTCTTCACGCAGGATGATGATGCGAAGCCGGCGCCCGTCGTGCCGCCCAAGGCGGCGGCGCAGGCTGCTTCGCCCTTCAAGTGCGACGATCCGGAATGACCGCGCTGACCGCGCTCACCATCGCGGGCGCCCGCGACGGCCTGAAGCACAAGAAATTCTCCGCCGCCGAACTCGCCGAGGCCCATCTCGTGGCGATGGAACGGGCGCGCGCGCTCAACGCCTATGTGCTGGAGACGCCGGAGCGGGCCCACGCCATGGCGAAGGCAAGCGATGCTCGCATTCACAAGGGCGAGGCGCATCCGCTCGAAGGCATTCCTCTGGCCGTGAAGGACATGTTCTGCACCGAGGGCGTGCGGACCACGGCGGGCTCGAAGATCCTCGAAAGTTTCGTGCCGACCTACGAGTCGACCGTGACGTCGCATCTGTGGCGCGACGGCGCGGTGCTGCTCGGCAAGGTCAACAACGACGAATTCGCCATGGGCTCGTCGAACGAGACCTCGGCGCTCGGTCCGGTGATCAACCCATGGCGTCGCAAGGGCTCGAACACGCCGCTGGTGCCAGGAGGGTCCTCTGGCGGCTCGGCGTCCGCGGTCGCAGCGCATCTCGCGCTCGGCGCAACCGGCACCGACACCGGCGGCTCGATCCGTCAGCCTGCGGCATTCGCCGGCATCGTCGGCGTGAAGCCGACCTACGGGCGCTGCTCGCGCTGGGGCATCGTCGCCTTCGCGTCATCGCTCGATCAGGCGGGGCCGTTCGCCCGCACGGTGCGCGACAGCGCGATCCTGCTGCGCTCGATGGCCGGTCACGACGCGAAGGACACCACCAGCGTCGACATCCCGGTGCCGGATTACGAGAAGGCGGTCGGCCGCTCGATCAAGAGCATGAAGATCGGCATCCCGAAGGAGTACCGCGTCGACGGCATGTCCGATGAGATCGAGAAAATCTGGGAGCAGGGCAAGGAGTGGCTGGTCAAGGCGGGCGCCGAGATCGTCGAGGTGTCGCTGCCGCACACCAAGTACGCGCTGCCGGCCTACTACATCGTGGCGCCGGCGGAAGCCTCATCCAATCTCGCGCGCTACGACGGCGTGCGCTACGGCCTGCGCGTGGGCGGCGGCCGCGACGTGATCGGCATGTACGAACGCACCCGCGCCGAGGGCTTCGGCAAGGAGGTGCGCCGCCGCATCATGATCGGCACTTACGTGCTCTCCGCCGGCTACTACGATGCGTACTACGTGCGCGCGCAGAAGGTCCGCACCCTGATCAAGCGCGACTTCGACGAATGCTTCGCCAACGGCGTGCACGCCATGCTGACACCAGCGACGCCGTCAGCGGCGTTCGGCATCGGCGAGAAGGGCGGCGCGGACCCGATCGAGATGTACCTCAACGACGTGTTCACGGTGACGGTGAACATGGCGGGTCTGCCCGGCATTGCGGTGCCCGCGGGCCTCGACGCCCAGGGCCTGCCGCTCGCGCTGCAGCTGATCGGCCGGCCGTTCGACGAGGAGACACTGTTCGCGCTCGGCCACGTGATCGAGAGCGCGGCGGGGCACTTCAAGCCGCAGCACTGGTGGTAATCAGCCCGGGTCCAGCCCGTGTTTCGTTTTCACCGGTGTCGCCGCCGGTGCCGCCAGAAATGCCGCGAGTGCCTTCGCGGCGGCGGGCTCTTTCGCGGCAGCGAACTGGCCGGCCGAGAACGTGGTGATCTGCTGGATCGAGGCGGGCAGGGGACCGAGGAAGTCGATGCCTTTCACGGGAAGCAATTCGCTCACCTGCTGGAAGCCGATCTCGGCCTCGCCGCTCGCGACCATATTGCCGACCGGCTGGCCGACGACCGATACCTTGACCTTGTCCTTGATCGCGTCGGCGATGCCCATCTTCTGGAACAGCCCCACCAGATAGGCGCCGCTCGGGCCCTGCGAGTATCCGATCGACTTCGCGGACAGCAACGCCGCCTTGATGCTTTCGGCCGAGCTGATATCCGGCCTGGGCGCGCCGGCCTTCACGGCGACACCGACGCCCGACTTCACGAGGTCGATGCGGCTGCCAGCAACCAGCTTGCCCTGCTTGATGAATTCGTCGAGCTCGGGCGCCGCCATGATCAGCAGGTCGTAGGTCTCGCCTGCCGCGAGCCGTTTCTTGATGTCGAGCGATCCTGACCATGTGGTTTTCACCGTGTGACCGCTCGCCTTTTCGAACTGTGGGACGAGCTCGAGGTACGCTTGCCGGAAGGCGTTGGAGGCGATGACGCTGATTTCGGCGGCTTGCGCCGCGCCGGACGCGAGCATGAGGCTGGTCACTCCAATGATGAGGCTCGATTTCATGGCGTCCCCCGTCAGCCCGGCTCGAGGCCGTGCTTCTTGATGATCGGCGCGGCGGTCGGCGCAGTGAGGAACTTGACCAGCGCCTTGGCCTCTTCGCTCTGCTTCGCGGCCGTATGGATGCCGGTGGAGAACATGGTCATGCGCTGCAGGTCGCCAGGCAGCGGGCCGGCGTAGTCGATGCCGGTGAAGTGGATCAGCTCAGGGATCTGCTGGAAGCCGATCTCGGTGTCGCCGTTGGCGATCAAGGTGCCCACGAATACGCCGGACGGCGTCTGCTTGAGCTTGGATTTGACCTTGTTGGCGATGCCGAGCTTCTCGAACACGCTGACGACGTAGACGCCGCTCGGGCCGGTCGAATAGCCGATCGATTTGGCGTTCAGCAGCGTCTTCTTGAATGCGTCCACGCTGCCGATGTCGGGCTTGGCCGCGCCCTTTTTCACCGCCAGCCCGGTGCCTGATTTCGCGAAATCCACCTTGCTGCCGGCGACGACCTTGCCGAGTTTGGTCTGCTCGTCGATCGCGGGCGCCGACATGATGACGAGATCGTATTGCTCGCCGTCGGCGAGCTTCTTGGCGACGTTGATGGTGCCCGAATAGAACGTCGTGACCTTGTGGCCGGTCGCCTTCTCGAACTGCGCCACCAGCTCCTTGTAGGCCTCTTCGGTCGCCTGCGTTGAGATGACTTTGATTTCGGCGGCGTTGGCGATGCTTGCAGCGAGCAACGCACCGATCGCCGCGATGATGGTCTTCATGGCCGCCTCCCCGTGACGCTGTTTGTCACAGGCTACGCCTTTGCTGGGAGGCGCGGTAGGCGGTTAGCTGGTTTCGAGGCCGTGCTTGCGCATCACGGCGGCGGCCGCGGGCGTGGTGAGGAATTGCTGGAGCGCCTTGGCGCCCGCCGCATTCTCCGCGCCCGACTGGATGCCGCTTGAAAATATGGTGACGCGCTGAATGTCCGCCGGCAGCGGTCCGGCGTAGTCGATGCCCGGAATGTGCACCAGCTCGCTGACCTGCTGGAAGCCGATCTCGCAGTCGCCGGCCGCCACGATGGTGCCGATGGTGCCACCGGAGGGAACGCTGCGGAATTTGGCTTTGACCTCGACAGCGATCCGCATGCGCTCGACCAGGTTGCCCATGTAGACCCCGCTGGGCCCAGAGGTATAGCCGACCGACTTGGCGGCAAGCAGCGTGCTCTTGAGCGCCTCGGCCGAACTGATATCGGGCTTCGGCGCACCCGCCTTCACCGCGACGCCGATTTCGGACTTGGCGAGATCGGCGCGGCTCCCCGTCGCGATCTTGCCCTGCTTGATCAAGTCTTCGAGTTCGTTGCTGGAGATGATGACCAGGTCGTGGTCCTCGCCACCCGCCGCCATCCGCTTCATGATGTCCACGGTGCCCGCCCAGGTTGTCGTGACCTTCTGACCGCTCACGCGCTCGAATTCCGGCAGCAAGTCGTTGTAGGCCTCGCGGGTGGCGATCGAGGACAGGACTTTGATTTCGGCGGCCATCTGAACCTTATTTTCGGATTTTCCATCGCGTCGGCGCGCATAGTGTCCCGGACCCGAAGTTCGCACGATTGCTCAGCAACCGCTTTTGCGAACTTCGGGTCCAAAGGGACAATAGAAATCATGAAGTTGCTAGTGTCGCTTTGGTTCGGACGTTCGCTTCGGAGCAAGCCGAGAACTCGGGCGAACGTCCGAACCGCG
>JBEVIJ010000183.1:0-12859 GCA_040510745.1 Xanthobacteraceae bacterium
ATCCTGGACCGTATCGCGGCGCAGGCGAGGGCGCTCGCCTATCGCGAGGTCCGCACTCGCTTTGCGAACTGCAACGATGTGTTGCTGGGACAACTTCGGAACCAGTTCGGCGTGGTGACGCCGTTCGGCGGCCCAACCTCGTCGGGCATGCTGACGCTGCACTGCCCCAGTGCGCAGGTGCACGCGGTGGCGAGCATGATGCGCGACAAGGGCGCCGAGAGCATCGTGGTTGCGCAGATCGATTATGTGTTCGCGCCGGACAATCCGCTCTACACAAAGCTTGTCGACGGCCTGAAGGGCTGACCGCCGCTTCGCCCGGCGCTAAGGTCTCCCCAAGCGCGATCGCAGGATCGCCCATCGGGAGGCCTTTCATGATCCGCACGCCGGTTTGCGACCTGCTGGACATCG
This sequence comes from Xanthobacteraceae bacterium, assembly GCA_040510745.1. Lineage (GTDB taxonomy): Bacteria > Pseudomonadota > Alphaproteobacteria > Rhizobiales > Xanthobacteraceae > Z2-YC6860. The sequence continues at coordinate 409 of JBEVIJ010000183.1, forward strand.
AGCATCCGATCGCGCTCGGCGGCATGGGCTCGGCGTCGTCGCCGGCGATGACCGCCGCGGTGTCGCGCGCCGGCGGGCTCGGCGCGATGGGATGCCATTACCTGACGCCGGAGCAGGTCCGCGAGCGCGCCATGGCGGCGCGCAAGGAAACCAACAAGCCGTACGGCATGAATTTCCTGCTGTTCGACGTGCGCGAGGACAGCTTTGCCGAGGCGCTCCAGATACGCCCCGCGGTGATGCAGTTTGCCTGGGCGCGGCAGGACCAGGATCTCAAGACCTATTTCGATCGCTCGCACGAGGCCGGCTGCAAGGTCACCTACATGGCCGGCGCCGTGAACGAGGCGGAGCGCGCGGTGAAGGCCGGCGCCGATGTCATCATCGCGCAGGGCAGCGAAGGTGGCGGCCATGTCGGCTGGATGGGCAGCATGCCGCTCATCCCGATGGTGGTCGATGCGGTCGGGCCGGTTCCGGTGCTGGCGGCGGGTGGCTTCGCGGACGGCCGCGGGCTGGTGGCGGCGCTTGCGCTCGGCGCACAGGGCATCCTGCTCGGCACGCGGTTCCTCGCCAGCGTCGAGTCGCCGCTGCATCCGAATTTCAAGCAGGCGATCGTGGACAGCGACGGCCACGACACCCAGCTTTCCGAAATTCCCGACATCGCCGCCAGCCAGGTGTGGCCCGGCGCCATGACGCGCTCGCGGCGCAACGCCTTCATCGAGCGCTGGGTGGGGCGCGAATGGGCGCTGCGCCAGCACAAGGCCGAGGCGATCGCCAAGCTCAGGGCCGCGCGCGAAGCCGGCGACGTGGACGAGGGTCCGCTGTCGATGGGGCAGGACTCCGGACTGATACATGACATCCCGCCGGCCGGTGAGATCGTGACGCGCATCGCGCGCGAAGCGGATGAGATCGTGCGAACGCGGTTGCCGGGGATGTTGAGGAATTAGCGCTGCTTGAACCGAAAACGGAATGGCGTCGGCGTGAACTCCCTCTCCCGTGGTGGAGAGGGGTGCGTCGACATTGAATTCTGAGGTTCTGTCCATTGAACCCGGCGTCGCGCATCGGAACCAACGATGGCACTCGCGCTTATAGGGTGGTAGTTCCAGTCGGCCCCCGAGCCCTGTTTTTGACTGGAACTGCTACTGCCCTGCTTTCCTACGGAGCGGAGGCGCGATCCCGGTAAAATCCCACGCATCGCCAACTGTGCCAGCCGCCACATGGACTGGCTTCGCCATGATGTGCATCGGCATGTTCATGGCGATCCTGGATGTGCAGGTGGTCGCCACGTCGTTGCCTACAATCCAGCGCGCTCTCAATATTGCGCAAGACCAGATGAGCTGGGTCCAGACCTCGTATCTTATCGCGGAAATTATCGCCATTCCGCTGACCGGATGCCTGACCCGGGCCTTCACCATGCGATGGCGTTTCGTCATCGCGGTTTCGGCCTTTACGCTCGCGTCGATTGCCTGTGTCCTGAGCGACAGCTTTGAAACGTTAATCCTGTGGCGGGTCGTGCAAGGCTTCTCCGGCGGCACGTTGATACCGACCGTTTTCTCGGCGGTCTTTCTGATGTTTCCGCTCCGGCTGCAGTCGGTAGCAACCACGATCGCCGGAGTGCTGGCCGTGCTGGCCCCGACCGTAGGACCCGTGGTCGGCGGCTGGCTCACCGAGACATACTCTTGGCATTGGCTGTTCTTAATCAATGTGCTTCCGGGCGTCATGGCTGCGGCCGTCGCGTGCGTTTCGCTCCCCAAAGAGAAGCTCAATCTCGCGCAGGCGCGCCACCTCGACGTGCCCGCGCTGCTGCTGATGGCGTGCGCACTCGCCGCCCTCGAGATCGGGATCAAGGCAGCGCCGCAGCCCGTCAGCGTCCTCACAGGCGCGATATTCATTTGGCGCATGATCCGCTCGCCGCATCCCCTCGTCGATACAAGGGCATTTCGCGATCGGAACTTCGCAGTTGGCTGCCTGCTCAGTTTTGCCACGGGGATAGGATTGTTCGGATCAGTCTACCTCATGCCCGTGTTCCTGTCCTATGTGCGAGGGCACGACCCGTTTGAGGTCGGCAAGATCATCCTTGTAACCGGCGTCGTGCAATTCGTAGCAGCTCCCATTGCGGTGGCCGTGGACGAGCGCTTCGACGAGCGCTATGTCGCGGCTTTCGGAATCCTGCTGTTCGGAGTCGGCATGGCGATGAGCTGCGTGCAGACGAGCGCCACGGACTATGACGCGATGTTCTGGCCGCAGATCGTGCGCGGTGCGGCGGTTATGTTCTGCATCCTCCCATCAACGCGCCTTGCGCTCGCGCACATTGCAAAGACCAAGATTCCGGATGCGAGCGGACTGTTCAACCTGATGCGCAATCTCGGGGGCGCCATCGGCATTGCGATCATCGATACCATTATCTACACGCGTGCGCCGATCCACGCGCGCAGTCTGGCCGACCGTCTCGCCGCCGGCGACATTGAGGCCGCAAAAACTCTAGGCATTCCGCTCGATTTGATAGCTCGTTCGTTTGTCGAGCCGGCGGCCCGAGCCGCGGTCGCGCCTCTCATCGACAAGATGGCGTTCGTGGAAGCCATTAACGATGCCTGGGCGCTGGTGGCAGTGCTGACGCTCGCTGTGCTGGTGGCTATGCCACTCGCACGAACGCCAATTTGGCGCTTGATGGTATCGATCCGGAAAGGTCGTGTGCAGGTGCGCCACCAGAGGTAGAGCGCGGTTCGCTGCGCCGCTCGGCTTAGACTTTTTTCCGCCGGAACACAACGAAATACGACAGCGAGAAATTCACCAGGAAGCTCGCCATGATCGCGCAGGCCTTCGCGGCGGCGAGCTGCAACACCGGATCGGCGATCAGCCGCGGCATCAGGCCGACCGCCACCACCAGCACCGTGGTGTTGACGATCAGGCCGGCGAGGCCGGAGCCGAGGAACGTCGCATAGGTTCGCCACCGCAGCTCGCGGTTCGACTCGCGGGCAAAGGTGATGAACGAGTTCAGCACATAGGAGTTGGAGACCGCGACCAGCCAGGACAGCACGTTGGCCGGAACGAGCGGCGCGCCGAAATACTGCACCGCGACCCAGAACGCGCCGAAGTCGATCAGCGAGTTGACGACGCCGACCGCCGCGAAGCTCGCCGCCTTCAGGACCAGGGCGCGCTCGCGCCAGGCGGCGAGCAGGCGATTGAGCAGAGCGGGTGAATTCATCGGGACCGCTTAACCGTTTTCGCCGGATTCCGCAAAGCAGCAAGCGGGCAATGCATTGAAATGCTGCGGCGAACGGCCATCTGTGCGGTCGCGACATCGAAGCCCCCTTTGCGCTATACAACGTGTCATGACCGCTGCCGACCGAAGCAACGTTTCCAGTGCCGCGAGGGTGCCGGCGGCAGCCGGTCTGTCGATCGTCGTGCCGGTCTACAACGAGGGCGCAGGGCTCACGCGCTTCCACGAGAAGCTTGCCGCGGCGGCGCGGCGGCTGCGCCAGCGGCACGGTCTCGCCTGCGAGGTGATCTACGTCGACGATGGCAGCCGCGACGACAGCTTCGCCGTTGCTCGCGCGTTGCCCGCCGAAGCGTTGGACGTGCAGGCGCTGTCGCTGTCGCGCAACTTCGGCAAGGAAGCTGCGCTGATGGCCGGCCTTGATCACGCGCGGCTCGGCGCGACCTTGTTCATCGACGGCGACGGCCAGCATCCGCCCGACCTGATCGACAAGCTGGTCAGCCACTGGCTCGATGACGGGCACGACGTCATCTACACCGCGAAGGCGCACCGCGGCGGCGAGTCGCTGCTGCGCCGCGCCGGCGTGCGCGCGTTCTACGACCTGATCAACTGGGGCGCGCGGCAGAAAATTCCCGAGGATGCCGGCGACTTTCGGCTGCTGTCGCCGCGCGCCACCGACGCGCTGCGCCGCCTGCCGGAGCGCAACCGCTTCTTCAAGGGCTTGGCGAGCTGGATCGGCTTCAAGCAGGTCCGCGTCGACTATGAGCCGGCCGAGCGCACGCATGGCCGCACCAGCTGGAGCATTCCCAGCCTGGTCGGTCTTTCGGTCGAGGGACTGACCTCGTTCTCGGTCGCGCCGCTGCGGCTCGCCAGCCTGCTCGGCGTCCTGCTCGCGACGGCGTCGCTGATCTTCGGCGGAATCATGGTGTTCGAGGCGTTCTATTACGGCGTGTCCGTCGCCGGCTATCCGTCGGTGATCGTTGGCCTGATGGTGCTGGGCGGCGTGCAGCTCATCATGATCGGAGTGGTCGGCGAATACATCGGCAAGATCCTGTCCGAGATCAAGGCGCGGCCGATCTACTTCGTCGCCGAGCACGAGGTGAAGTCCGCGCAGGACAAGCCGGCGGAGCGCGGCGCGCCGGCGCGGACGGCGGCGGAATGAGCGAGCGGCCGATCTGGCTGTGCGCCGACGACTACGGCATCTCTCCCGCAGTGAACGGTGCCATTCGCGACCTGGTGCTGCGCGGGCGCATCAACGCGACGTCGGTGATGGTCGCGGCGCCGAGCTTCCACCGCTCCGACGCCGTGTCGCTCAACCTGCTCAACGCGGGCGTCTCTCGGGTTGCGATCGGACTCCATATCACGCTGACTGCGCCGTTTGCGCCGCTCAGCCCCGGCTTTGCGCCTGTGCGGGATGGCGCATTCCTGACGCTGGATGACATGCTGTGCCGGGCGCTGCTGCGCCGGTTGTCGCGCAAGAAGCTCGAGGTCGAGATCGCGACGCAGCTGGGTGCGTTCGTCGCCGCATTCGGCCGCGTGCCGGATTTCGTCGATGGGCACCAGCACGTGCACCAGTTTCCGCGGGTGCGTGATGCGCTGCTCGGTGTGGTCAGGGAGATCGCGCCGAACGCCTGGGTGCGCCAGTGCGGCCGCGCCGCGCTGCCGCTGCGGCGGCGGTTGTCCGACAAGAAGGGTCTGCTGCTCGACGTGCTCAGCCGCGGCTTCCGCAAGCGTGCGGCCGCGCTCGGCGTCGCCACCAATCCGGCGTTTGCCGGCACCTACGATTTCGCGGCGGAGACGGTGCCGGATTTTGCCGCCTTGTTCCCCGTTTTCCTCGGCAAGCTGCCCGCGGGCGGCCTGATCATGTGCCACCCCGGCAAGGTCGATGCCGAGCTTGAGCGGCTCGATCCGCTGACCTATCAGCGCGAGCGGGAATACGCCTATTTCGCCGGCGAGGCCTTTCCCGCCCTGCTGGCGTCACAGGGCGTCACATTGGCCGGGATGTAGGCGCAATCAGAGGCTTAGGCAATTGTGAATTTTTGTCGCGCGCCATACCGCTGCGTCGTGGCCGTACCTACATTCCCGCCGAAGGCTCAGGGGATGGAGGAAACAACCAATGACACCCCAGGAACGTAAGCTGGTTGACGAGCTGTTCGAGCGGCTGCAATCGCTGGAAAACGCGCCGCGCGATCCGGACGCGACCGACGCCATCAATCAAGGACTGGATAAGGCGCCGCACGCGCTCTATCCCCTGGTGCAGTCCGTGCTGGTGCAGGACGAGGCGCTCAAGCGCGCCGACGCGCGCATCCGCGAGCTCGAGGCGGAACTCGGCATCGACCAGCCGCAAGCGCAGCCGCAGGGCGGCTTCCTCGACAACATGCGCAACGCTTTACTGGGCAAGCCCGAGCAGCGCGGCTCGGTGCCGTCGGTGCGTGCCGGCGCGAATCCGAATGCGTCAGGCAACGCATGGGGCCCGGCCTACAATCAAGGCGCGCCGATGCAGCCGCAACAGCCGCAGCAATACGGACAACCTCAGTATGGACAGCCTCAGTATGGCCAGCCGATGCAGCAGCAGCACGGCGGCTCGTTCCTCGGCACCGCGGCGGCGACGGTGGCCGGCGTCGTCGGCGGTGCGCTGCTGATGAACAGCTTCAAAGGCATGTTCGGCGGCCAGCAGCCGGGGCAATCGCACAGCGCGTTCGACCAGCCGACCGGTGGCGCGCCGTGGGGCGCGGGTAATAACAGTAACAGCGATCTTGCCCGGCAGGCCGGACTGGATGACATCGGCAAAAGCGGCTCGCGAACGGCTGCTTACGATGAATCGGCGAATGAACGCACCGGCCTGTTTGGTTCGTCGTCTGATACCGGCCTGTCCGGTTCGTCGGACGGTGATGAGCTAAATAATGAGGATGCCGACTACGACAGTGGCGGCAGCGACTTCGGCGGTGGCGGCGACGATTGATCGCCTGCCGCGACGCTGAAAACAAAAAGGCCGCCGGAGACGGCGGCCTTTTCATTTGACGTTGAGATACGCGCTTAGAGCACGACGACCTTGGAGCCGACCTTGACGCGGTCGTAGAGGTCGATAACGTCCTCGTTGCGCAGACGGAAGCAGCCCGACGACACCGCCTGTCCGATGGTCCAGGGCTCGTTCGAGCCGTGGATGCGGTAGAGCGACGAGCCGAGATACATCGCGCGCGCGCCGAGCGGGTTCTCCGGGCCGCCGGCCATGAAGCCCGGCAGGTCGGGGCGGCGCTGCAGCATCTCTTCCGGCGGCCGCCAGTCCGGCCATTCCTTCTTGGAGGAAACGGTTTTCACGCCGGACCAGGTGAAGCCGTCGCGTCCGACGCCGATGCCATAACGCATGGCGGTGCCGTCGCCCTGCACCAGGAAGAGAAAGCGCTGCGTCGTGTCGATGACGATGGTTCCGGCGGGCTCCGTGCCCGTGTAGGGCACGACCTGCTTCAGGAATTTCGGATCGACCGGCTGACGGCGCGGGTCGACCACCTCATCCGGCACGAGTGCCGGCTGATTGGCATGCGCATAGACCTCGCCGGGCGGGCGCGGCGGCGGCGCCTGGCCGCCACCGAACAGGAACTCGATGAAGCCGCCGCCCATCTGGCCCTGATCGGCCGAGGCGTAGCGTGCGCGCGGCGCGGGCTGCTGGACCGGCGCGATATAGCCGGGCGCGCGGCGGACGCTGCCGGTGGCGTTGTAGCGGTCGGCTTGGAGCGGCATCGGCTCGGCGAGCGCCGGCGCGATGCCGAAGGCGCCCACGAGGAGCGCGGAACACAGGATTCTTTGCATTGACGTACTCGTTACTGATCGTCGCGCGTTCAACGCCGCGCATGGCCACTACATGGTGAAAATTGTACTGATCGGTAAAAACCGGCCCGCGCGGCGCCCATGCGTCGCCGTGCGCGGCTCATTCGTCGGATCAGGGTTTATTTTGGATGAACCGCGCCGCGTCATGGTTAATCCGGCGTTGCCAACGCGCGCCCGGCGTTATCGCCGATCAGCGCGCGTGAACCCGATCTTAAATCGCGCCCGCTTAGAACCATTCCGGGGATTGGGTTGATGCCGGTTCAGCGCAAGATTTTCCGCATCGAGCAGGACGCGTGCGCCGGCGGGCGCGTCGACGTTTCCGCGCGCGACGCCGAGGCCGCGCTGCGCCACCATGAGTTCATGGCGGAGATCAAGGCGCTGCGTGGCTTGATCGAGCCGCGCGCCGAGACGAATCGCGCCGCGATAGAGACGTCACGCGCGCAGATCGCCGAGGCGCAGGCCTACAAGGCTGAGCTCGAGACGATCCACGCGGCGCTCAAGCGCAGCCGGGAGGAGGTCGCCGCGTTTGCCGGCGGCGGCGCGCTGCCGCCCGACATCGCGCGGGCGAGCCGCGAGCTCGACGCGATCGTGCGCGGCACCGAGCAGGCGACCCAGCAGTTGCTGCAGGCGGCCGAGGACATCGACCAGTGCGCCAACACGCTGTCCGCCGGGCTCAAGAGCGAGCACGAGAAGGGTCTCGCCAACGATATCCGCGACCGCGTGGTGCAGATTTTCGAGTCCTGCAATTTCCAGGATCTGACCGGGCAGCGGGTCGGCAAGGTGGTCGAGGCCCTGGCGTTCCTCGAGGAGCATGTCGGCCGCCTGATGGAAATCTGGTCCGCCGTCGAGCGGTTCAAGCTGGTCGTGTTCGACGACGCGCCCGCCGGCGACAGGAAATTGCTCAACGGCCCGAAGCTCGCCGGCGACGCCGGCCACTCCTCGCAGAACGACATCGACTCGTTGTTCGATTAACAGCCCTAGGTGGTTGGCCGCCGGATCGCGGCAAAACAAGCCAGCGCAATCACCGCGAATGCTGCCGTTGCCGCCAGCGCCGCCGGATCGGACATGCGCTCGATCACGACGGCTAGCGCGAGCGGCGCCGCCGCCTGCATCAAAAGCGAAGGCCCGGCGATCCGCCCGATCAGCGCGCCGTAGCCTGTGGCGCCGAACAACGCGAGCGGCACCGCGCCGCGCGCGATGGTGATCAGGCCGTTGGCGGCGCCGAACATCAGCGCGAACGCGGCGGCGGCCGGCACCGATATGCCGAACAGCCCGAGCATCGCGAATGCGGCGACCAGCAGCGCCACCGCGAAGCGCGCCAGTGTGAGCGGATGCAGGTCACGGCCGAAGATGAACTCGGTTAACCGCGCCGCGACCTGCGCGGGGCCGAACAGCGCGCCGATCAGAACCACGGTTGCCGCATCGATGCCGGCGCGGCCGAACACCCCGAGAAGGTGTGCTGACAGCGCGGAAGGCACGAAGGCGTAGCCGGCGAATGCCGCGGCGACCAACAGGAAGGCTGCGCCGTGCGGCGGCAGCAGAGCGGGCGCCTTGACGCCGTCAGCCGGCGGCGCCGCCGCGGCTGCGCAGCTGCGCGGCAGCACGAACGCGTGTAGCGGGGCACAGACCAGTGCGAGCAGCGCGGCGTACACCAGATAAGTGCCGCGCCAGCCGATCGAGCCCATCAGCAAATGGGTCGACGGCCAGCCCACGGTGGAAGCAAAACCGCCGGCGAGCGTCAGCACGGTGATCGGCGAGCGCGCCGCGGCGCCGAAGATGCGTCCCAGCGTGGCGAACGCGGAATCGTAGAGCGACGCCGCGAGCCCGACGCCGAGCAGCATCCACACCGCGAGATAGCTGACGCGGTCTGCGGCATGGACCAGCGCGAGCAGGCCGAGCGCGCCGATCAGGTTGCCGGCGGCCATCACCACGTGGCCGCCGAGCCGGTCGATGGTCCGGCCGACCAGCGGGGAGGCGAGCCCGGCCACCAGCAGGCAAAGCGAGAAGCCTCCCATCGTAAACGACAGCGACCACCCGCGCTCCGCCGCGATCAGCGGCACGGTCAGCACCGGCGAGTAGAAGATGGTGCCCCAGGCGATGATCTGCGTGACGCCCAGCACGGGCACCGCGCGCCAGGGGCCGTGTACGACGTCCCGAACGGAGGGCATTTCCTATGCTAGCGCATTGTCTGAGCTTTGAAGCAGGCGGTGCGCCAACCTCGGTTCACCTCTCCCCAAGCGGGGAGAGGGGGCGCGCCGCCGCCGGGACAACATTTTCGCGAAGTTGAATAGCGCCGGACTAAGCCGCGACCTTCGTTTCGTTGAACGCCGGCACCTGCGCGGCGAAGCGGTCGAGCCAGGCGACCAGCTTGGGGTGGCCTTCGCGCCAGGCGCCCTTGAAGCGCAGGTCGCGGTGGCCGAGCAGGCAGGCGAGCGCGATCTGCCCGACGTTTGGAATCGGATCGATCAACGGGGGTGCCGCTTCGAGCGCCGCGAAGCCGCGCCGGATCTTTTCGTTCTGGTAGTCGAGCCACTTCGGCTCGTGGCGCTCGGAGGCGCGGAAGCGGCCCTCGTAGAGCACCAGCAGCGAAGCGCCGGTGGTGCCGTCGGCGAGCGCCTGCAGCCGCAGCGCGGCGAAGCGCGCGTCCGGCTCGCGCGGGATGACCTTGCCGCCGCCGGCGCGGTGATCGAGGTATTCAAGGATCACGCGGCTGTCGAACAGCGTCGCGCCATCGTCGAGGATCAGGATGGGAATCTTGCCGACCGGATTTTGCCGACGCAGCGTGTCGCCGGTGTCGGAAGGATCGGCCTTCTCGATCGTTATTTCGTCGGATAGGCCGAGCAGGCTGGCGGCAAGCAGCACCTTGCGGCCGAACGGCGATGGCGGAGACGTGCGCAGGATCATCATGGCCCGAAGGTTCGGGCAGGATCGCTTGACGCGCAAGCATTTTCGGCACGCAAGTGTTTTGGCGTACAAGCATTTCGTTGCGCGGCCGCGTGCAGCCGCGGAGATAAGTCATAAGCGCACGCCGCGGCGATCGGACCGCGGTGCCGGTCAGCCGGTGACGACCAGGTTGACCGCCTTGGGGCCCTTGCCCTTCTTGTCGGGCTCGACCTCGAATTGGATGCGTTGCCCTTCGTTCAGAGCTTTCATTCCGGCCTGCTCGACCGCGGTGATGTGCACGAACACGTCACGACCGCCGTCATCCGGCTTGATGAAGCCGTAACCGCGTTCGCCATTGAAGAACTTCACAGTCCCACTCATTGCCATCGGGACACTCCTTCCCCCCGAAAATAGTTCGTCGCCCGCACCGCAGGCGGCACGGCCGGACATTCACTCGGAAGAAAGAATCGGCCCCCAGAGGCCAAGTCACTCCGCCGACCCCCCCAAGGGAGCGGGACGTCTTAAGCCGCACGCCTAGCGTATGCTCATTGCCGCCCGGGTGAAAAGGGGTGGAACGGATTCAGCGCGACGTTTCGCCGGTGAGCCAGTCGAGTGTCAGCGCAGTCTTGCCGCCGCGGCCGAGCGTTGTGGCCAGCGCTGGCAGCAACACCTTCAACTCCTCATGCAAGGTCCACGGTGGATTGACGGCGATGAGCCCGCTGCCGCGCAAACCCAAGTCTTCAGAAGCTGTTGCAACGATCAGTTCCACTCGCAACATTTTGCCGATACCGAGCCGCGAGAGCTTGCGGACGAACGACGTGACCTCGGCGGTGTCCTTGACCGGGTACCAGAGCAGGTAGCCGCCGGCCGGCCATTTGCGGTGCGCAGCCTGCAGCCCTTTCGCCAGCCTGGAAATTTCATCGGGCTGCTCGAACGGCGGATCGATCAGCACCAGGCCGCGGCGCTCCTTCGGCGGCACGGTGGCGCCGAGCGCGGTCCAACCGTCGATGGCCAGCGCCTTGGCGCGCGGGTCGCCGTGCAGGCGCCGGGCCAGTGCCGCGGCGGCGTTCGGCTCCAGCTCGCAGGCGATCAGCCGGTCCTGCCGGCGCAGCATCGCTTGAACGAGCGCCGGCGAGCCGGGATAGACGGCGAGCTTGCCGGATGGATTGAGCGCGGCGACGGCGTCGAGGTATGGCGCGAGCAGCGCGCGCGCTTGCTCTGGGAGGGGCTCCGCCTGATCGCCAAGCAGGCGGCCGATGCCGTTGCGCCACTCGCCGGTCTTGCCGGCTTCCGGCCCGGCAAGATCGTAAACCCCGGCGCCGGCGTGGCTGTCGATGACGCGGAACGCCGCCGGTTTCTGGCGCAGGTGGAACAGCGCGCGGCACAGCACGGCATGCTTAACGACGTCGGCGAAATTGCCGGCGTGATAGGCGTGTCGGTAGTTCATCGCGCGCTCGCGCCGCCGTTAAGGTTTCGATGCGTTATCGCACGTTCCGGCAAACGCCTGGGCTAATTTGCGAACGGGACGAGGCCGGCGGTGCCGGCCCGAGGGAGCGATCATGTGGCGCTGGTTCGCCATCGCAGCCGCACTGTATGCCGGCGGACATCCGGGGCTCGACGCCTGGCGCCCGGCGGCATTCGAGCGCTCGCTGCGCGAATTTCACCGCGACGTGAACCGGCTCGGCAACGAAGCGATGCTGACGGCGACCGGGCTTGACCAGGCCCGCGCGCTGCAACGGTTCAGTTCGCTGGGTGCGCAATTGCAAGCGATGCTGCAGCGTCACTGAGGCCCGTGCGGCGGATCAGCTCGCCGCCGCGTACCGGCGGCATGATCAGTTTGTCGCGCCGGCAGGCCCTGCGGTCGATCTCCGCGCAGTCGCGGAACTTCAGATCCTTGCTCATGCAGATTCGCACCTCGGACAACCGCGAACTGTCGCACGTCACCGCGACGCCGCTGCGCGACAGGCCCGGATTGGCCTTCACGAACGCATCCTCCACTTCGTCGGGATCGACGGTGATCGGCGCCTTCAGCGCTTCATAGTTGTCCGGAATCTTCACCGCACCGCGGGCTTTGCGCACCAGATCGAAATAGGCCTGGGCATTGAGCCCGCTGCAGGTGCCGTGCGAATCCCACTGGCTGTAGACAAGCCGTGGCGCCGGCATCAGGTCGAGCATCGAGGACATCAGTTCGCGGTTGAGCCGCGGGGCCGGCACCTGACAGGCGCGCGGGAAGCCGCGCTCGTACTGCGGCCAGAGGCCGTGCACCACGAAGGAATAGGGCCGGGCGGTGCCGCATTGCTCGCCGGCCTCGCGGCCGCGCTCGGCACTGGCCTGGCAGAAGCTCGGCGACCACGACAGCGCCAACACGTAAAAGTCGAACTGGCCGGGCTGGTGCTGCCGCTGTTCGCGGCGGTCTTGTCTATTTTCCGGCCGCTGCTCCTGCGCGGGCGCCGCGTTGATGGTGATCGCGAGAACCAGAAGGAACGCGGCGTATGTTGCCGCACGAATGGCAAACTGAACCATGGACGCCCC